>JALYVY010000423.1 GCA_030852985.1 Gemmatimonadota bacterium | reverse complement strand
ATATAACACATCTCCCAGTCGCAGCCGCCGTATCGCAAGGACAAGGAGAGGAAACGCGACGAGGGCTCCCGCGACGCGTCCACCGTATATAAAGGTGAATGTGGAGCCATTGCCCCCGGCCACGAGCGCCATGATCGCCTCCTTCACCGGTTGCCAGGGGGCCGCAGCTTGATTGGACCAGTGCGTACGCTGTACCTCAAGAAACCACAGCGGGTTGCCGTAGACGATTTGGTTGATCGCCAGATACGTCAGGAGACCCGCCCCGGAAAGCGAGATCCAGGCCAGCCTGCGAACGCGATCGCCTACGCCAGCCCTCCTGGCGAAGACCTCCGCGAGGAGGGCTGGCGCCAGCGCGATACCGACCACACGGGTGCCTGTCGCGAGAGCTCCGGCGATTCCAGCGCCTGCCCAGGTGCCGGTGCGCGCGGCGTAGACGGAGGCGAGCACGGCAAAGAGGAACAGCGCCTCGCTGAACGGCGCGGCGAGGAAGTATGCGGTCGGAAACGAGAAAAGCAGGAGCACCGCCCGCCACGCCGTCGCCTCGTCGGTGTCGAGAGCGACGAGCCTGAAGAGGAAATAGCCGGCTCCCACGCTTGCCGCGAACGACACGACGAGCGCCGAGAGGAGGATGTCCTGCAGAACAAAAGCGACGATATGCACCGCAAGGGGGAAGAACGGGAAGAACACGATGAAGAACGGATCGTCAGCGTTGGGTGGCGGCGACGACTGGACGTACCCGACTTCGGCGAGCCGAAGGTAATGGGGAGCGTCCCACCGGTTCCATAGTTCGAGCGCGTTCGTCCAAACAGGTTGATCATGCGCAGCGAGTGAGCCCAGACCGATTGCTTCAAGCGCGATGCGGATGCCGGCGCAGAGCAGCGCGATGCGCCCCAGCAGGCTTCGGGTGGAGAGGGTCAGGGACTCCGCAAGCTTCATTGAGCTGCGCACTGAACCTCGCACTGTCGCGTTGCTGATCTCTGGTGGTGAGATGGATTCTCCCGCTGGAGCCGAGAGCTGACCGAACCTGCCACGCGACACTCCATTCCGTACTTGAGGAGGCGGGCCTGGGTAGGTTCCGTGAGCCGTACGCCGTCCCGGCCTCGCTCGTGAGGTCCGGTCCCCCGAACGTACTGTCCGGACCGGCGGCGGCTGACCTGTGCAGGGAACTCTGCAAGATGGGCGTGAACATCCGTCGAACGGCGATTGACGTTACCAGGGCGCGCTTATTAAGGGGGGATCAACGCTCCGGGGTTAAGGAGAGGCCTACGCTAACCCCGGTATCGTCAAAGACGCGATTCGTCCCGGTTGCAAGCGTCTTCACCAGCGATTTCCGGGTTAAGTGACAGTTCTCGCACATATTCGCGCTGGCCGGCGTTCTCACCGAGGGCGACGAGGAGGACGCTCCGAGTCGTCGTGAGGCGCGCATCACGCTTTGCGGCAGAGGGCCCAGGTGCTGAGCCCGGGCAATCCGACGCCGGCGCGGGAGGCGAGACCTGACAGGACATTGTCGGCGGCGAGAGCCGCGGTCACCGCTGCCGTGAGGCTCGGGCCATGATTCCAACCGCCGATTCCCATCTCGCCGTCAGCCTCCGCGGCCACATTTGTCTTGTCACCTCCCAGCCCCTCGACGCCGGGGCGCGACCGGACCCCGCGCGCAAGCTCGGACAGCTTCTCCAGCGCGCGTGGCAGGAGCAGCCCGTGAAAGAGGCCTCCGTCACGAACCTGCTGCAAACCGACGTCTGCCAGCAACCGGTACAGGTCGGCGGGGCGGTAGCGCCGGTGGTGCCCGAGGAACAGATCGTGGCGGGTGTAGAGCGCCTGCCATGCGGGCACGCTCACCAGGACCACACCCCCTTGCCGTAGCCTGTCGCGCAACAAGCCCGCGAGAAGCGCCCGGTCATCCTCCACGTGCTCGATCACGTCGAGCAGCAGGATCAGATCGAACAGACCCTCCGGCGAGTCGCGGGTAAAGCGCACGCGTGAGGTTCCGCCAGCTTCTTGCTTCAGCTTGCACAGATGCTGCTCGGAGTAGTGGGTGTCGAAGCAGACCACCTCACCGTCGCCCGGCATCGCGGCCGCAAGCTCGCGCGCGACGTACCCGTCTCCCGACCCCACGTCGAGCACACGCGATCCCCTGCCGAGCATTCCTTCGTCGGCGAGCAGTGTGCGAAAAAAACGAGCGCGGGACAATTCCCACGGGTGACGCGTGGGCAGGCCACGCATCTCGCGCAAATCCATGGCATCGAACCTACCGCCCCGACCTCGCCGACGGCGATCGACTCCATCGAGGCGCGCTCATGAAATGCGGTTTAGGTACGGTCAACGCTAAGGGAAACTCGGTACCGTCAAGCCCGATGAGGGTAAATATTCAGCCCGTGGGCTGACCTGGGCTGACGGGATGCCGTCGGCGTGCTGATACGGCGGTCGGCGATATGTGCGTGTCGCTCACGCTGTGAT
>JALYVY010000057.1 GCA_030852985.1 Gemmatimonadota bacterium | reverse complement strand
GCTCAATCATCTTCGGCTAGTCAGCAAATTTGGCGAAAAGATGAGACGGTACTCGCGGAGGTTGCTGCAGCGTAGTGCTCTTGGAATCCTTGTAAAGGGTTCGTCGGAGCGTGCTCGTGCCGCAACAGATGGCTGTAGCTTTCCTAGCACGCCCTTGGATCTCGAAGCAGGTCTTTGGTTCAAGGGCGCCCTCCTGATAAGAATCAACGCGCAGTTCCCACCATAGGACGAGATGTTTTCCTCTATATCTGACCTTTTCCGCCGACTAGGCGCGCGTCTCCGCATCGCCGCGGGTCGCAGCAAACAGTATTCGTCCGCGGACACAAGTCACCAGGACACGCCAGACGAGCGATCTGACACGGGCGCGGAGTCCGCAGATGGTGGCGTCAGCCGCGACCGGAACCTTGCACGGCGAGCTGCAGAGGCTGCCGGTCGCGGTCTGCGCAAGAAGTAGCGGCGCGTTACGCGGCCGTCATGCGCGGAATGGGGCGCGAGGCAATAATCGCATCTTCCGCCACCTGATCGGGATGACAAAGGACACGGAAGGCGCACCAAGAGCACGCCCGCGGACTTAGGGTCTGCGGAAATGCTTCGATTGGACGAGGCGCTCCGCTTTGTTGATTCGCCAGTAGAGAGCGTACCTCCTCGATATTTTCTTGCAGCCTTTGACTTGCGCCCGCCAAGTCTTGTTCGGACACCCAAAACACGGATACCGCATCGTCCGGATGCTCGCCGAGTGCCACTACGACGCCGGTGCAGCCGGTGGCCACACTCAAATGCAGTGAATCCCGCGCCACCAGTGCATACGTCAGTATCTGATCGACGACACCGTCGGCGCTGCCAGTCTTGAAGTCGATGATATGCCAAGGAGCGGTTGGCGACGGCCGAACAATCAAATCGGCCGCTCCGTAGCACGTCGTCTTCCCTTGCGGAGTCATAATCTCGACAGACGTAAATGGGGCCATTACGATGACGTCTGCAGCCTCTGCGGAGCGAACCCAGTACCATACTATTTCACATCGCACCAGCCCCCAGAGAGCTCGGTCGAGCACCTGATTTGCGCGAAGAAGGTCGGAGCGAGTCGGGGCGTCGCCGTAGAGCGCCTCTAGGAAAACGGGCACCCGCTTTGGTTCGCGCATGAATCCACCAAGGTTCCGCCGTGAGTTGCGCCATCGTGCATTTAGCGAGGCAGCCGCAGTAGCGCGCAGTGCATCGAACGATGGTATGCCCGATCCTTTCCGGATGGCTTCCACACATTGACCGGCCGCCTCATGCACAGCGGTGCCCACCGCGGTACTGAGCGGCACGGCCTTCTTCGCACGGTATGCGCGCCACGAGTCGCTGTGTGGCTTCGCCCTCCACCCTTGGTGCGCCGTAAACACTGAGTGATAGTGCGAACGAGCGCATCGCCTCCGACGCCTGTCTTGCGACTCTGAGTAGGAGACCGCAGGGTATTCGGAGTCCCAAGGTTTGGGTTTCGCATCGTTGGCCATCCTCTGCCTCCATGAGTGACGTCATTCGCCTATAGAGACGTGATGACGGCACCGCGTGCGGCGCTGGCCTCTCGGGTGCTTCACAAGAAGGTTGGGGGGGCGATTTCCCACTCGCTATGGCACCTTGGATTTCAGCCCGTGCTTTAGTTAGGGCCATGGGGGGCCGACGGCGGCAAGGCGGCGCGCCGGTCCTCAGCAGGATTGCATTCGACGGGTACAGCCGGTTTGAGCCTTCGTCCCTTCGCTCATCGTGTGGCGCACTAGCGAAATGCAGCGGCGAGGTCGTGTTGATACCGCCTCACAAACTGAATTGGCTGTCACGCCGCAAAGGACTTGGCCAGTGAAAATGGAGATAGTATCAATGAGTATCTGCGTTGCTTCGCAACCGATGAAGCCGTCATTGGCGCGTTCGTTGGCTACCTCGCCCGCCCTCGGTGCTGCGCTGGTGTCCTCGGTCTGTCCTCGGCACATGTCAGCTGCGGCACGGGAGCATCACGAGCAGATCATCGCCCAGATCAACGCGTTGGAGATCGCAGCGAACCAAGTGGAGCGTTTCGGCGCTCGGCGCAGATAACCGACTTGGCGCGTAGCATGACTGCCGAGTCTTTATCAGAGGCACGCGTATTTCGGTAAAATTGCCGCTCGCCTTGTCTTAGCGAGCGCGCCGTGGAGAATACGTCCCTCAGACTAGCAGTAGGAGAGGTGCCTCAGTCTCCACCGGTTCAAAGTTCGTCAGTCGCCGGCGCTCCCCACGGCGGATGGCGCGGGGTTCTCGGTTGCGGCTAACACTCTCCAGCTGAGTAGGTCACTGAGTGGCCCGCAGTTCTTGATTGGACGTTGGGACAGCTTCAACCGAAATTTGGACCGCAGCTTGCTGTCTGTTACGCCAGTTCGATCTCGCATCGAACGGCGAACTGGTCACAATCCGTCGATGCGGCCGCGCGGCGCTCAGGGGAAGATGTCCAAGCGTGCTTCGTCAAGAGGAAGACCGATGCATCGCTGAGCAAGCGTCAAGTGAACGCGAACGTCACACTCTTCCGCGGCGCCTCAGGCGAGAGCGAGCTGTCTATGCAAACACCAGATTCCGGCATTGCCGGAAGGAGAGATTTCGATGGCCGACGATAAATCGAACCGCGGACCTCAGGACCGTAGCCGCATCAGTCTGACAGAAGACTACGAAGTCCGCTACTGGACGCAGAAGTTCGGCGTGACGAAGGAGCAGCTCGCCGCCGCTGTGCACGCAGTCGGCAATTCTGCAGAAAAGGTTGAGGCACACCTACGCGCTAAGCGTTAGCGTCTCTCGAGACGGTAGCCGGAAAGGGACCTGCGTGCGTTTCTTGGGTCGGGCCTATCCGGCGACGAGTGTCGCGCTCGCCAGCCTGCTCCTAGAACTGGAACTTGCTCGCCTGCGACGAGTTGTGCCTGCCAGAACACCGCCTTCAATTCATGGCCATGTTGGCGCCTATCCGCCACTCTCAAGTACGCTTCTGCGTGGCGCATGAGCAAGGACCGAGTCGGAGTCGTTTTCCACGCAAAATTGCTACCCAGTGCGCGGCGCGAAGTGCTGACAGGACGCGCCTATCCCAACCCATGTTTCCTTCGCTCTTCGCATTCGTGCAAGCGGCGCTGCAAGGCAACCTTGGGATGGCGCCGCGTCAAGGTTTCCGCGCATTGTCTGCGAGACGCTCGCGCTGCTTGACCCCCTCCAAATTCAACGGTAGCTATGCGGACTCGTTAGCCATCTGGCGGACGATTCACGAAGGCACACACCCGTAGAGGCTCACGATCCACGCGCGCCACTTTGTGTCCGACAAGGTGTCGCCGCTAAGCCTCTCCGGTAGCGCAATGGAGGCCATGTGGGGTTTAAGAGATAAGGCGGGTAGCGCTTCACCACCCCCCCCCCCTTGCACTACTTCTGAGCGAACACATCCGTGATACGATTGTTGTGTCTGTTGAGCGCGACAACTCGCACCACGGCGGTCTGCGTCACGCCCGCCGCCTGCGCCATTATGCGCGTACTCCAGTGCGTTGCCTCATCCGCCGGCGGACGTTCCTCGAGCGTCTTGCGGTAATCGTGCGGGGCGCGCCTGGCCGCGGCGCATCGAGCAACCCATCGAGACCCTGCGCGAGAAATCGGGTGCGCCACTTGCCCACCGTCTGCGCCGACAAGTCCCCGGATTCGTGCGTGGGCATATATAGCGTCCCCAACGCGATGCGAGAACCGCTATATCGCCTTAGCTGCGGCGACGGAGAATCCTCGACCCTACATCGTTTCCGTGAATGCAGTATCGTTCCATTCACTCAGCAAGTACGGCGGGCTCGACCTGATGGCATGCGTGCAAGATCATACGTCTACGCGCGGTAAATACCTGTGGCAAAACCTGTGACAGGACGCACCACCACGAGCACCCTCATGCGACCGTATCCACCCACATGCGACCTCACGCCAAAATGCGAAAACCCTCATGCAACCACGAGTTACGTGGTTTTCATGAGGGTTTTCGAGTGGCCAGGGTCGGAATCGAACCGACGACACACGGATTTTCAGTCCGTTGCTCTACCAACTGAGCTACCTGGCCATCCACTATCCACAAGCGGAGTCATAGTTTAGCGACCCCGACACGTATCGTGTACCCCCTGCGGGCCTTCGCGAGGTCTCGATGCGCCGTAGACAGGAACGCTCCCGGAAACCGAAGTCCCCGGGAGCGTGTTCTAGATCCTGATCGGGCTAGAAGCTGTATCGCATCGACAGCTGCATCCGGTAGTTCGAGGCAGCATTGTCGGAGTTGAACGCCTTGAACGTCGGATTGAAGGTGAAGATGCCCTGCGCCAGCGGGCTGTTCGTCGTGACACCGGACGGCAGCGCGTTGCCGGTGTGCGCGAGGGCCGTGTTCGTGCCGCAACCGCCTCCGCACGCGGTGGAGCTTTCGAACGCCTGACGTCCCCAGTTCTTGTTGAGGAGATTACCAAAGTTGATGATGTCGATGCGCACTTGCAGGTTCTCGAAGGCGCGACCACCAAGCTTGCCAAGTGACTGCGCTGCGGAAACGTCGAATTCGTTGATCCACGGAGCGCGGCAGGTGTTGCGTGTCATGATCGTTCCGCGCTGCTCGTTCAGGCAGGGCATGCCAGCGATGAAGTCCTCGAACGCCTGCGCCTGGCTGGCCGACGTGGCCCGCGCGGCTGCGGCCGAACAGGTGGCGGCCGGCGTACACGCACCGTTGTAGCCCTGGAAAAGAATCTCGGTCTGGTCCAGCGCATTCTTCGGCACGTACATCAAGTCGTTGACTGTCTGGCCGTCGGCGTTGAGATCGCCCGTAGTTCCGCCGCTCCCACCGTATACGTAGTCGAACGGCGCGCCTGAGTTGCCGGTGTAGATGATCGAGACATCAGTGAACGTCGGGAAGCGGTAGGACCCGGTGGCGATGATGCGATGTGGCTGGTCATAGCGCGACCGACCGAGGCTCAGGTCGTCGAGACGGCCGCTGACATCACGCTGGAAGCGGTAGTTCGACCCGGCCGTGCTGTTGGCAATGGACACGACGTCGCGCGATACCTGATGCGTGTAGGCAACGGATCCGTCGAAGTTGTCGGTGAACGACTTCTGAAGCTGTGCCGTCATGCTGTACGTGTAGTCACCCGAGGCGTTCGTGACGTCGAGCACCTGCAAGCGCGGGCCGCTGGTTGTCGGTGTTGCGCCTGATGCCGTGAGTACGCCGTACAGCTGGCGGCCGCGCGAATCCTGCGCGACGGGGTTCGCCGGCAGGGCGAGGTTACGATAGAAGGCGTTGTTCTGCGAGCGCGTATACAGCCCCTCCAGCGTGCCCACAATGCCGCTCAAAAAGCGGTGATCGTAGCCTAAAGAGGCCTTGAGGTACTTGGGATTCTTGAAGCTGGGATCGATCGTGTTGACAGCCGCACCGGCCGCCGGTCCGGAGATCGCCGCGCCTGGTGCGATCGTGCCGTTCGGGCGCGTGCCGTCAAGGCACTTGAGCGGCGGGTTGGTCGCATTCGCCGACGTGAACGCGGGAACACCCGTCGATGTGGTCGACGCGTTCGTGAGCGTGCCGCCGTTACACGTGATGGATGAAAAGCCGCTCAGGCCGGAGTTGCCGAACGCATTGGACAGGTACACGAACGGCGTTGGTCCACTGAAGGAGCCGACTCCACCGCGAACCTGGTTCCGTTGATTGCCGGTGGCGTCCCAGTTGAAGCCGAAGCGGGGCGAATACTGCGCTTCGGTGGGCACGCTGCTCGTTTCGCGACCGTAGTCCGCGACGACTTCCGGATTGAGGGGCGGCAGGTTGTCAAACTTCGGCTTGTCCATCCGCACGCCAAAGGTGAGCGAAAGCGTCGGCGTGGCCTGGAACGCGTCTTCGATATACGCGCTGTACGTGGCGGCCCTGATCGTGGCGAGACCGTTGTAGGGATCCGTCGGCGCCGGGGAACTGATGATGTACGACGAGGCAATACCCTTCGTGAACAGGTCAAGGTTATTGAATGTCCAGTTGCCGCTGGAATTATTCGCGAACAGGTTGATCGACTTGTAGTACAGTGCCTTGCCGCCAATGGTGATGGCGTGCGAGCCGACGGGGATGGTGACATTGTCGGTCAACTCGATGGTGCGCTGGTCGAGCGCGTTGCCTTGCGACGACGACTCGGTCCCGAGGACGACGTTGGCCGTGAGCGCCGGATTGTCCGTGCGAGTAACGCCGCGAATCGTGAGCTGGGGAAATTTCACCGGCACCGTGCGGAAGTCCTTGATCGTCGAGTAGTTGGCCAGGAACTCGTTGTACACGCCGCTTGGCAGGTTCGTAAGCAGCTCGGCCACGCTGCTCTTGGACGTGTTGCTGATGGCGTACGAGTTCGACGTGAGACCGAAGGTTGGTGTAGTGGTGGCGGGCAGGCCGCGTCCGAAGGACGTGTTGTCCGCGCTGGCGTAATTGTGCCGGAGGACCAGGCGCGTCGAAAACGGCAGGTAGGCGTCCATGCGGACGAACACGTTGCGGTTGGGGTTCGTCTTGAACACCTGGTTGCCATTGCCACCATCCGCCAGGCCATAGGCCGCTGCGGCTGCATTCACCGCATCGATCGATGATTGCGTCAGGAAGGCGTCGGACGCACCGATGTACGAGCCACTCGCGGGAGTATCGAGCTTCTGGATCTCGCCGCTCGCAAAGAGGAACAACTTGTCCTTGATGAGAGGACCACCCAGCGATGCGCTCGCGTGCTGTGACTTGTACGCCAGCAGGTACGGCTGCGAGCGCGTGAGGCTCTGGCTGCGCGAATCGCCGTAGACGGTGCCATGCCATTCGTTCGTGCCGCTCTTCGTGACGGCATTGATGAGCAGGCCGCCGAAGCTGCCCTGCCGGACGTCGAACGGCGACAACAGCACCTGATACTCCTTCACTGCATCGAGCGGGATGGACTTGGCATTCGACTGCGCTCCCGGCTGGCCGGTGGTGCCGAGGCCGAAAAGGTCTCCCGACTGCGCGCCATCGATCTGGATGGAGTTCTGGCGAAGGTTCACGCCACCGCCCGACAACGCCCCGGAGGTCGTCGAGACCTGCGGTACCAGCTGCACGAAGTCGGTGAAGTTGCGATTGATCGTCGGCAGGCGGCGCAACGCGGAGTCCGAGATCGACGTGCTGGTACCCGTCTTGGACGCGTTTATTACGGCATCGGTGGTAGATGCAGTGATGGACACTTCGCCCAGCGTCGCGACCTCGCGCGTCAGCCGGAAGTCCTCACGCCGTGACTGTCCCAGCGCGATCGTGATCCCGTCACGCGTGATCGGCGCATAGCCGATGCGGCGCACGGTGATCCGATAGTTCTGGTTGGGCTCGATGCCCTGGATATTGAAGACGCCGGTGGATCGGCTCGTCGTGCCAATGTTGTAACCGGTCGTTGCATTGCGCACCTGAACCTGTGCGGCTTCCACGGCCGCGCCGGTTGCATCGGTGATCGTACCGGTCAAGGCGCCGGTCGTCACGCCTTGCGCTTGGAGTGAACCCGCGGAAACGGCGAGGAGCGCCAGAACGGCAACGTGGCCGATTAGCGGTCGGATTTTCAGCATGAAAGCTCTCTGGGAGGAGATGGGAAGTGCCAAAAGCTAGGCTGCCGTGGCGGGATGCAGCAAGAGAGCGAGCGTATTGGATACGTCACGAGGCCGCAACCCAGCCGTGAGGGACGCGCCCCTGCAGAGCTGCAAGCCGCGGGTCACAGGAGTCGGACCCATTGGCCCTGCGCTTTCGTCACTCACAACAGGGGATCAGCGTGCGGCCGAACGAACCCCCACCCGCGCCGTGATGACACTCTTGATGCCACCACGTATGTTGAAATCGCCCAGCACTTCCATCCAGACGGGATTGACCGCCGCCGAAAGGTCGTCGAGGATGCGATTCACGGCCCGCTCGTAGAAGATGCCATCATTTCGGAAGCTCCACAGATAGAGCTTGAGGCTCTTGAGCTCGACGCAGACGTCGTCCGGAACGTAGACGATGTGCATCGTCGCAAAATCAGGTGCACCACCCTCGAGCTGCTTCAGCTCGGCGGCGTCGGTCTCGATGCCGCCAAGGGGGCAGAGTGAGGTGAATTCTGGGCACTCCATGGCGATCTCGTAGGGTCGCCCGGGGCACGGGTTCGGGAAGGTCTCAAGCAGGTCGGGTCGCGGCATGCGGCGCAATTTAGTCGCGAAAAGTCGCTCTGGCGCTCCCCGGTGCGTCCATCGTATGTTGAGGCGTGCCGGTCCCCTCTGGGCCGGCCGTTGCCGCCGGGAGAACGGCCTGGCGGTACTGCCCCCTGGCAAGTCCAGGGGGCTCTTTTTTTGTACCATCACGTTCCCGGCGGAACTGGTGATCCGTGCGCGCCGCGGTTCAGCCTTCTCCGCGCAGCCGCCTGACCGACTCGTCAAGGACATTGCGTTCGTCGACCGTGAGGCTCTGCAGCCCCGTCAGCGAGATCTTGTCGAGTAGCCGGTCCAGCTCCGCAATGGACGCGTCTTCTCGCGTGTGTGGCACCGTCGTGACCACCCGCGTCGCCGGCCGCTTCTGGCTGGCGACCGCCTTGCTCTTCGCCACGATCTCGTCCACCTCGTCCCGCTGCGTCCGCGCGCGGGGAAGCGTGCGTGGAATGGCACGCGGCGGTGCCTCGTCCTGGTAGTCGGGCGCAGGTGAGATGCGTTGCCGCAGGCGATCCAGACTGGCGGCCGGGGGCGTGCGGAAATACAGCCATCCGAAGGCAATTCCGCCAACGTGCGCCAGGTAGATCCAGCCGTTGGCGCCGGAGCTCGGATCGCTCGGTCCCAGAATGCCCGCCGCCAGGTTCGCGCTGAGCAGGACGAGCGCCACCACCCACGCCCGCATCGGAATCGCGCCGAACAGGGCGATCTCATCGCGCGGCCACTGTTGCCAATAGGCGAACATCACGCCGAACACCGCTGCAGACGATCCGAGCAGCAGGCCGCTCCGCACGAAGAGCAGGTGAAAGACCGCGCCGCCAAGCCCGCACCAGAAAAAATAGAACGTGAAGGCCCGTGTGCCCATGGCGCCCTCGAGGCGGGGCCCGAAAACCAGGAGCGCGCTCATGTTCAGCACCAGGTGCCACACGCTGAAGTGCACGAACATGTACGTCACCGCACTCCAGACACTCCGCCCCTGGAAACCGAGCACGGCGAACGCGTCCGCGTCGCTCACCACGGTCCGCTGCAGGAACAGCATCGCGACGGAGATCGCGAGCAGCACCCGCACGCCCCGTGTCAGGCGGGGCGGGTCATGCTCTTCGTACGGGATTGGAATGACCATCGGACTGTGCTGCTGCCGGCTACTGGACCTGGATGCACTCGCCTCAGCGCGAGCTCGTTCTCATTCAACGTACTAACCCGAATGTGCGTTGCGGGTTTCCTGCTCGTGAAACACGCGCACGTTCACTGGCCAACGCGGCAGGATCCGCACGTCACCGTGCACCGCCATCGCGCGCTCGAGCCAATGCACCCACCGACGATCCTGCTCCGGCGAGCGGTCGACCTCGGGATGCACCACCACTTGGCTGGCCTCACTCGCCTCGTGCACCTGTTCGACGATTCGCAAAAGCGGGGCGTCACCGAGGCTCGCGTCCGGCACGAGCGCCACAGCATGCGCCACCTTCTTGCGCGCGGCAATGTCGATTGAGTTGCACACGTTCTCCACCGCCGGCGCACCCTCCGCGCCATCCATCGTCACCTGCATCAGCGCGAGCACGTCCATCAACCCGTAAAGGGATTCGGGGCGCTGTCCGTCGTGGTCGATCATCAGCGGGAGGCTGCCCGTCGGGTTGAACGTCTTCTCCAGAAATTCGTGCTCTGCCAACGCATCGCCGCCCACGATTGCCACGGAGTGGTAGTGCGACCGTGCCGACAGACGCGTCAACTCACCCCGCAGCGCGTCTGCCGTATAGATCGTGGCGGTTTCCGCCTCGACCGCGAACCGCACCATGAGCTGGCGACGGCCGCTCCACGGTCCGACAGTTTGAATGCCAGCAGGAATGCCAGCAAGCGCTGCACTCAGGCTGGGGAGCCTGCCTTTCCCAGGTGTCATGATCAGGTTCGAAAGGTGGCCGCGGCACCTGCCGCAAGTACCGCAATTCGCTCGCAGAGATCCGGAAACGCAATGCCCGCCGCCGCCGCCGCCTGCGGCACGAGGCTCGTGGCCGTCATCCCCGGAAGCGTGTTCGCCTCCAGGCAGTAGAACTCCCCTGCTGCCGTCATGCGGAAATCGATGCGTGCACACCCACTCAGCTTCAGCGCCGCAAAGGTCAACCGCGCCTGCTCCTGCACCTCGGCGGCTTCGCTTGCACTGAGCGCCGCCGGAAACGTCTCGATCGCCATGCCTGGCGTGTACTTGCACTCGTAGTCGTAAATCTCCTTCTTCGCGATGATCTCGCCCACGGGAAGCGCGGTGCCGCCCAGGATGCTCACGGTCAGTTCCCTACCGGCAATGAACGACTCCAGCATCACTTCGTCGTCATGGTTGAACGCCTCGGTGATCGCGGCGGCCAACTCCGACGGGACCTTGACGATCGAGAGCCCCACGGTGGAACCCTGCTTGGAGGGTTTCACGATCACGGGCCAGCCCAGCGCCTCCCCAATCAAGTCCGCATCGGGAAGGATTTCCGGGTCGGTCGCCATCCGCCAATCGGCCGTTTGCACGCCCTGCGCTCGCATGAGATGCTTCGAGAGGTCCTTATCCATCGCGAGCGCGCTCGCGAGATGGCCACTACCGGTATAAGGAACGCCGGCCAGGTCCAGCAGGGCCTGGATGGTTCCATCCTCGCCCCGCCCGCCGTGAAGCGCAAGGAAGGCGACATCACAGTCTCCTCGCTTGGGAAGACGTGAGGCCGTTTCCGCGAGTGATTCGGCATTCATGCGCGCCAATTCTTCGGGCGTTGGTGGCAACGGCTTGACGACACCGTCCGCGAGCATCCGGCGTTCGTCGTCCTCGCTCAACGCCCCCTTTGCGGTGTCCACCGTACGCACCTCGTGCCCCTTCGTCCGCAACGCCTCGGAGATACGCAAGCCGGAGGCGAGCGAAACGTCACGCTCGGAAGAGGTCCCGCCCATCAACACGGTGATTCGCACGTTACTCCATTGGTTCAAATGGACGGCCGACTTCCTGATCAGGCAGTCGGACTGTCTGACACTACCTGTTCATCAGGTACGCGAGCATGTCGCTCCGCGTCACGATTCCGGAAATGGCACCGTTCTCCTGGACAAGAACAGCGGGCGTCGCCTTCGATAGCACCTTCTGGACCGACTCCACGGCCTGCGCCGCCTCCACCACGGGGAAGGGCTCATCCATCACTTCCCCAACCACTGCATCGAGGAAGCGCGAGCTTTCGAGGCCCCGCTGCGTCAACGCGTATTCCGTCACGCTCCCGACACAGCGACCTTCCTCGAGTACCGGAAGCAACGATACGTCGTGCAGGCGCATCAAGCCGAGCACCTGTCGGACCTGCTGGCCCGGCGCGGCGCTCACCACGTGGGCCGGTGCCGTGGCCACCTTGTGTGCGAGCAGGTCGCCGAGGGTGATGCGGTCCGGCTCGAGAAGCTGGTTTTCGCGCATCCATTCGTCGTTGTACAGCTTCGACAGGTAACGTTCGCCCGTGTCACACAGGAAGGTGACGACGAGTGCGTTCGGATCATCCACATCCCGCGCCACCTGCAGCGCGATGTGCGTGATGAGTCCCGCTGATCCGCCCACGAACAGCCCTTCCTCGCGCGTGAGGCGACGAGCCATTGCGAACGCGTCCCGGTCACTCACCGTCCGGTAGTCATCGATGACGGAGAGGTCCAGCGTGCCGGGCAGCTTGTCCTGCCCAATGCCCTCGACCTTGTACGGTGCCCCTTCGATCTTGTGCGCTCCCTTGCTACGCCACAGCTCGGCGAGGATGGACCCCTGCGGATCGCCGGAGATGATCTTGATGTCCGGATTCTTCTCCTTCAAGTAGCGGCCGACGCCCGTGATGGTACCTCCGGTGCCCGCCGCGGCGACGAAGTGCGTGATGCGGCCTTCCGTCTGCTCCCAGAGCTCGGGACCAGTCGTCGCGTAGTGCGCGTCCGTGTTCGCCTGGTTGTAGAACTGGTTCGCGAGGACGGCGTTCGGTGTTTCCTCCGCGATCCGCTTCGCCATCATCACGTAGTTATCCGGATGATCCGGCGCCACAGCGGTCGGCGTCACGATCACCTCGGCGCCGAAGGCCTTCAGCAATCGCACTTTTTCCTGCGACATCTTGTCGGGCATCGTGAAGATGCACTTGTACCCCTTGAGGGCGGCGGCGATGGCGAGCCCCACGCCGGTGTTGCCGCTTGTCCCCTCGACGATCGTGCCGCCCGGCTTGAGCCGTCCTTCGCGTTCCGCGGCCTCGATGATCGGCATCCCGATGCGGTCCTTCACGGAGCCGCCAGGGTTGAAGAAGTCCGCCTTGCCGTAGATGGGCGTGCGAATGCCGCGCGCGATCCGGTTCAGCCGGATGAGCGGCGTCCACCCGATGGTATCGAGCACACTGTCGTACGGACGGAGATTGCGGGTCATGGTGTAGCGGGCTTGTTCAGGATCGTGTCGCCCGGAAGCGCATGCGCCTCCGGATGACGGAAGTAGATGGGAAACAACACGGTCGTCGCAATGGGGTCACCGTGGAGCTTGGCTGGCACGAAACGCAGGTCGAGTGAGCCTTTCACCGCCGCGGAGTCGAATGCGGCATATCCGCTGGACTCCTCGATCCGGGTCGAGTCGGCGCGCACCTGGCCCGTCGTATCCACATGGAGCCGCAAGGTAACGTTACCCTGGATCCGTCGCGCGTAGAGAGCGGCAGGATAACGGAATGGGAGCTCGGTATTGAGCACCTTTGGCTCCTCATCCGGATGCATTGGCCGTACCTGGAAGGCCTGCACCACTTTGTGCGACGCGCTCCGGTCGCCGCACCCCATGGCCTGGATCAACAGGAGTGCTGCTGCTGTGCACCGCGTTAGCGACTTCACGCCTTGGCCTGCTCGGAGAGCTCGGCAACGAGCTGTAACGCAGCGAGTGGCGTCAACGTGTTGACGTCGATGTCGCGCAATCGCTCCACCGCCACGTCACGAGCGGATGGGACAAAGAGCCCGAGTTGATCCGATGCGATCGGCGCCGTCTTGTGGCGGCCCGCACCATTCAACGCCGGAGAGAGCGACGGCACCAGGTGCTCCGCCTCGCCTTCGAGAAGCGCGAGGACCTTGCGGGCTCGCGCAATCACGGGCGCTGGAAGGCCGGCCAGGCGACCCACCTCGATCCCGTACGATCGGTCCGCGCCCCCGGGTTGGAGCCGGTGCAGGAACAGGATTTGGTCACCGGCCTCCCGCACACCCACATTATAGTTTCGAACTGCATCTAATTCGTCGGCAAGCTGGACAAGCTCGTGATAGTGCGTGGCAAACATGGTCTTGCACCGTGTTTCATCATGCAGATGCTCGCTGACCGCCCACGCGATGGAGACACCGTCGTACGTACTGGTGCCGCGTCCGATCTCATCGAGCAACACAAGGCTACTGGCTGTTGCGGAATGCAGGATCGCGCTCGTTTCGGACATCTCCACCATGAATGTGGATTGTCCTCGCACGAGATTGTCGCTCGCGCCCACGCGCGTGAAGACACGATCACAGACACCGATCGTCGCGGCATCGGCGGGAACGAAGCTTCCCGACTGCGCCATCAGCACAATGAGGCCAATCTGCCGCAGGATGGTGCTCTTTCCGGCCATGTTGGGGCCAGTGAGGATGATGAGGCGTGCGTCCTCGACCAATCGCACGTCATTCGGGATGAACTTGTCGCGGGGCATCATGCGCTCCACGACGGGATGCCGGCCCGCCCGGATGTCCAGGTCGAACCCATCGGTGAGTGTTGGGCGGGCATACCCCTCGCGCGCCGCGACATCCGCGAGACCGGCTAGTACATCCAGCTCCGCGACGATGCGCGCTGCACATTGAATTCGACTCACTTCGCGACCAATTGCGGTTCGCAGCCCGTCGAACAGCGTACGCTCGCGCTCCTCGATGCGCTCCGCAGCCGTGAGCACCTTCTCCTCGAACTCCTTCAGCGCGGGCGTGACGAAGCGTTCCGCACCCGTCAGTGTTTGTCGACGCTGGTAGTCGGTGGGAACGAGGTCACGATTGGCATTTGTCACCTCGATGAAGTAGCCGAACACCCGGTTGAACCCCACCTTGAGCGACGGAATCCCGGTGCGTGCGCGCTCTTCCGTCTGAATCGCCGCAATCGCGTCCTTTCCGCCGTCGCGCAATGTGCGGAGTGCATCGAGCTCGTCATCCACTCCGGTGGCGATCGTAGCCTCATCGCCGAGCTGCAGCGGCGGCCGCTCGACGAGCGTGCTGCGGACAGACCCCGCCATCTCGGCACACCCATCCCACTGCTGCATCAACGCGCTGATCACACCGGCACCGGCAAGACGAATCGCCGCCGCTTCGACCGAGGGAAGTCGCGACAACGAGGTGCCGAGTGCCGCCAGCTCGCGCGGAGTGGCGCGTCCTGCCGCGGCTTTGCTGGCAAGTCGTTCAACGTCGCGCACGCCGTCGAGCGCCGAGCGAAGCGCGTCGCGCGCACCGGCATCGCCAACGAGGGCGTGCACGGCGTCGAGGCGCAGGTCGATGCGCTCCCGGTCCACGAGTGGCGCGAGCAGCCATTGTCGCAGCAGGCGTGCGCCCATCGGCGTCATGGTCCGATCGAGCACGGCGAGAAGGGTACCGGCAGTGTCCGTCCCGCGGAGCGATTCAACAAGCTCGAGGTTGCGGCGCGTCATCTCGTCGAGTGGCATCACGCCACCGACGCGTTCAATCGTCGGCCTGGCGAGCTGCGGAACACCAGCGGGCTGCATCTCTCTCAGGTAGCGCAGCAGCGCACCGGCCGCGGCAACTGCGCGCCCATCCCCTGTCTCCAGGCCGAGACCGTCCAGATCGCGCACCTTGAACTGCCGTGCGAGATCGTCGCGTGCCATGGCTTCGTCGAACTCCCATGGCTCGCGCTCCGTGACGAGGACGCCGTCGAGCGCTGCTGTGCGCGGCAGCGTCACGTGTCCGCGCGGCAGCAGTAATTCCCTCGGCGCGAAGCGAGCCAGCACTGCGTCGATTTCCGCAGGCGTCGTCATCGCCAGTCGGAATTCCCCAGTCGATACATCGGCGGCCGCAACACCGATGCATCCCGCGCTCGCTGCACCGAAGGCGACCACGAAGTTGTTGCGTGATCCGTCCAGCAGGTCATCGGCGAAGGCGACGCCGGGAGATATCGTCTCCACCACTTCGCGGCGCACAATGCCCTTGGCAACCTTGGGATCTTCTACTTGTTCACACACTGCAACGCGGTAGCCCTGGCTCACTAGCCGCCGTAGGTATTCGGGGCCAGCCTTCACTGGGACGCCGGCCAGTGGCACCTCCGCGGCGCCGCCATTGTTGCGCGACGTAAGCGTGAGACCGAGTACACGAGCCGCGGTCTCGGCGTCCTCGTAGAACATTTCGTAGAAGTCGCCCATGCGGAAGAACAGGATCGCGCTCTGGTGTCGCGCCTTGATCTCCCGGTATTGCTGCATCAGCGGCGTCACCACGGCTGCGTTCACGGACTGTTCTGCTCTGGTGTTCGCTCCTCCGTGGTCACGAAACCGATGATCGATTTCGCCTTGAGCTCGTCGCGTTCCGCTGTTGCAGCCTGTCGTGTGGGGTGGAGCGCAAGCCGTACGCGGAATGGTTTGCTGGTTCCGCTCACGCGGGCATGAACGCCTTTCCTCTCCAGTTTGGCGATGAGCGCTCTTGCTTCGGGGAGCGTGCTGTATGCCGCCAGTTGGACGGTGAACATCACGATCGGCTTCTCAGCCGATTTGCGCGCAATGGTGCGTGGGGCAGCGGCCGGTGGCGCGCTCGCGTTGAGCGGTGCTGCTGGTTGGCCCCGCGTCACCGCGGTCACGATTTTGGCGGGCGGCGTCATGGGGACCGTCGCTGTGGGACGGCGACTCGGCGTCGCCGGGAGCGCCACCGCGGTCGGTGGTGTCTGCGCAGCGGCAACGTTGCTCGGGCAACGGGACGCGTAGTAATCGATCTGGTTTCGAAGTTCTACCTCGTTCGGCGCGACAGAGGTACGGGCGTCCGTGATGAGACCACAGGCAACCCGTGTGTCGCCAAGCTCGAATGCGAGACGAGCGCCGGCGAATGCCGCCGTGCCACGCGCGGTACTTGCTGGGTGCTCTCGAACAAAGCGCTGCAGGTGCTGCAGCGCGCCGGCGCGATCCCCCCGGGCCTGCTCGAGCTCCGCCATGGCGAGCAACGCATCGTCGACATAGGCAGAGAGCGGATATTCGACAATCACGCGACGATAATCGCGCTCCGCGTCTGCGGCGGTCTCCGCCAGTGCGCCACGCCAGTAGAGTGCATCACCGAAGCCATTCCCCCCTTCCTGTTCGCGATTGAGGACCGAGTCCACGAGCGCCCGGCCGGCGGCCCCATTGCCGTCGCTGACGAGGCGTCGCGCCCGTCGAAATACGGAATCATTGGGCGACGCTGGCGTGGCACCCGATTGGGCACCAGCCGCTGAAGCGACGAGCATGAACAGCAGGACAGCGAGGGAGGAGCGACGCATCGAATGGGGCTGGAAGTGAAGCACGTCAGGAAGCACGACGAGAGGCGCCGGCGCCGCAGAGCGCGAGTATCAGCGAGGTGAGAAGCTGCTCATCCGAGGAGATCTTGGTCTCCTTGAACGCCTCGTCAGCGAGAAGGAGCGACCCGAGCGCCGAGTCTAGCTCCGCTGCGGACCATCCCTCAGAGTACTTCGACCATGCGTTCACCGCCTCCCCCCAGGCACGTCCGGGAAACGCCCCTGTTTCCTTGAGCAGCGTCATGAGCTCATTGTACAATGCCCGCGAGGGAACCCCACGCGCGCGGGCAGCCTCGGCATACGCGAGCGCCAGCGTCTGCGTCGTCAGGTGCATCCCCAGCAGGACCGCGCTCATTTTCGGCTGCTGAAGCACGCCGCCAATGAGTCGGAGTGCGGTCGCTGCATCACGCGCGGCCACGGCATCCAGCAGGTCGCCCACAGACTCGCCACGACGAATTCCCACCACCGCGGCGACGGCGGCTTCATCTATCGTGTCCTCCGAGTAGCTCGCGAGCTTTTCTAGCTCCATCGCGAGCTGGGAAAGGTCCGGCCCCACCGCCTCCACCAGTAACGACACAGCGTCCGCGGAGATGGAGCGCCCGAGTACGGTTTCGGTTTGATACACCACCCATTTCGGAACACGGTCGCCCGTCAGGGGGGGAAATGCCACGCTCGTGCTGCACTCGTCCAGTCCACGATCGGCCTTCACTCCGGACAGTGACACGAGCAACAGCACCGTATCTGATGCAGGTCGCTTGAGATAGCCGTCGAGGAGCTTGCGCGCGTCCTTCTTGAGCTTCTCAGCATCCCGAATGACGACAACGCGTCTCGCCGCCAGCATTGGCGGGGTGCTCAGGAGCGAATCGAGCGCTTCAGCGTCGACATCGCTTCCCCTGCGTTGCTCGAGATTGAAGTCGCGCGTCGCGGGATCCACCGCCGCTTCAACGAGCTCACGAACCCGAAGGTCCTTGAGAAAGTCATCATCGCCGTGGAAGTAATAAACAGGATCGAATTCGCGCTTCTTCAGCGCGGCATGGAGCGCTTTCTCTCCGGCAGACGCCATTTGTGGAATATACGGCCACCGCGCAGCCGCAGGATGGCCGGGGGTGCGGCTTAACGGCCCGCGGCTGCGCTCGCGAAGTGCCAGGGCGCCTGCTGCGCGACGAACGCCGCCGGCCACATCGGCATGCCTGCAGACATCGATGCGACCATCGTCGGCGTAGTGAGCGGCGACATCTCCGTCTCAGGGAGGCTGGCAACCACTGGCGACATTCGAATCACATCCTGCCCCGTCTTCGCCACCGCGAAGGTGGCTGCAACACCGGCCGCTAGCAGCACGCCCGTCACGACGATCGCATATCGTCCACCAAACATCGAGCGACCAGGCGACGCGAACATCCCGTCGTCCTCGAAGCGCAATCCGCCTGACCGGCGTTCAGCAGCGAGCCGTGCCTGAAGCCGCTGACTGAACGCTGCTGACGGCTCGATCATCGGGACATTTCTCGCGATCAACAGGGCCCGGCGCACACGGGTGTCGAGCTGCGAGCACCGCTCACAGAGCTGTCGGTGCAGGGCCATAGCGTCGAGAGCCATCCCGCTGAGGGTGTCATCGACATAGGCGTCGTGCTTGCTGCGGAACTCCCGACAGTTCATTGGAGACAGGTAGTGGTGGGGACGACTTCGCTCCCCAACGTACCCTCCGTACCATCGCCTGTTCCAGCACCGGGACGCCAAGGGGCGCCTGCTCGTAGCGGGCGCCCCTCGCGTTCCTTTCGGCCGTCCGACAGTCAGGCGTGTCTAGTCACGCCTCAATCAATCCAGGGCTCGATGATCTCGGCGAACGCGTTCCTGGCACGATTCAAACGCGACTTCACCGTACCAAGGTTGCAGTCCGTGATCTCGGCAATTTCCTCGTAGGACTTCCCCTCGAGTTCCCGCAGCACGAACACCTGACGGTGATGCTCGGGAAGCTTCGCTACCGTTTCCGCAACGAGTTCGCGCAAGTGACGCTTCCGATACATGTCATCCGGGCGGGCCGTGGTGTCCTCGAACTCGAGTGGGCGATCATCGTCGTCCCAATTACCCTTGATCGTCTGGAAGAGGACCAGCGGATTGCGCGATCGGTTCCGCAGCTCATTCTTCGCCAGGTTGGAGGCGATCGTATACGCCCAAGTCGAGAACTTCTTCGACCGGTCAAACCGGTGCAGGTGCCGATAGACGCGGATGAATACTTCCTGAACGAGGTCCTCCGCCTTCTCCCGATCACCGATCGTCCGATATATGAAGTTCAGCAGGCGCGTTTGATAGCGCTCGACAAGCTCCTGAAAGGCCCGCTCTTCGCCACCGAGGAAGGACGCGACGATGTCGGCGTCGTCCATCGCGCGAAGTTGTTCGCGGATTGAGGGCCCTTGTTGGACCGTACGCTTCATTGCGATGTCAGCCATGGTCTTCTTCCCCCGGTGCTGCGAAAGGGTACACTCCTTTCCCCATCATCACGTCTCTTCGTGCACCGATGTAAAAGCAGGGGCTGTGCCGTATTCGTGCGGGATGCCACCATACGTGTAACTTCTTTTATTGCAACTCTTTAAGCCACATCATTGCTGAATAGTGCGCGGGGCTTGGATCCTGCGTTGTCCACTATTTGGAACAAAATGCGAGAATGCCCGCATACCGTGTCCAACTTTTGACACGGGGGCGGGCATTCTAGTTTCTAACGTCTTTACTGTAGAGACTGCTATTGCTCAGCTTGTCTTGAATCCGGCGGCAAATAGCAGCGAAAGGACAGTTTTGGCGTCGGTAATCTCTCCGTTGCCGATGCGCTCCAAGGCCTCCGAGAGCCGCATGATGACCATATCAACGAACTCATCCGGCTCACGGTGATGCTCGCCCATGGTGAGTCCGCTCGCCATGAAGATGTGGATGACCTCGTCCGTGAATCCAGGAGTCGTGAGGATCGTTGTGAGTGGCTCGATGTGGTCTGCGGTACAGCCCGTTTCTTCCTTCAGCTCTCGTAGTGCGCAGTCGATCGGCTTCTCGTCCGGCTCGAGACGCCCCGCGGGAATTTCGTAGATGTAGCCACCCGCGGCGAAACGATATTGGCGGATGAGCAGGATCTGGGGCTCGTCTCCGAGCGGACCGCTCATGAATGGAACGACCGCCGAGGCACCCGAATGCCGAGCGATATCCATCTCGACGACCGCGCCATCGGGCAATCGGACCGTGTCGCGGTTCAGCGTGATGATCTTCCCCTGATACAGTTCTCGGCTGCTGAGCATCTCCGGCGGTCGGTCTCCGCGCTTGCGGGCTCGTAGCTCGTCTGCCGTTACGACCACCGGACCGACAGGCGGCCGCTTTTGGGCTGGTGTCATGTCGATACCTGCTTTCCGTCGCCCTCGACGACTTCCGGCTTCATACCGGTGACGTCCGCGATCTGGTCCGTGACGACCGCCGGATCCCCTACCACCACGATCCGAAGTTCGTCGGGGTGCAGGTGTCGTTGAGCAGCACGTAGCACGCTCGCTGTCGTGACCGCGCGCACTTTCGAGCGATATACGTCGTAGTAATCCTCGTCGAAACGGTGGATGACAAGATTCGCCAAGGCTCCGGCGATCGCCGCCGTCGTCTCGTACCGGATGGGAAACACACCGTCCAGATAGCTCGTCGCGAGGGTCAGCTCGTCATCGGTGATCTCCTCGGTCCGTATGCGGTCGATCTCGTTCAGGATCTCTCGAATTGCAGGGCCGGTGACATCGCTCTTCACAGCGGTGTGCACCACGAACGGGCCCGCCCCGCGTCGCCATTCGAATGCCGACGAGGCACCGTAGGTATAGCCATGCACCTCACGAAGATTGAGGTTGATGCGCGAGGAAAAGAGTCCGCCAAGGACAGCGTTCATGACCATGACGTCGAAGTAATCCCCTGCACTGCGTGGCAGTCCGCTGTGTCCCACGCGTACTTCGGACTGTGGTGCGTCCGATTTTGCGACGACTCGAACGAGCTTTCCTCGCTGCGGCGCATCGATCCCCGCCGGCGCTGCACTTGGCGCCGATCCGCGCCAGTCACCCAACAACGACTCGGCGAGCGCGACGGCAGCATCCGTCGTCACATCACCCGCAAAGATCAGCGTCAGTCCCGCCGGTTGATATCGCGCTGCATAGAACGCCTGCACGTCTTCCTTGGTCAGCCCCCGCACACTTGCCGCATCACCTTCTTCCGGAGCGGCATAGCGCGCTGATGGTTGATACGCCGCATTGGCGAACTGCTCATCGGCCAACTCGCGAGGTTCGGCGAGCTGTTGGAGGAGATCCGAGAGGCGCTGTTCCTTGAGGCGCTGCACCTCCCGCTCGGGGAAGGCGGGCTTCCGGATGACGTCGCTCACTAGAGCGAGGGCATCCTTCAGGCGCTCGCTCAGGACCGTCAGCGAAAGCATCGCGACATCCCAGTCACCGTGCGTATCCACCGAAGCGCCGATCAGCTCGAATCGTTCTGCCAGGGCGCTGCCATCCATACCCGCCGCGCCCTCTAGCAGGAGTCGCGCGGTGAGGGCACCCACACCGTGCTTCCCTTCTGGCTCCGCGGCGGCTCCAGCCTCCACCAGCGCCAGCACGCTCACGAGCGGCAGTTTCGCGACCGGAGCGACAAGCAGCTGTATACCGTTGGAGAGCGTTCGCCGATCGAAGTGCGGGAACCGATAGTCTCGCGGAGGCCCCGGTTTGGGTTTCGGTGCCGCTGTTCGAGTCATGGTTGCCTCGCTCACGGCGCCTCCGCCATTGCGATGTCATCCTGCATGTTCACGTCTGTGCTGGCTCGTGGGACGTAGATCAATGACGTTCGATTCGATTCCACCAAGTACTCCCGTACGAAGACATTCACCTGTTCCGTCGTGACAGCCCTATAGCGGTCAGTCTGCGCGTTCACCAAGGTCGGATCGCCAAGGTACGTGGTGAACATCGACAGCCGATCGGCACGGTCACCTGCTGACTGAAGCACGGCTACGAGATCAGTTTCTATGAGCGCGATGGCGCGCGCCACCTCGGCGCCAGTCACACCGTGGGCTATGAGGTGCTCCAGTTCCGCATGGACGGCGTGCTCGAGTGCGTCAAGGGTGACGTCGGGGCGTGCCGTGACATCGATGACGAGCATGTCGCTGCCCTTGGCCAAATCATACGTGAATGC
>JALYVY010000200.1 GCA_030852985.1 Gemmatimonadota bacterium | reverse complement strand
TACGCTGACAGCGCACGCACGCGGGGCGACAGTATCCGGTCGCCGCCCCCTAAACGGCGCGGGGTGGCGAGCCGGCGCGCAGCTGACGGTAGTTTCCCTGTTGAATGAGCCTGGCGATCATGAACAGAAGGGCTGTGATCGCGGGGGTGAGGAATCCCGGCATCACTCCGCGCATGAACGGCGCGGAAAGTCCTGCGAGGTAGTGCCACAACACGCCAGGCATCATGGTGAAGGTGACAATGGCCAACCATGCGTCGGGCCCAAGGAACCGGATCCGAATCAGTTGCCGCCCTTCGGGGAAAGTCTGCGCCACGATGAACGCAAGCTGCACGGCCACCGTGACGAGCATTGTCGTTGTAGCTGCTGAGGCAAGCGACGACGTCGGTGAACCGGCCCAATCAAGCGCGGCGATAGCCAATGGGGCGAGCCACACCGCAAAACCGAGAACGAGGCAGACGACCGTAAATCGCCGCATCATGATTTGTCGCATGACAACTCCGCTGTTAGCGTGGCAGTGAGGGCTCGAGGTCGCAATGTGAGTCGACGGAGCCCCCACCGGAATAGGCATTTTATGAATGACGCTGGTGTGACGCTTACATGGCGTCGTCGCAGATCAGGAACGAGGCCCAGAAGTACCACGTCTCGCCGCCGTCATACGAAATTTCGTAAGTGTCCCAGCGGCAGGAGGGCGGAGCAGCGGTCGAACCGCTACTGCCGCAATTGCTCACCGCGACGATGTGTGGAGAGAGACTGGCGAGGCTGTGTCCCCCGGTTGAATCGAGTGCGCTCCGCGCCGCACTTGCACCGACCAGCTCCTCGGGAAGCCTGGATCGCTGATTGTCGAGGCAGTTCTGATAAGAGGCAAGGTCAATCCCGAGGTATCCCACGGCGGCAGCGTACGCGGTGAGGGCGAGAGCGCACGGGCCGACGGTGACGACCACGGGTGTGACGCACGCGACCGTGACAGCCACGAGCGCGGAAGCCACTCCGATCTCGTCCCTGTAAATCGACATGCGCTTGTCGAAGCACGGATCGCCGTTATAGCCCCAGCAGCCTTCGTCCGCGAAAACGCCTGCGCCCGGAACCAGCTTCGCATAGAGCGTGGCTGAGTACGGGGCGTAGAAGCTTCGCGATGCCGTCACCGAGGCCTGCCCGACGAGAGCCTGCTGCCCCGTGCAGGTCGATGAAGGAATGGCGTTGTTCAGCGCCTTGCCGGCGGCATTCTGATGCTGATATGACACCACATCGCGAAACCCTTTCGCTCCGGATGTCACCTGCCGATCGAGCTGCCACGTACTTGTGGTGCGGGTCCAGCTTCGCTCGATGCTCACGACGGAGCCGTCCGCCTGCGTGACCTTGATGGTCGATGCAGGCGCATCGCCGACCCCAGTGAGCACGATACCACGCCCGTCTGCTCCCCTGGTCCGCTCTGTCCACGAGGGCAGGGCGTTACAGATCGCCACTTCGCGCCGCGCGGGCAGCGAGAGGGTCGGAAGGGGGAGCCCTGCTGACTTGGCAGTTGTCGGGGCGGCGAACGCGCGCACCGTGAGGGTACGTCCAGCGACACGGGTTTGGGGGGTCAGCACCTGACGCGACGTGACCACCGTCGGCGGGTCGCCGTTCACCGATGCGCTGGTTGTGGTGCGCTCCATGATCACGACGTCGGGCGACGGTTGCCACGCCGGCGCCTTGATCACGGGAGTTCGTTCGTGGGGCTGCGTGAGGTTCTCGCTACACGCGACGGCGAGAAATCCAAGGCCGACCACGACGATGCGATTGACGCGGAACTTCGGGAGGGGGGACTTCGTGGGCCAGCCGAATTGAGCGTTCATGGCTCTCTCCTCCAGGGGAGCCAGGGAAACGCACCAAACCCGAACGGGGCTCGGCGAGTCTCTTACCGGAGCAACCGCTGGTTCGTGAGCGGCGATCTCCTGTCCCTGACAACGGAGGACATGATAGCCATGCGGCGTGACGCGTCGAACATCGAAAATGGGGTCGCTGGATCATTCCAACGCGCACCGGACTATCGATGTGCATGAGCCACGCTCGGCGACCGCAATGAGGAATCGAGCACGACGCACCCAATAGGTGCACAACAACCGCAGCGCTAACAGTTCTCGGCCCACAGTGGATAAGCGGGTAAGCTGCGTAAAGACTCAAACAACAACAGCATTTACCACGGAGGACACGGAGGAAGAACCTTTGCTCACAGCACTTGTAGGATGAGCATCCCTTCTTGTTGGAGCTGTCCTCCGTGTCCTCTGTGGCCTCCGTGGTAAATCTGCCGTTCCGGTGCTCAGTCACTCGAACGCCAGCACATCCGGCGCACCGCGAATCAGTTCACGATCAGGAACGTCGCCCCGTCATATCCCTTCATTCCCACCGTCTGGATGGTGGTCGCCGTGACACGAGACTCAGCGGCCAGCATCTCGTTGAACCGCCGCACGCCGATGACGTTCGGATCCGTACTGGTTCCGTCGATCACCGCGCCTTCCCGGATCACATTGTCCACGACCATGAGCGACCCGGGACGCGCGAGCTTCAGGGACCAGGTGAAGTACTCGGGGATCGACGCCTTGTCCGCATCGATGAAGATCATGTCGTAGGGCGCCCCACCTTCACCATGAATCGAAGCGAGCGTGTCTGCGGCGCGTCCGAGCCGGATGTCGACCGACTCCAACAATCCGGCATGCGCGATGTTGGCCTCCGCGAGTGCCGCGTGCTTCGGGTCGAGCTCGAGGGTGGTCACGAGTCCGCCGCGCCCGACGGCGCGCGCCAGCCAGATCGTGCTGTACCCACCCAGCGTTCCGATCTCGAGAATGCGCCGAGCTCCCGCAACACGAGCGAGGATGTGGAGGAGCCTGCCGAAGGGCGGTGCGACGGCGATGGAGGGAAGGCCCGCCGCCGCGCTCGCCTTGACGGTGTAATCCAGGGCCTCGTCGGCAGGAATGAGGAGGTCTATCAGGTAGCGGTCGACGTCGGCCCAGGGGGTTTCACTCATGGGAGAACCTGCGCGAAATGGGGAGAGGATGGAACCCTCGGGGGGCGCCGGTTGTCAAAGAGTTGTTGTACCCGGGCACAAAAGACGCCATTTTGTCCCTCCCGCCAGATTCCGGCGATTCCGCCCTCCACCGGTCTACATGCGAACCATCCGAAGTCTCCACCTGGCGACGTTCGTCGCGGTTGCTGCCGCCGCGCCCGCCTTCGCGCAGTCCAGGAGCAATATCAATATCCCGTTCGAGCGCATGATGCTCCCGAACGGGCTCGAGGTCCTCATGGCCCCGGACCATTCGGTGCCCCAGGTGGCCGTGAACGTCTACTACCATGTGGGATCGAAGAATGAGGTGCAGGGGCGTACGGGCTTCGCCCACATGTTCGAGCACGTCATGTTCACCGGATCCGGCCACGCGCCGTACGGCATGCACGACCGACTCACGAACGGGGTCGGCGGCACGAACAATGGCTCGACGACGAACGACCGCACGAACTATTACGAGGTGGTTCCCTCAAACTACCTGGAGTCCGCCCTGTGGCTCGAGTCCGACCGCATGGGCTTCCTCCTCGACAAGCTCGACGAAGCGAAGTTCAAGGCGCAGCGGGACATCGTGCAGAACGAGCGCCGGCAGAGTGTCGATAACCAGCCGTACGGGCGCGGCTTCGAGCTGCTCGACTTCGGCATCTACCCCGAGGGCCATCCCTATGGGTGGCCGGTGGTCGGGTACATGACTGACCTCCAGGCGGCGACGGTGGACGACGTGAAGAATTTCTTCCGCCTCTACTACGCACCGACGAACGCCACGATCGCCATCGCGGGCGACTTCGAGCCGGCGCAGGCGAAGGCATGGGTGACGAAGTATTTCGGCGACCTCAAGGCCGGCGCCAGGATTACGCGTCCTTCCATCACGATGCCGGTGATGTCGACGGAGAAGCGACTGACCTATGAGGATCGCGTGCAGGTGCCGCGGTTGTATGTCAGCTGGCCTACCGTTGGTGACGACAGGGATGACGCTGTTCCGCTGAGCTTCCTTGCGCAGGTGCTCGCCGGTGCGCGCACGGCACGCCTGACGAAGGCGCTGGTCTACGACCAGCAGTCTGCGGCGGCCGTCAATGCCTTCAACAACGACAACGAGAACGCCGGCAATTTCGTGGTGATGATCACGCCGCGTCCCGGCACGACCCTCACGCAGCTCGAAGCGTCGATGGACGAAGTGATCAATCGCCTCAAGAAGGATGGCCCGACGACCGACGAGCTGGAGAAGACATCCGCCGGCATCGAGTTCGGCTTCGTCTCGACATTGCAGTCGAACCTCGGCAAATCCGACATCCTGCTCGACGGCGCCGTCTTTCACAACGATCCATCGTACTACAAGAAGGAGTATGCGAAGCTGAAGTCGGTAACACCCGCCGACGTGAAGCGCGTTGCCAACAAGTACCTCGGCAACGGGCGTCTCGTGCTGAGCATCGTTCCCGTCGGCAAGCCGGAGATGGCAGCGAAGCCGGACGCGAGCACGAAGGTCACCGTCTCCGCCGACGGCGGGCACTACATCCTGGGGGCCAAGTAATGAACGTCAAGTTGAAGTCCTGCACGCGCGCGTTGCTCGCGGTCGTGCTCGCAGGTTCGCCTTTCGTGGCGCCGCTTGGCGCGCAGGCGCTCGACCGTGCAACGCCACCCAAAGTGGGGAAGACGCCGGCGCTTCGCGTGCCCACCTGGACGAAGACGACGCTCTCGAATGGCGCGACGCTGATCGTCGTGCAGAAGCACGATCTTCCACTCGTCGCCGTGAACCTCGATTTCGTGGGCGGTGCCGCCAACTACGAACCAGCGGACAAGACGGGCGTCGCCGGCTTCACGGGCGCGATGCTGAGTGAGGGCACGAAGACGAAGACGGCGGACCAACTCTCCGATGCGCAGCGGCTGCTCGGCACCAGCATTTTCGCGAGCATCGGCCAGGAAGACGGGACACTTCGTTTCACGTCGCTCAAGGACAAGTTCGAGCCCGCGCTCGCGCTGCTTGCGGACGTGCTCCTGAACTCGACGTTTCCAGATTCGGGGCTCGAGCGCATCCGTGCACGTACGCTCGTGGCACTCACCCAGCAGAAGGACCAGCCCGCGGCGATCGCGGCGAACGTGTTCGCGAAGGTCACCTACGGTGGCGAACATCCGTACGGCCGCGTGATAAACGAGACGTCGGTGAAGGCGATCACGCGCAACGACGTCGTGAACTTCGCGCAAGCGTACTTCAAGCCGGGGCGCGCCGTCATCACCGTCAGTGGCGACGTCAATCCGACGAAGGCGAAAGCCGCCGTCGAAAAGGCGCTCGCCGCATGGCCGAAAGGGGGAGCGCGGCCAAGCTTCGATTACGGAACCTTGCCGGTCGCCACTTCGCGGACGATCTATCTCGTCGACAAGCCGAAGGCTGCGCAATCGATTTTCGTGCTCGGAACGCCGGGGCCTTCACGCAGCACGCCGGACTACTACGCCCTCAGCCTGATGAATCGGTTGCTTGGCGGCACGATCCAGTCGCGCCTCAGCCACGACATCCGCGAGGTGAAGGGATTCAGCTACGGCGTCCGCTCGAGCTTCGCGTACGGACATGGCCCGGGCGCATTCACCGCCGGCGGCGCGATCGTGAGCGCGAAGTCTGACAGCGCGCTCATGGCGTTCATGACGCACTTCAATGATGTGCGGGGCGCACAGCCTTTCACGACCGATGAGGTGGTGGAAGGAAAGGAGGGACTGATCCAGTCGCTGCCGAGCCGCTTTACATCGGTGAACAACGTGGCGGCGGCGATCTCGGCGATCTACACGCAGGATCTGCCGGAGTCCTTCTACAGGGACTATGCGAAGAAGATTGATGCAGTGACGAAGGACGACCTCACCCGTGTGGCGAAGAAGTACATCGACGTCGACCACATGAACCTGGTGATCGTCGGGGATCGTGCGTCGATCGAGGCGCCGCTCAAGGCAACGGGAATTGCGCCGATCCAGGTGCTGGACGTGGAGGGGCACCCGGTACTGGTGCCGTAGCAGTTCGCTTCACTGCAATGGGAGCGCGACCTGAGTATTCCGGTCGCGCTCCTTTTGCGTGGGGTGCAGGGACTACGGCGTGGCCGTGTCGATGTCGTGAATGACTTCGAGCATTGCTGTCGGCTCGACGTGTGCGAGCATGTGCATCTCACCGGCGTCGAGCCAGACGCCGCGGCAGCTGGCGCAGACGTCGATGCGCACGTCGTGGTAGGTCCGTTCCTGCAGGTCGCCCTGGCAGCGCGGGCACGACATGCCGGTGGATGTTGCGTCGCGAACCAACCGTTGGGCATCGAGTTTACGGCGCTGCTCCTTGAGCCACTCCGCATCGCGACGGGCAAAATATTCATTCTCGTTCTGGCTCGGCTTACCGGGCTGCCACATGGGGACTCCGTGATTGAACGTGACGGTTGCGTGCTGTGGTGGTTCGATTGGACGCTGCGATGCGCTACCGTGTGATGGCGTACCAGATGATGTAGAGCCACGAAAGAAAGCCGTGGATGATGGCCCAGATGATCGAGTGGTGCAGGCTCCAGGAGATCGCGATCGCCAGTGCGGAGCCGAAACTCACGCCGGCCTTCGCCACCTGAACGGACCGCACGCGGGCCGTCGGTCGCGGCGGTGGTGCATCCATGACTGGTCCCGAGTAGCTCATGCAGGAACTCCGGTGTGGGCGTCAGATCAATCGTTCATAGTACACGAGGGGAACGCCGCGAAACGACACGCGGCCGACCTCGCGAAACTCGCACTTGACGTAGAACGCTCCTGCCCCGGCGTCGGCATCGTATGCGTCGAGCCGGATGGCGTCGGAGGGCCAGGCCGCCGCGACCTCCACCGCCTTCGCGAGGCAGCGGCGTCCGATCCCGCGCCCCTGAAGGTCGGGGCGCACGGCCATGTCCGTGAGATAGAGGGGACGCGTGGACGGGGAAAAATAGCCGACGTCGATGGCCCACGGCTTCGTGGGGGAGAGGCGGAATGTTCCCACGATCGACGCACCGCGACGGGCGATCCAGATCTTCGCCTCGCGCATGCCGGCGATGACTCCGCGCTCCGTCGTCTCGCCCGACCAGTGCCCACGCCCGAAGCGTTCGGTGAGGTCGACTGCCGTGGCGATACGCAGGTCGGCGATGGCCCCCGCGTCCGATTCGTCGGCCAGGGTGAACGTGTGGCGAATGGCGCGGGCGATCATGATGCATGGAAGGTAGGGAAATCCCGGCGTGTGACCAAGCTGCGGGCTGTTGGTTCCGGTCGCGCGCGCGGCGTCGCACGACGTATACTCAGCCCCCCGGCCCGCCGGACTGCTTCTTGTACATCACACCATCGACCGTTACCGGAGGCCGGATGTCGCGTGCATTTCTGAGGGACGATGCGGAAGGCGAGATGCCGCGCCGCAATTACGACCTGCCGGAGCGCGACGACCCCGGCTACGACGCCGCCGCCGCACGGGCACTGCTGGAGGCGGCGCGCGTCAACGAGACGCAGTTGGCCGAGCGTGCGACGGGCTACTACTGGGGTGAGGCGTCGCTTCGGCCGTATGTCTCGAAGATCCTGGCCGAAGCGGAAATTGCGGGCGATGACCGGCTGGAGCAGGTGGCGCGGCGGTTCCTGGGGTGAGCGTTGCTCGTTCCACCAGCCGTGGGTCGTTGGAAGCGCGAGTCAACGGATCGTTCGAGCGAAAGAACCCCAATGCAAGCGTTCCGAGTGGTGGTGGCGGTACGTTCTTCCCTCGACGCGGAGCTATGCGGATGATGCAGGCGTTCGGCGGCGGCATCATCTCCACACGACGGTGCTGGAGCGTGGGTCCGCAACGCGGCGCTTGCAGCGGGGATCAGCAAGCCGATCACGTGCCCTTCATTGCGGCATTCCGCGCCGCGGACTTCAGCACCATTCAGTCCCTGCTTGCGCATGCCGACGTGGGACGACGATGATCTACACTCTCGTGTTGAGCCGTAGAGGGTTAGGCGTAGTGAGCGCGGCCGATCGTCTGTGAGGGCGATGCGTTTGGGTGTCGGAGGGGTACGCGTTGATGCTCGGCGGAGAATTGGCGGCGCTGCACGTTATCCAGCGTGGCTTTGCTCGATAACGTGCGAAGTCGCGCGGCTGCCGATCTGCTAAAGTGAGGAAGGAGAAGTGGTTGTGCGTTGCACGGCTGTTGGCCCCTGTCGATAAGAAGCGAAGCCTTGCAGCTTTATCTGCGGCTTGCTGGATAACGTGGCCGCAGAATCAGACGTTAGCTGGCGTCCATAGTAACGCTTGACGTTATGGTTTGCCGCGGCTAGATTCCGAAGTGATCAAAAGCTTCGGGGACCGGGACACCGAACGGCTCTTCCGCCGCGAATCGGTGCGTCGCTTCCCGAGCGAGCTTCAGCGCACCATGCTGCGGAAGCTGGTCGTCGTGGATGCCGCCGAGGCGTTGGAGGATCTACGGGTCCCGCCCGGCAACCGACTCGAGAAGTTGAAAGGCGATCGCGCCGGACAGCACAGCATTCGCATCAACGACCAGTGGCGCGTCTGCTTTCGCTGGCACGAGGGGGATGCGTACGACGTGGCGCTCGTGGACTATCACTGAGGATCATTCGATGCCGACCCGCAAGCCCGCCAAACTCGCGCCCATCCATCCCGGCGAAGTCTTGCTCGCTGATTTCCTGGCGCCCTTAGCGC
>JALYVY010000056.1 GCA_030852985.1 Gemmatimonadota bacterium | reverse complement strand
TGTTGACGCTGATCTGTGCAAGCCTGAAGACGTTCGCTTCACGCGAGCGAAAGTCGCCGCCCTTGATCGTATCGTAGAACAGCCGCTGAACACTGTCACCGTCGTTCTGGTAGTTCTTCGCGGCGTTGATGCCGCCCTGCGCCGCAATAGAGTGCGCACGGCGAGGCGAATCCTGGTAGCAGTAGCACCGGACGTTGTATCCCAGCTCGCTGAAGGTCGCGGCCGCGGACGCTCCGGCCAGGCCCGACCCGACGACGATCACCGTGTATTTCCGCTTGTTCGCGGGGCTCACGAGCTTCACGTCGAACTTGTGCTTGTCCCACTTCTCGGCAAGCGCTCCGCCGGGCACACGCGCATTGAGCTCGAGCGTCATCTATCGAATCACTCCAAGAAACACGGCGACAGGCACGGCAGTGAATCCGAGCCACACGATCAAGGCAATCGCCGTCGCGGCGCGTCGGCGCAGCGGCGTATGCGACGGCTTGACCAAGCCCAGCGTGCGCATCGAGCTCCACGCCCCGTGAAACAGGTGCAGCATGAGGAACAGCATCGCCACGACGTAGAACGCCACGACCCACGGCACACGGAACGCGCTGATCACGTTCCCATAGACGTCGGTGTGGCTGAAGGCGGGATGTCCCGCGTCAGGCCGGCTCGCCATCGGGAACACCGTCCCCGTGGTGAAGTGCAGGATGTGAAAGACGATGAACACGAGCAACAGCACACCGCCCCAGCGCATGGTGCGCGAAGCGAGCGTGCTCACCTGCGGCTGGCGCATGGTGTAGTCGAACGGGCGCGCCGCGAGGTTGATACGCGTGACCTGCAAGGCCATGAGCACGTGAAGCAGCAGCGCCACCAGTAGCGCGATCCGCACCAGCCAGAGCAACTCGCCCAGTCCCTGAAGGAACGCCGCGTAGGCGTTCATTTTCGCCGGACCAATGAACACCTGGAGGTTTCCGGCCATGTGGCCGATCACGAACAGCACCAGCAACAGGCCGGTAACTGCCATGATGGCTCTCTTGCCGATCGTCGAACGGTACAGCGTCAACAGCCACATCTTACATCTTGATCGCGGACATCGGCTCGCGAACAGCCTCGGCGCTCTTCTCGAGCGCGGCCCGCTCGTCTGCCGTGAGCTCCACCTCGATGATCTTCTCGAGGCCATTCTTGCCGAGCTTGCAGGGAACGCCGAGGAAGAGGCCGGACATGCCGTACTCGCCCTCGAGCCACGCCGCGCACGGCAGGATGCGGCGCTGGTCGTTCACGATCGCCTCGGTCATCTGCACCGCGCCTGACGACGGCGCATAGTACGCCGACCCCGTCTTGAGGTGCTTCACGATCTCCGCGCCTCCGTTCCGGGTGCGCGTGACGATCGCGTCGAGCGTCGCCTTGTCCATCAGCTGCGTGATCGGGATACCGCTCACGCTGGTGTAGGAGATCAGCGGCACCATCGTGTCGCCATGTCCGCCGAGCACCATCGCCTGGATGTCGCGCACGGAGACGTCGAGTGCTTCCGCGAGGAAGGCGCGAAAACGGCCCGTGTCGAGCACGCCCGCCATGCCGATGACACGCTCGCGCGGAAAGCCGCTCGCCTGCTTCGCGACGTAGCACATGACGTCGAGCGGATTGCTCACGATGATGAGGATCGCGTTCGGCGACGACTTGGCAATCTGCTCCGACACCGACTTCACGATGCCGGCGTTCGTGTTCAGCAGGTCGTCGCGCGACATCCCCGGCTTGCGCGCAATGCCGGCGGTGATGATGACGATGTCGGAATCCTTCGTCTCGTCGTAGCCATTCGTGCCGATCAGCCGCGAGTCGAAGCCCTCGATGGGTGCGCTCTGCCACTGGTCCAGCCCCTTCCCCTGCGGAATACCCTCGGCGACGTCGACCATCACGACGGTGCGTGCAAGTTCCTTTTCCGCAACACGTTGAGCAGTCGTCGCGCCCACGTTTCCGGCGCCGACAACGGTGATCTTGTTGACCATGTTAGAGCGAATGTCTGAAGGTGAAAGTGCCAAGGACAAACCTATCGCCGCACCGTGGTGACGCTACCCTCCCACCTGCGAGAGAGCACGCAATCCACCGTTCCGTCGCGAGAGCAACGCATGCGCCTCCGGCTTCTCGGCGAGCGCTTGGCGAACGAGGCCAGCGAGTGGCTCTCCGCGCCGGAGTGCACCGCGGAGATCGACTTCATGATCGCCGAAGAGACAAGTGCGCAATCGTCCATCCGCCGTAAGGCGGACACGGTTGCAGCTGCCGCAGTAGGTGTGCGTCATCGGGGTGATCACGCCGATGCTGCCGGCCGCACCGGCCAGCGTGGAGTATGCCGCCGGTCCATTTCCACGGGGCGGACCGCCGCCAGCAGTCAATTGACCAAGCGCATCCTGAATGCGCGCCAGTATCTCGTCGCTGGGAACAACCATCTCGTCGGTCATCGGCTCGAGCGAACCCACCGGCATCAGCTCGATGAAGCGCACATGCCACGGATTGTCGAGGGTCAGCCGCGCGAAGTCGACGACCTCGTCGTCATTCACGCCACGCATGATGACGACGTTCAACTTGATCGGACCGAGCCCAGCCGCCTGCGCGGCCTTTGCAGCGGCCACGGGCTCAAATCCGAGGTCGCGCCGCGCGATGGCGACAATGCGATCCGGGCGCAGGCTGTCCGCCGAGATGTTCACGCGGTCGAGTCCAGCCTCAGCGAGCGGATGCGCGAGCTCGGGCAGCTTCACGCCGTTCGTGGACAGCGCGATATCCTCGACACCAGGGATTTCGCGGATGAACCGAACAAGAGTGGTAAGCTGCGGGCGGATGGTCGGCTCACCGCCCGTGATGCGGATGCGGCGCAGCCCCATGGGTGCCAGCTGCGACACGACCTCGCGAATCTCCTCGTAGCTCAGGATGTCCGCCTTTGGCAGCCATGGCAGCCCTTCCAGCGGCATGCAGTAGCGACACCGGAAGTTGCAGCGGTCTGTCACCGAGATGCGGAGATACTCTATGCTGCGACCAAACTGGTCGAGCAACGGGGCCGTCACTGCGGCGCCCCGATTGTTACGCGGGTGGGGTCCACCCATTCACGCGTGCCGTCGACGTAGTGTTCGCACTTCCAGATGGGGACGCGGCGCTTGAGTTCCTCAATACACCAGCGGGAAAGCTGATACGCCTCGTCGCGATGTGCATGAGCTACAGCGATACCGACACTCGCCTGCTGCAGTGCCAATTCGCCCAGCCGGTGCTCGATGACGACATTCGCCGGCGAGAAGCGTTCAGCTGCCTCAGCAGCGATCGCACCCAGCTCGGATGCCGCCATGGCTTCGTAGGCAGAATATTCGATGCCGGTGACGCCACGACCATCATTCACGTCCCGCACGACGCCAAGAAACAGCAGGATAGCGCCGTACGCTGGGCTACTCGCTTGTTCGGCAAGCGCCAAGACGTCGATAGGCTGGTGCGTGAGCCGACCGGACGCACTCATCCGCCGGCGACCGGTGGAATGAGGGCAACCTCGTCGCCGGCCGTGATACGCGTCGACGCGCTCGCGTAACGCTGGTTCACCGCGATCAGGGGAGCCCGCGGCAGCACGTGTGCGCCGGGCCGGTCTTCGATGGCGGCCAAGAGGTCCGCCACGGTCGCCTGCTCCGGAATATCCACGGAGAGGCTCGGCGCACCGAACGCGTCGGCGTAGGAGGCGAAGAGAAGGAGTGTGACGCTCATGATTGCATGCTACAGAGCCCCGGTGTGCAACGGAAGTTCCTGCAACGGCGGAAACGACAAAGCCCCAGCCGGAGGGCCGGGGCTCAACTGACGACGGCGGAATGACTTAAACGTCCGTCTCTTCGTATTCGCTCTCGTGCTCCAGCTCGTCGATGGAAATGTTTGCCACCATCGCGCGCAGCTCCTTGCTTGGCTTGAAGACGGGCACTGGGCGCGCGGACACCTCGACGGGTGATCCTGTCCGCGGATTGCGGGCCATGCGCGTTTTCCGATGGCGAATCTTGAAGGTCCCGAACCCGCGCACCTCGATGTTCTTCTGCTCCTGAAGCGCCTCTTTGATGGCGTCCAGGAACGAATCAACCACGCGAGCACAGTCCTTCTTCGAGATCATTGGACCGGCCGTGCGGGAAATCTGGGCGGTTACTCGCTCGACCAGATCAGCTTTCGTCATGAGGAGTGCCTATGAACGGGCATCGAAGGGGGTAGAAGCTGATCGAACATATCCGCGTTAACTCTTGCGTGTCAAGAGCTTAAAGCACTTCACCCCTGTGACTTCCGTACGGTTTCCATGAACTGCTGAAATAGCGGACGCGCGTCATGAGGACCCGGCGCGGCCTCGGGATGATACTGCACTGCAAAGATCGGTAGCTCGCGATGACGCAACCCTTCCACGGTGCCGTCGTTGAGGTTCACGTGCGTCACCTGGAGCGCGGGTGCGCCCGGAATCGAATCTTCCGTGCCCTGCACCGCAAACCCGTGGTTCTGCGACGTGATCAGGATGCGACCCGATTCGATCTCGCGCACGGGATGATTTCCACCGCGATGGCCGTACGGCATTTTCGCGGTGCTGGCCCCGTACGTGAGGCCTAACAGCTGATGGCCAAGGCAGATACCGAAGATGGGCACTTCGCGCTCGCCCAGTTCGCGCACGGTGGCCGGGGCATACGCGATCGCGTCCGGGTCGCCCGGACCGTTCGACAGGAACACGCCGTCCGGCTGCATTTCCATCACCGCGCCGGCTGGAGTTTGCGCTGGCACCACCGTCACTCGGCACCCGGCCTCGTCGAACAGACGCAGGATGTTGCGCTTGATGCCGTAGTCATACGCAATGATGTGATGCGGAGCCTGCGGGTTGCCCCACGCATAGGGCTCTGCCGTGGTCACGCGCGAAGCCAGATCGAGCCCCTCCATTGACGGGCAGGCATCGAGCGCCGCCAGCACCTCCGCCGATGGACTCTCGCCGCCCGCAATGACGCCTCGCATCACGCCGACGGTCCTCAGGTGACGTGTGAGGCGACGCGTGTCAACTCCTTCCAATACAGGAATTTGCGCTGCTTCGAGGTACTCGTCGAGCGGGCCTGCCGCGCGCCAGTTGGAGTAGCTGCGCGCGAGCTCGCGACACACGACCCCAGCGACCTGCGCGGCTCCCGATTCGGGGTCGGCCGGATTAACACCGTAATTTCCGAGCATGGGTGCCGTCATTACCACGATCTGGTCGCGATAGGAGGGATCGGTGAAGACCTCCTGATACCCGCTCATGTTCGTGGTAAACACCACCTCCGCAACACTAGGAAGTTGCGGACCATGCAGCACACCACGAAACAGGGCTCCATCCTCGAGGAGGAGGAACCCTGGCGTCGACACGCGTTCGATCACCGCGTCAGGGCTTTTCGGGCGCCGGCGATGCCGGAGCGGGTGTGGCGGGAGCGGGAGTTGTCGCTGGTGCGCTACCAGCGCCCGCCGGCGTCGTCGACGGAGCCGCCGGAGTAAGGTTCACGCCTCCCGCGTTATTCGGCGTGCCGCCATTGGTCGCCGGCGCGGTCGGGGCGGGCGGCTGCGTGAAGGCATCATCCAGAACAGACTTCGGCGCGCGCGACTTCGCCATCGAGAGAGAAAGCACGAAGGAGAGGAACAGGAAGATACCGCCTCCCCACCAGCTCGCCTTGGTGAGCAGGTTTCCCGCCTGACGCGTGCCCAGTAGCGAATCGGCGGAGCTGCTCACGCCGCCAAAGCTGGCCGCAAGCCCGCTACCCTTTCCACTCTGAAAGAGGATGGCGGCGATCAGCACGATGCTGTCGATGATGAGGAGGACGAGGAGAAACGTGTACATTCCGGCGGGCCCGTGGGAGTTTCTAAAGACGCCTAAACCATAAATATGACGGGAGTTACGGCCTCCAGTCAACCCGAAATCGCGACCTTATGCGCCGGCTGCGCAGATGGTGGCCCAACCAGCGGGGTCGAGGCTCGCTCCGCCCACGAGCACTCCGTCGACTTGATCGGCGGCGAGCAGCGCCGCGGCGTTCGCCGGAGTGACACTTCCCCCGTACAGGATCGGGATCTCGGTGGCCAGCGGTCCCACCAACTCGATGAGCGCCGCACGAATGACCCGATGCACAGTCGCCGCGTCATCAGCAGTCGCGGTGCGGCCCGTGCCGATGGCCCAGACGGGTTCGTACGCGACGATTGCGCCGAGCACCGCTTCGGGAGACATCGCGGACAGGCCGGCGCGCAACTGGTGCAGCACCACCTGCTGCGTTTCTCCGCGCTCACGCTGGTCGTTTTTCTCACCGACACAGAGCACTGGCACGAGCCCATGCTCCACGGCCTTCGCGCATTTCTTCGCCACTTCGGCGTCCGTCTCGCCGAACACGTGCCGGCGCTCCGAATGACCGACGAGGACGAATGCCACACCGGCATCCGCCGCCATGACGGCCGAGTTCTCCCCGGTGAAGGCGCCTTTCTCCTCCGCTGAGATGTTCTGGACACCCACGCGAATGTCATCGCGATCACCCAAGGCGGAACGCACGGCAGCGATGGAGAGCGCAGGCGGGAAGAGGATCACGGTCCTGTCGGCGCGAGCCGCATGCAGCGACGTGAACGTGTTGACGAAAGCTGCGCCGGCCGAGGGGCCGAGGTTCATCTTCCAGTTGCCGGCCAGTACTGGGCGGACGTGAGTGGTCATCGTCTCAGCGCTCGTCCAGAATGTCGACGCCTGGCAGGGTCTTCCCTTCGAGGAATTCCAGGGACGCACCCCCACCCGTCGACACATGGCTCATCTTCGACGCCAGCCCCGCCTGCTCCACGGCAGCCGCGGAATCACCGCCACCAACGATCGTGGTGGCCCCGTTCGCGGTGGCCTGCGCCATGGCGTCGGCAATGGCACGCGTGCCCTTGTCGAAAGGCGGTGTCTCGAAGACACCCATCGGCCCGTTCCACAAGATCGTCTTCGCGCTGAGGATAGCGCGCGTGTACGACTCCGCCGTGCGAGCGCCGATGTCGAGCATCGCCATGTCCGCGGGAATGTTCTCTCGGCTGACGGACTTCGCCTGCGCTCCCGCTTCGATGGACGGTGCGACGGTCGCGTCGTGTGGCAGGATCAGGACGGTCCCCGCCTGCTCGATCAACTCCTTTGCCATCTCGACCCGATCGGGCTCCACGAGGCTCTTGCCCACTTCGAGCCCCATCGCCTTGTAGAACGTACAAGCCATCGCTCCTCCCACGAGCAGCGCATCGACCTTGGGGAGCAGTGCCTCGATGACGTCGATTTTTCCGGAGATCTTGGATCCGCCGAGGATGGCGACGAACGGCTTCTTCGGATTCTCGAGGGCGCCCTGGAGGTAGTCGAGCTCCTTCTGCATGAGCAATCCGGCCACGGCGGGCTTGAGGTGCCGGGCCACACCTTCGGTTGACGCGTGCGCGCGGTGCGCCGTGCCGAACGCATCATTCACGTACAGATCGCCGAGTTCCGCGAACGTACGCGAAAGCCCGTCATCGTTCTTCTCCTCACCTGCTAGAAAGCGCGTGTTCTCCAGCAGGAGGATCTCACCGTCGCCAATCGTGTGCGTCGCCTTCTGCGCTTCGTCGCTGTCGGTAGACTCCACGAAGGTGACCTTCCGCTTCGGCAGTAATTCCGCGAGGCGGCGCGACACGGGTTCGAGCGAATACTTCGGCTCGGGCTTGGCCTTCGGCCGGCCCAGGTGCGACAGCAATACGACCTTCGCGCCGCGGTCGAGCAGATACTCCAATGTTGGAATGGCGGCGCGGATGCGTGTGTCGTCAGCGACGTGCCCGTGCTCGTCCAGCGGAACGTTGAAGTCGACGCGAACCAGCGCGCGCTGTCCCCGCAGCTTCTCTGCGGGGAGATCCTTGATCGTCAGCTTTGGCATCGACTACAGCTTGCCACCGATGTACTGCAGCAGGTCTACGCAGCGGGACGCGTAGCCCCATTCGTTGTCGTACCAACCGGAGACCTTGAGGAGCAGGCCGTCGACCACGTTCGTGCACTTCGAGTCGAAGATGCAGGAATATGGATTCCCGATGTAGTCCGAGGAGACGAGCTCCTCGTCGGTGTACTTGAGGATGCCCTTGAGGTCGCCGCTCTGTGAGGCGTTCAGAAAGGCGGCGTTGATCTGCTCGACCGTCACGGCTTTCTCGACGACCACCGCCAGGTCCGTCATGGAGACATCGGGCGTCGGGACGCGAATCGCGATGCCGTCGATCTTCCCCTTGAGCTCCGGGATCACGAGCGAGGTCGCCTTCGCGGCGCCGGTCGTCGTCGGGATCATGGACATGGCCGCCGCACGCGCGCGACGCAGGTCCTTGTGCGGCAGGTCGAGGATGCTCTGGTCGTTGGTGTAGCTGTGAATCGTGACCATCGAGCCGCGGACGAAACCAAAGTTGTCGCGCACGACCTTCACCATCGGCACCAGGCAGTTGGTGGTGCACGACGCGTTGGAGATGATGTTATGCGTCTTCGCATCGTATTTCGTATGGTTGACGCCCATCACGATGGTGATGTCTTCACCCTTGGCCGGAGCGGAAATGATGACCTTCTTCGCGCCGCCATCGATGTGTGCCTGAGCCTTCGATGCATCGGTGAATCGTCCAGTCGACTCCAGGACGATATCAACACCGAGCTCCTTCCACGGCAACTTTGCCGGATCCTTCTCGGCGAGAATCTTGATCTCGTCGCCATCGACCGTGATCGACGACCCGCTGGCCGTGACGTCGCCCTTGAACTCGCGATGCACCGAATCGTACTTGAAGAGATGCGCGAGCGTCTTCGTATCCGTGAGGTCGTTGACCGCGACGAAGTCGATGTCCTTGAGGCCCGCCTGCTTCGCGGCGCGGAGTACCTGACGTCCGATGCGGCCGAAGCCGTTGATTCCAACCCGAATTGCCATCTGTCTCTCCTATTGGTTTACCACCGGTCACCAAGAGCAGGTGCCCGGCCAAAAGTCACAAAACTGATGATGCGTGCTCCGCCGTCGTGCAGTGCCGCCGCGCATTCGTTCAACGTAGCGGCGGTTGTCACGACATCGTCCACAAGCACAAGGTGCTGGCCGCGCAATGAGTTCCGGTGCACGGCCGCATGGAACGCGCCGGAAACGTTGCGCTTTCTTTCCCCTGGTGTCAACCGCGTTTGCGTCGTGGTCGCGCGGCCTCGTACGAGTATATCCTCACGGACCGGAATTCCCCACCGAGGAGCGATATGGCGAGCAAGCTCGGCGCTCTGGTTGTAGCCGCGCTCGCGAAGTCGTGAGGGAGAGAGCGGCACCGGCACGAGCGCAGCGCGCTCGTTCTCAACGTCCTCGGGAAAACGAAGCGCTGCCATGCGACGACCCATTCCGGCGGCCACGGCGCTCCACCCCTGATACTTGAGCGCGTGGACGATGGCGCCGGCGTTGCCGCCCGGTACGCCACAGCACGACCGCGCCGAGCGAACGTACGGCGGCAACATGTCGCACCATGCACACGTCGACGACCTGTGACGAGGATCGTAGGGGTGGCCGCAACGATCGCATTGTGGACGCGCCAATTGTGTCGCCAGTGTCCAGCACCGCCCACACACAAGCTCCGTCTCTCTGGGAACGAGAGCACGTCGGCAAACTGCGCATACTGGCGGTAGCAGCAGGTCGACGAGCGACGCGCCCAGCTCCTTCGTGTAGCCGACCCAGGCGGTCAGGCCATTGCCTTCCACATCACGTTCCTGTCCGGCTCGAAGCCGAACCAGCGTTCGAAGGCAATGGCGCCCTGTTCCACGAGCATGCCCTCGCCGTCTGCCGCGCGGTGTCCGCAATTTCGGGCTTCCTTCACCCACGCCGTTTCGCCGGGCGCATAGGCGAGGTCGAAAACGGCACAGCCTCGCGGCAGCAACTCGATGGCGACCGGCATTGCGTCCCCGTGGTGAAGGCCGAGCGGCGTGGTGTTGACGACGAGCGTTGTGTAGGCAAGCGAATCGTCGAGTGATGCGATCGCGCGCGTGCTGCCAGGGAATCGTGATGAGAGAGCCTCCGCGCGCGGCATGTGCCGATTATACAGCCGGACGTCAGTAATCCCGCACCGTTCTAACGCACAGAGGACCGCCGCAGCGCCACCTCCGGCGCCAATCACCGCGACGCGCGCTTCGTGGAGTTGGTCGCCAAGCAGGGCACGGATGACATGCTCTGATCCGCCGACGTCGCTGTTGTCGCCCACCAGCGCGCCGTCCTCGTGCCAGAACACGTTGGCCGCCCCGACGCGCTGGGCCAGTGGCATCAGGCGAGCGCAGCGCTCGGCTAAGCGCTCCTTGTGCGGGATGGTCACGTTGCCGGCGGCTCGCTCACGGGCGAGCGACATAAGCGTGTCGTCGAGCGCATCGGGGGGGACGTCGATCAGCTCATACGTGAGCGGAATGCCGGCCGCGCGGAGCGCCGCGTTCTGGAAGCGGGGAGAGATCGAGTGGGCGACCGGATGTCCGAGCAGCACCAGTCGCGCCGGCGCATCCATCACGACGCGCCGGGCACCTGCTCCGCCGCAAAATGGTCGAACACGCGGCGGATCTCCGTCTCCAGCTCGTCGGCCGTTGCGCGGTAGGTGTCCAGTTCGCCGCCCATGGGATCACTCACGGCACGCCCCTTTTGGCCGGCGCGCGGATACGCCGTGATGAGGTAGCTCTTGCTGGCGCCGCCGAGCGCTTCGACTCGTTCCAGGTGATGTGGGCCCATGGTGAGGATGAGGTTACTCGATTCGACCAGGCCGCGGGAGAGCTGCTGCGATCGATGCCCACTGAGATCGAGATGGCGCTCCAGTCCGACGAGGAGCGCGCCGTCAGACGCGACTGCACCGTCCCACGCGCTCGTGCCGGCGCTTGCGACATCCATGTCGATGAGGCCACGCTTCCGGTGCAGACAAAGAGCAGCTTCATGACGTCACGCATCTCCAATGAGGCGCGGGGCAGTTTCGCGAAGCACCGCTGCCGCAATCGCGCCAGGACGGATGACCCGAGGCGCGCGCCCGGTGCAATCGACGACGGTGGACGGTGGTGAGGGCTGCAGTGTTCCGCCGTCGAGAATGCGTAGCACGCCACTCGCAATGTCGCCGGGCCACTGCTCCAGAATTTCGCGCGACGAGGTTGCCGGCGGTACCCCGGGCCGGTTGGCGCTCGTAGACGTGATGGCTTCGCCGTGAGCGCGAATGAGCCGCTGGAGGTTGCCGTGCGATGTCCAGCGAACGGCGATTCCCCCTTCGGGACCGCGAAGGGCAGCGGGCACGCGCTTTTCACCGCCCGGGAGGACGAGCGTCAGCGCACCGGGCCAGTGCCGCGCCGCGAGGTTTGCGGCGAAGCTGGGAAGCTTGAGGTCGAGCTTCGCCAGCATGTCGCTCCCGGCGATGAGGAGCAGGAAGGGCTTTCCCTTGGGCCTGCCCTTCATCCGCACGAGCGCCTCAACGGAATCCCTGTCGATCGCGCCGCCGAAGCCGTACACAGTTTCCGTGGGATACGCGAGGACGAGTCGTCGCTCCATCTGATCGAGCGCCGGGCGGATGGCGCCTGCCACTTCAGCGTCGGACCAGAAGGGAACGGTGAGCGTCGAACTGTTCATTCCCGCACTCCGAACATTGCCTCGGCCCGCGCGAAGTCGGACTGCTCCGTGATCTTGAGCGCGCGCTCCACACCGCGAACCACACGCACCGGGATGCCGAGCCTCTCGCAGAGCGCCGCGTCGTCGGTGGCGAAAATGTGTTCCCGCGAGGCACGCCGGTGTGCATCGACGATGAGTTGGCGAGGAAATCCCTGCGGCGTCTGCGCGCGCCAGAGCCCCTCGCGGTCGATCGTCCGCACGATCATGCCGTTTTCGTCCACTTCCTTGAGTGTATCGACCGCCGGAAGCGCGGCGATCGCGCTGATTCCCCCGCGTACACTGTCGACGACCCGATCCACCGTCGCCGCGTCGACGAGGGGCCGTGCCGCATCATGCACGAGGACGATGTCCGCCTCATCCGGCAAGTCATCGAGGCCGTTCGCGACACTCTCGCTCCGTGTGCGGCCGCCGACGGACACGAGCAGCCGGTCGACGTCGCACTGGAACAGCCAGGGTGGTGGATCTCCCGCGTACTTCTGCGGCAGCACACAGACCACCGTGCCAACGTCCGGTCGCGCCATGAACGCTTGCACGCTGTGCAACAGCATTGGCTTCCCCGCGACCCAGCGGAATTGCTTCAGCTCCTCTCCGCCCACGCGCGAGCCGGATCCGCCAGCGACGATCACGACGCCGACGTCGCGCAGAACTCCGCCAGACGATGTCATGCGAACACTCGCTCGAACATGTCGCCGATCGTGCGGACGCCAATGGCACGAAGGCCCTTCGGCACGCGAGCGGGCACCGCACGCTCCGCGAGATATGCGGTGCTCATCCCCATGTTCGCCGCTTCAGCGAGACGTCGCTCCGCTTGCGACACAGGACGAATCTCGCCGCCCAAACCGACCTCGCCCACGAAGACGGCATCCGTGGGCAGCGAGCGATCGTACACGCTGGACGCGAGCGCGGCCGCCACGGCCAGATCCCCTGCGGGCTCCTGGAGACGCACACCACCGACGACATTCAGGAATACGTCGAGCTGGCTGAAGGAAAGACCGGCCCGCTTGTCGAGCACCGCGAGCAGGAGCGCAAGCCGCCGGCCGTCGTAGCCGGTTGCCACACGCTGTGGCGTTCCGAAGCCCGCCTTTGCGGCTAGCGCCTGTATCTCGATGAGGATGGGCCTCGTCCCCTCGAGGAGTGCCGTGACGGCGCTGCCCGAAGAATGAATGGATCTGTCGCCCAGGAAGAGCTCCGACGGGTTCGCGACGGGGATCAGGCCATCCTCGGCCATGCGGAACACCCCAATTTCGTCAACGCTGCCGAAGCGATTCTTCGTGGCGCGCAACACGCGATGGTCGAGCGAGTTTTCTCCCTCGAAGTACAGCACCGTATCAACGATGTGCTCGAGGGTCTTCGGCCCCGCGATGCCACCGCCCTTCGTGACATGCCCCACCACGAAAACCGCGGTGCCGCTCTCCTTGGCGAACCGCATCAGCCGCGCGGCGCATTCCCGCACCTGGCCGACGTTACCGGGCGCGCCTTCGAGGTCGTTCGTGAAAACGGTCTGGATGGAATCGATGATGAGCACGGCGGGCGACGCGGCGGCGGCCGTGGTCAGGATGGTCTCGAGGTTCGTCTCACTCAGCAGGCTGACGTCACCGGCATCTTCCGCCAGTCGATCAGCGCGCAGCTTGATCTGGAGCGCGCTCTCCTCACCCGACGCATAGAGCGTGGCGTGCGAAGCATTCTGGAGCCGCGCCGCAACCTGGAGGAGCAGCGTCGACTTGCCGATGCCCGGTTCACCGCCGATCAGGATCATCGAACCGGGAACGATGCCGCCGCCGAGCACGAAGTCGAACTCATCGATGCCGGTTTTCCAGCGGCGCGATTCCGAGCCGCTCACCTCGCGCAGGCGGGGCGTTGGGGCAATGCTGCCACCCTCGGCCAGGGTCCGCGCGCCGCCGGCGCGGCGGCTTGCCCCGCCGGTGGGGGCCGCTCGCGACGCCATCTCCTCGACAAGGGAGTTCCACGCGCCGCACACGTCGCATCGCCCCGCCCACTTTGGGTGGTCGGCGCCGCACTCCGTGCAACGATAGAGGGTTTTCGCCTTCACACTCATTCGGTGAATTTAGCGACCGACTATGCTGGTGGCGGTCCTTTTTCCCGCCCGCATCATCGCTTTGCGGCGCGCCATCGCGGGCCTAGCCGACGCGCCGCTCCTGCCCACCCGGACCGATTCGGCCCGCTTCAGTTCCGCCGCCGGTGGGCGACGGTGCGCGCTGCGAGAAGCTTTCGAATCGCGTATAGCTCTTCTGGAAGAACAGGTTCACGAATCCGATCGGGCCGTTGCGCTGCTTGCCGATGATGATCTCCGCCTTGCCCTCGAGCGAATTGCCATCCTTGTCGGCAACGCCTTCGTAAACCTCGGGCCGGTAGATGAACATGATGAGGTCCGCGTCCTGCTCGATGGCGCCGGACTCGCGCAGGTCCGAAAGCTGCGGGCGCTTGCTGTCGCCCGCGCGCTGCTCAGGCGCGCGCGAAAGCTGCGAGAGGGCGAGCACGGGAACACGTAGCTCCTTCGCAAGCGCCTTCAGGCCGCGTGAGATCTGCGACACTTCCTGCTGGCGGCTCTCGGAGTTCGCGGGCCCCTGCATGAGTTGCAGATAGTCGACGACGATCATGTCGAGCCCCTGCTCGGCCTTGAGGCGGCGCGACTTCGAGCGCATCTCGAGCAGCGTGATCCCGGCGGTGTCGTCGATCCAGATCGGGGCATGCGTAAGAATGCCGGCCGCGCGGGCCAGTCTCGGGAAATCGTCGTCGCGTAACATGCCCTTGCGCAGCTTCTGCGCATCGATGCGCGCTTCCGACGTCAGCATGCGCTGCACCAGCGACTCCTTGCTCATCTCGAGCGAGAAGAATGCGACCTTCTTCTGCTTCTCGATCGCCGCGTGCTGCGCCATGTTCAGCACGAACGCGGTCTTTCCCATCGACGGACGCGCCGCGATGATGACGAGGTCCGAGGGCTGGAAGCCGGAGGTCATCTCGTCGAGGTCCGCGAACCCGCTGGCCACGCCCGTGATGGCCTCGCCGCCGGCATGAATGGCCTCGATGCGCTCCATCGTCGGCCACAGCAGCTCCTTGATCCGCGAGAAGCCTTCGTTCGTGCGCTGCTGCGCCACCTGGAAGATCTTCTGCTCCGCGAGATCGAGCAGCTCGTCGGCGGTATGGCCACCGCTAAAAGCCTCCCCGACAATTTCGGTGGACACCTCGATGAGGCGCCGAAGCAGCGCTTTTTCCTTGACGATCTTCGCATGGTACTCGACGTTCGCCGCAGTCGGCACCGCGTCCACGAGAAAGCCGATGTAGTCCTTGCCACCCGCGCTTTCCAGCTCGCTCTTCCGTGCCAACTCGTCAGCGAGCGTGAGGGGATCGACGACGCTGCCCCGCTCCGTGATCGACATCATCGCCCGGAAGAGGCGACGGTGGCGCTCCGCGTAGAACATCGAATCGTCAACGACCTCGATCGCCCGCATCACCGCATCCTGATCGATGAGCATTGCGGCAATCACGGCCTGTTCGGCGTCCTCACTGTACGGAGGACGCCGATCACGATAGGGATCACGCCCCAGGGGCGCTGGTGTGGTCGAGTATTCGTCGGGCAAGCTGGACGTCTTCCCAGGTAGGGCGTTTCCAGGCCGGATTCCGGAGAAGCGCGGCAGGGTGGTAGGTCACGACGAGCGGAACGCCGTGGTAGCGATGAATCTGGCCGCGGAGCTTGCCGATCGTGGTTTTTGTTTCCAGCAGAGTCTGCGCCGCAAAAGTGCCAAGCGCCAGAATCACCTTCGGTCGAACAAGCTCGATCTGGCGCACCAGGTACGGGGAGCACGCCGCGACTTCCTCGGGCAATGGATTCCTGTTGCCGGGAGGCCGGTGCTTCAGGACGTTGGCAATGAAGACATCGTCACGCGTGAGCTGGATGGCCTCGATGATCTTCGTCAGCAGCTGCCCCGCCTGTCCGACAAACGGCACACCTTGCTCGTCCTCCTTGGCGCCCGGCGCTTCTCCGACAATCATGAAGTCGGCATCCGGATTCCCTGTTCCCGGCACGGGATTCTTCGCCGTCGCATAGAGGGGACACCGCCGACAACCCGCCACCGTCTCAGCGATCGCCGTCAGCGAGTCGAGCTTGAATGCCGGGTCGTCCGAGAGTGCGCGGCCGGCCCCGGCGATGACGATGCCGGTTGGTATGTCGGCGAGCGGAGACAACGCTGACGGCGTCGCCTCTGATTGCGTGGACGGACTGTGGACCGCGTTCGCTGTAACTGGCGGCATCGGCGCGGGTGACGGCGGTGGGGCAATTGGGACCGGCGCTGGACGAGAAACCGAAGGCGGCGGAGCGCCGCCAGCACTCCGGATTTCGTTCCGCCATCCGGACGAACCGTCGCGCTTTGCGCCACCCGACATCTGCCCCGCGCCCAAGAGCCGCATGGCCTCCTCGACGCTCATCGAGTCGAGCACGAGCTCACTCTCGCCCAGCTCGCGCCGTTGTTCCAGGTAGCGGCGAAGGGCGTCCCTAGCGTCCATGCAGCATCGCCTCCACGCGATCGAGGATCTCTTCCGCAACCTCAGTCTTGTCGAGCAGCGGAAGCTGCTCCGGCTCTGCGATGCCTCTCTTCACCAGCGTCACGCGATTGGTGTCCAAACCGAAGCCGGCACCAGGCTCGTTCGCGTTGTTGAGGACCACCATGTCGAGTTGCTTGCCATCGAGCTTGCGGCGCGCATTTGCGAGCAGGTCGTCCGTCTCCAGCGCAAAGCCGACAACCACCGAGCCAGTCTTGCGTGATTCGATCGTGCTGACAAGGATATCGGGCGTTTCGCGGAGCTCGACGGACCGTGGCCCTCCCGTCTTCTTCAGCTTTCCTGCCGCGCGGTCGACAGGTTGATAGTCGGCTGGCGCCGCACTCATCACGACGACGTCGACGCTTCCGATACATCCGGCAACCGCATCGCGCATTTCCGTCGTGGACTGCACAGGCACATCAGTCACGCCAGTGGGGAGCAGCACGGCCAGCGGGCCATGAACGAGCGTGACCTCCGCTCCACGCCGCCACGCAGCAGCGGCGACGGCGACGCCCATCTTGCCACTGCTGTAGTTCGAAATGAAGCGCACCGCATCGATCGCTTCGCGGGTAGGGCCCGCCGTCACCAGCACCGAGCGCCCTCGCAGCGAACCGCCACTGAGCAGTCGCCCAACGTGCGCGAAGATTGCTTCGGGCTCAGGCATTCGACCGGGGCCGCTCCCTTCCCCCGCAGCCAGCGTCCCCACGTCCGGCTCCAGCAGCAGGTAACCGAGGGTGCGGAGGTGCGCTGCATTAGCCCGCGTCTGCGCATGTGCCCACATGCGATCATTCATCGCTGGCACCATCATCACCGGGCACTCGGCCGCGAGCAGGCAGGCCGTGAGCAGGTCGCCGGCCTGTCCGGTGGCAGCGCGCGCCATGAAGTCGGCCGTTGTGGGCGCAATCACGATGGCGTCCGCGGCACGCGAGAGCTTGATGTGATCGAGTGCGCGATCCTGGTCAAAAAGGCCGGTGTGTACCGGCCTGCCCGTGAGCGCCTCGAACGTAACAGCTCCGATGAACTCGGTGGCGGCACGCGTCATGACGACGTCGACTTCCGCCCCCGACTTCGTGAGCAGTCGGGCAAGCCACGCGCTCTTGTAGCTGGCGATGCCGCCCGCGACTCCGAGCAACACACGACGTCCAGCAAAGGGCCGGGCGCGAGCTTCGGTCACGGTGGGTTGGTACGCGTGGAGGGCGGGATGCGCGAGAACGCTCGGAGCAGGCAGCGCCTGCCCCGATGCGTGGACTTACTCAGCCGAGCGGCGACGCGGAATGACGCGGTAATCGATGTCGCCACGCGAGAGCTCCTCGAGCGAGCGCGTCGTGAGCTTCTTGTCGCGCGACGCGGAACCGCCCGGAAATTCATTCAACGCACGCGCATACTTTGCCGCGACGAGCACGCCCAGATACTTGTTGGCGGCGTGCTTTGCAATCTCGACCGGTGTGAAAACTCGCATGACTCGCTGGATCAGGGTGTGGTATTCTCTATTTCAAGCTCGAGGCGCTCGATAAGGAGCGCTACCTGCTGACGAAGATTCTTGACGCGTTCGCGACTGACGGTCTCGGCATCGATGATCGATCCGACGCTCGCCACCGCGCGCTCCAGGTCGTCATTGACGACGACGTACTCGTATTCCCCAACTTGCTGCAATTCCTGCAATGCGGACTGCAGGCGCGCCGCCAGCTGCGGCGCGCTTTCTGTCTTCCGCGCCTTCAGCCGGTCCAACAACACCTCGGCCGATGGCGGCAGGATAAAGATCGTCACCGACTGGGCAAAGGCGCGGGCGAACTGTGCCGCTCCCTGAACGTCGATATCCATCACGACATGCTTGCCTTCCGCCATCACCCGCTCGACCTCGCGTCGAAGCGTGCCATACAGATTTCCGTGAACGACCGCCGACTCGGCAAAGCCATCACGCTCCCGTTCGGCGATGAACTCCGCGCGGGATATGAAATAGTAGTCGGTTCCCGCGATTTCGCCCGGCCTGGCCGCACGCGTGGTGCAGGAGACCGAGTATCCCAGGTCCGGACGGCGCCCGAGCAGCGTCTTGGCAATGGTCGTCTTGCCCGCCCCGGACGGCGCGCTCAGGATGACCGGGAATACCGTGGGTCCACTCATTCGAGGTTTTCCACCTGCTCGCGGATCCGCTCCAGCTCTTCCTTCACAAGAAGGACGTCTGCCACGATGGCCGCGTCGTTTCCCTTGCTTCCCGTGGTGTTGGCCTCGCGCAGCATCTCCTGGAGCAGGAAACCCAGTCGCTTGCCCACGCCGTCAACCTGGTTGCCGAGCAACGCGGCGCGAAAGGCGTCGATGTGGGCATTGAAGCGAGACAGTTCCTCAAGCACATCCAGGCGATCCGCGAGCAGGGCAATCTCCTGCGCCAACCGCGTTTCGTCCACCGCAAGACCACCTGTCAGCTCACGAACGGCTGCTCTCAACCGGTCGCGCTGTTCGGTGACCCGCTCCGGCGCGCGGACCGCAATCCTTGCCAGTGCCGCTTCGATCACACGAAGTCGCTGATCGAGGTACTCGACCAGGCGCGACCCTTCAGCGGAACGCATCGCCAGCAGTGCCTCTACCGCTCGGTCCACGATGCCGACGATCTGCGACCCGGCGTCCGCGGAGAGCTCCTCGCGCTGGGGCGCGGCAACGAAGACCTCGGGCATCTTGAGAATCGTCGCGACGTCGAGGGTGTCCTGCAGCTCGTAACGCTGCTGGAGAACGCGCAGCTGGGACACATAGCTGGCGAATCGAAGCTCGTCGATCGGCAGGGCGGTGGGACTCTCCTGGTCATCTCGCTCGAACCGCGCGGACAGCGTGACATGACCGCGGCTCACCCCTCGGCGCAGTGCGTCCCGAACGTCAGCCTCCCATCGCGACAGGGAGGCAGGGAGCTTGATCGAGGGACTGAAATAGCGGTGGTTCACCGAGCGGATCTCCACACTCACGCGCTGCCCACCAACCTCCCCGTCGGCCGCGCCGAACCCCGTCATGCTCCGTATCATATCACGTGTCCTAAGTTACGGCGCCGCAACGACATTGTCAATTCCAGAACTCCCATCGCACGCCGTAGAACTGCGACTGCCGTGGGAACGGAAAACCCGGCACTTGCGCGTATTTCTCCTGTATCAGGTTCTTGAACTGATACGAAACGACGGCAGTCTGGATTCGAATCTCCAGCTTGAACGCGAGTATGCGATAGCCGGGCACCACGCGAACCGTGTCGCCCGAAAGCGCGAACCGCGAGCTCGATCGATACTCATGGGTGAGTGACGTCAGCAGCCCGAAATTTCCATTCGGAAAGCGGTTGAGGAGGTTCGTCTGGATGAACAACTCGCTGCGCGTCTGGTACTGCGGACGATAGAACCCGGTCGAGTCATTCCAGGCGACCGCCCATGCGTCCACGTTGACACCGCGCCACAATCGCCCGCGCAGCGCCAGCGTTCGCGCGGAGACGTCGCCTTCGGTGCGCACCGCCCTCGCCGCCGTATAGGCCGAGTCGAAGATGGCCGGAGCAAGCAGCGTCGTCTTGCCGCGCCGCATGATTCCGCCACTCAGCCAGAGGTCACGCAGGCGTATACCCACCTCGGCGCGCGCGTTCGTGCGAGCTGCCAGCCGATACCTCGTCGCTTCACTCGTGTCTGCAGTGACGAATGGCCCAAATCCGGTGAGCACGAAATTGCCGGCTTCGTCGAACACGGCGCCATTGCGCTGCTCCGTGAAGAGTCGGTCGAAATCGCCACTGCCGGTGCGGGACGCCGAGCCCAGGATGACCACGCGGTTGCGAAGTCCCAGTCGGGCGGTAACCTCTGAACGCGACGGGTCGAGATAGCTCTTCGCCTCATTGTACAGCGAAAGCGATAACGGGCCGATCACCGTCGAGCCACGCTCCGAGAGGACGTGGGACACCCGCCCACCACCGGCCCGAACCCGCTCGGCCGCACTCACCGTGAATGCGCGAGACGTAACCCCACCGGTGAGCAGGTACTGGTTCTCGTACGCCGTGGAGTCGCCGATGCCGCTCGTTGTGTCGGTCGTGGTGAAGCTCGTGGAGCTTCGAGGTGAGGCCAGGTAGCTGTGCGCGGACGCCAGCAGCTGCATCCACTTTCCCTGTTCGGGATCGCCATTCCCCAGCCGAAGGTAGGCGGTCGATCGGTTTGTCTCGATGGCGGCGACCGTGTCCCGCGTTTCGCTCGTGTTTCCTACTCCTGCCCACGCTGCGCGGTTCCGGTGGCTGCGCTCGAGAAAGCCGTCCGCACTCCACGGGCCATGTACCATGCCGAGGCGAAGCATGACGTTGAGCGCATCCGACGACGGAAGCCGCGACGTTGGCTGCGACGTGTATTGCTCAGCCGCTACCTGCAGCGCCTCGCCGTGGTCATAGCGCCTTCCGAACCACGCGCGATAGAGGTTGGAGTTCTGGTCCCCGGTCATGATGTCGGCGCGCGTGTAGGGGACCGTGCGGTCGACGCGCCAACTGCGCGCGTACACGCGAACTTCCTCGGCGCCACGCTCTATGCGCACCTCCTCGAGAGCATGAATGGGGAGGTCGGCCGCGGCAGAGGTGCCCCGAGAGCGAACGTCCATCGGATCGAGCTCGAGCCCATCGAGGAATATGCGGACATGTCGGAGATCGCCCTGCGACGCGATCGCTGCGGGGGCGCCCAGAAAACCGGTCGCGTACTCGGTCAACCCAGGAACTCGCGCCAGAAGCTCGATCAGTGTCGAAACGCCGGTCGCAAACAAGGCGGTACGATCATAGATACGCGGCGCACCGATCTCGAGGATGGGGGGCGCTTCGGCGCGGGCAAGCGGCGCCTTTATCGTGTCCGACTTCACCACTGGCGGAAGCGGAACGAGCCCTTTCGCCGCGGAGTCGTTCTTGGCCATCGAGTCCGCGCCCAGCGGAAGTGGCACCCGAATCGTATCCCGCCCCGCCGGTGGAAGATTGTGTCGTCCGCCGACGGTGTCGACGCGAGTATTCGCGGTGTCGCGTCGAGCGCCTGTGGTGTCACGACGGACAGGCACCTGAGCCATCAGCCCCTCAGGCAAAACGGCCCCGGCAACTGCGCCGAGGCCGAAGAGTGCCATCCAGAGTGTCCAGCGAAAGATCAACCGGCGCGTCCCCGAACGAATTCGACGAACGTGCCCACCGGAACACCCGTGGGGCCGCGCGGCACCGTTCCGAGATCGGATTCGGTATACGCGGTGCCTGCGATATCCAGGTGCACCCAGGGATAGTCGCCAGCGAACTCCGCGAGGAACAGCGCCGCGCTGATCGTTCCTGCCGGACGACCGCCCGAATTCTTGATGTCGGCCACGTCGGACTTGATGAGCTCCTTGTAGTCATCCCACATGGGTAACTGCCACCCCGGCTCCCCCGCGCGAGTTCCCGCACTGAGCACTTCATTCACCAGATCAGTGTTGTTCCCGAGCACGCCGGTGGCCGTGTGTCCAAGGGCGATCACGCAGGCTCCCGTTAACGTCGCCGCGTCCACGACAGCCGACGGATTGAAGCGTTTCGCGTAGGTCAAGACGTCGGCGAGGACCAGTCGGCCCTCGGCGTCCGTGTTGATGATCTCGATGAATTTGCCGGACATGCTCTTCACGACGTCGCCGGGCTTGAAGGCGGTACCCGAGGGCATGTTCGTGGTGGATCCAACCAGCCCGACGACATTGACCGGAAGCTTCAGGCGTGCGATCGCCTCCATGGCGCCAAGAACCCCCGCAGCGCCGCACATATCGAACTTCATCCATTCCAT
>JALYVY010000422.1 GCA_030852985.1 Gemmatimonadota bacterium | reverse complement strand
TCGCAGCTCGGGGTCAAGACCCCGCCGGACGCAACATTCAACCAGGCCGGTTCATGTGGGGTGTTGACGATGATTCGCCCGGCAACGAAGGTGACTATTATGGGGTGCTTCAAGTCCACCTCTGGGGCAACGGCACTCTGGTAGAGGGCGAGCAATTCGGCATGCGGCTAGATTACGTAGGACCCAATGTTCGCGCCCGCCTGAAGGCGATTGGTGGCACCCTCCGAGACATCCCGATGAACAAGGTGATAAAAGTGTACGGGCACCAGCGCGCAGATCGAGTCGAGAATGAGCCCATGTACGGGTTCCTGATCACTGCGGACAATCGAATCTCGCTTGCGTACAACGACGCGAAAGCGGACGTCGCGCTTGCCGAGAATGCGCAAGACATGTCCATCGGGAGACTGACCGCGTGACCGCGCTCACCTTGGTTCGGAGGTGGCAGGCGGCGACCGCACTGATGACAATTGCCGTACTCGCCCTGGTCGCGCTTGCGTTCCATTGGCATCGAAACCCGCGAACCAATCGCTCGGTTCATTCAGCATGCCTGCAAATGGCACACGAGATCCGGCAATACGCGGATCGGTTCAACCGCGAGCGATCACTGCCGAGTTCCGCAGCGGAGAAGATAGTGCTGGGGGTTGAGAGCAGGTACGTGGGCGCACTCCCAATCATCGCGCTAGCGCTTCCACTGTGCGTTCGGGAAGACTCGAGCTGCGCTCCGTTTCTATACAGTGACGGAAACAGCGAGGGGTGGCTGGATGCTCTTGCGACGAGCTTCAAAACTGGGCTCTCATAGAGGTTTAGTGGGTGGATCCAGGGGTCAGTCGAATCGGGGCGAGCACGATGCCGGCGCAGCAGAGCTTGAGTAGCGCGATGAGGGCGGAGGCGCTGTGGAAGCCGTAGGCGCGGCGAGTGAGTGTACGGGTCTTGCCGTTGAGGGCCTCGGTGCGGCCGTTCGAAAGTCGGGTCTCGACGTAGGCCAAGATGCCTTCGGTGAAGCGTTCGACGGTAGCGGCGACGCGGCGAAACGGAGCAAGGCACGAGCGCCGAGCCCATGCGACCCACTCGCGAAGCTTGTAGCGCGCGAGTCCGACGTGGTGGCTGTCGAGGATTCCGGCAAGCGCTTCCTTCAGCAGGTAGGCACGAAACAGGCGGCGGTTGGCGGCGGGGAGTCGGTCGAGCTTCTCGCGTTCGAGTCCGCTGAGGTTCCACGGGTTCTTCTGCAGGACCCAGCGCGTGCGCTTGAGGGCGGTGCGACCGGTACGTGTCGTAGTAGCTGCGACTTCCGCACGGCGCACTTCGTCGAGGGCGTCGTGCGCCAGCTTCTGCACGTGGAAGCGATCGAAGACGAGCTTGGCGTGGGGTGCGGCCTCGGTCACCGCCTTGATGTACGCGCCGGACATGTCGATGGTGATGGCGGCGAGCTTTGCGGTTCGCTGGACGCCAAGCTCGGCGAAGAACGTGGCAAGGGTAGCGGCATTCTTGCCCTTGTGCGCCCAGACGATCTGGTTGCGCCGGTGGTCGACGACGACGGTGATGTACTCGTGGTGTTTGCGATAGGCGAGCTCGTCGATGCCGATGTGAGTCAGGTCGGCGAGCGGGTCCCGGTGTTGGTGGCGGTCGACGACGCGCCGGATGATCGCGCCCACCGTCGTCCATGCCACCTGCATCAGCTCGCTGACCGTCGTCTTGTCGCTATGCTGCGCGAGGAAGCCAACCTGGTCCTCGAACGGGCGCGTGTGCCACGAGCCTACCGCGGCCCACGGCAGGTGCTCGACCGTCACCCCGCAACGCACGCAGTCCACGCGCCGGGTCCGGTAGCGCAGATACAACTTCATCCCGGCAGCATCCAGGTGGCGCCACGTCCGGCTCGCGGCTCGGTCGTAGCCCGGCCCGTCCATCCCGCAGCTCGAGCAACGGGGGCGCCGCCACGTCGGCGCGACGTCGATCATCATCCCGTCAGCGACCATCGCGAAGCTGACGATGCGGGTGTAGCCCAGCCCAAGCAGTTGGTGGAGTAGAGTGTTGACGCGCACGGTGGAGCTCCGGTGTGGTGGTCGGTGTAGGAACCCCCAACGTACCGGAATCGCCGTGCGCGCTTCACCGCGTTCATGTCACCCCAGCACACCCGCCTGCCCACCGTCGAGCCAGCCCGGCGTTTGCTCCGATCTGAACCCACTAAACTGTGAGGAGAGCCCAAAACTGGCAATCCGTGCGTCGCGCCGCCGAACGTGGAACCTCGGCCAGATTCCAGAGCGGCGCACTAGCTAGCTCGCGGCGATCAGGTTGATCGAGCTCGAGCTCGACGGGGTGTGCGTCGGGAAACGGAGGGCGACCACGGCGGGGACCACCACGAACGCGGCGATCACGCAGGTGATCTCGCCGACGAGCGACGCGATGCCGAAGCCGCGGATCGCGAGGTTGTCGCTGACGAGCAGGGACGCGTAGCCGATCATCGTCGTGAGCGAGCAGACGAGCACGGCGCCGCC
>JALYVY010000199.1 GCA_030852985.1 Gemmatimonadota bacterium | reverse complement strand
GTTGTCCACGATGTGCTGCAGGATGAGCGGGTCGAGGAGCGAGAAGACCTGATTGACCGTCGCCAGCCCGAGGGCGAGGACGACCAGCCGCCAATACGGACGGAGATAGCGCAGGAGGGTGTGCATATGGAAAGAGTAACTCCTTCCAGAGCACTTAGGTTCGGCGCGGAGAGCGACGTCCTGGTCGCGTTACGGCTTTTGGGGTGCGGGAGCGCGCCAGACCGTTTCGTCGCCGAAGCTGACACGAATCACGTGACCGCCGGTGGTCTGCATGCCGAAGCGCGTGCTGATCGTGGGCACGGCGCGCGCGGGCAGGCCGCGTGTTGATGGCGCGGAGATGGACGGCGCGTACTCCGTGCGCGCCTCCGTCACCGGCAGCCAGATCGCCCATTGCTCGATCATCCAGCTGCCCTCGGACAGGTGCCGGAACACGATCTGTCCTCCCGGCGCACCGACGACGTCCGTCGCGGGCACGTTGACGAAGGAAAAATCCAGGCGGCGCAGCTCGGCGGTGGTGCGGTCGATCGAGAGGACGCCGGCGATCTCTGGTTCCTTGCGCCCAGGTACCGGCGCAAAGCCAAGCCTGATAACGTTCTGCTCGGCCGAGTCGGGCAGGAGTCGCAGGCAGTGCGTGGCAGCGAAGCCTTCGGAGAGCAGGACGTCCTCATCGGGCGCGTGGAATACCTGGCTGTTGGCTCCGCGAGTCACGTAACCATGCGCCGCCAGCTCGTCTGGCGGCAGGCTCGTGAAGGGACGGAGGGGCATGTCCAGCTGCGTCGTGCTGTCCGTCATGCGAAAACGCGTTTCGGCGGCGGACTGTCGGCGGACGAAGGTGGTGACGTCGGCCTTGTAGGCGCGCGTGAGCCGGGTGAGCTGTGAGCTCCGCAGCGCCTTGCGCGCCTCTTCCCACACGGCGAATGCTGCGGACACAGAGTCAGCGAGCGTCCGGCAGCGTGGCTCGGCGCTCACCTGCACACCGGCGAGCGTCACGGGCGCTCCCGTGAGTACAAGCGTGTGCAGAAGGACACGCCCTTCCTCGAGCACGATCGGCTTGTCGACGGTGGGGCGGTAGGCGATGCGCTTCGCCTCGATGTGATAAGTGCCAGCGGCTGGCGCATTCATGGAGAAGGATCCGCCGTCGTCGGCGAGGGCGCGCGCGACGGCGGTTCCACTCGCGTCGAATAACGTGACGATGACACCGGGGACGAGCGCGGAGTCGGGCGTAATGGCGGTGCCGCGGACGACCTGCGCCTGCGCGGGTACGACAGTCAGCAGCGTGGCAACGAGCGGTAGGGCGAGGGCGCGCATGCTTTGAATGCTCGCTGTGCACCGCTCGAGTGGCAAGTATTCCTGACCGGACTCGGGAGCCTCAGGCGCATTCGTTCGGCCCGTCAGTGCAGGCCACGCGCAGGTTTTCTACTGCACTTGCGCGGCATTTGGCGCGACCCCAAAAGCGGACGCAGAAGCCGCAGGCTACGCCACGCAGAACGGCGCAGAAACAGCGCTGATCTGGTTTTACAGCGTCATCTGCGTGGCGAAGCCTGCGTATATCTACGTCCGCCGTTTGGCTCGGGTGTGACCCCAGACCTGCTCACACCAGCGGCATTACCTGCGCCGAGAAGCGTTCCATTTCCTCGAGCTGCGGACTGCATTGCAAGAGAAGGAGCCCGACGCCCGCATCAGCGAACGCACGGACACGCTCGGCGACCTGCTCGGGAGTTCCGACCAACGCGGCGCGGAGACCACGGTTGGACACCGAGTAGTCCTCGAGCGACACGCGCTGCTCGAGCTGCGTGTTCGCCAGCCAGTCCTGGTAGTTGTGGTAGCCCACAGAGCCCGGATCGACGTTGGTGATGCGCGCGCGTTCCCGCGCGGCCTCCTCCTCCGTATCGCGCACGATGACGTATGCCGCCATGCCGTATTGCATCGGGGTGCCACCGAATCGCTCGCGGCGTTCACGCATGTCCGAGACCTTGGGGGCGATGCGCTCCACCGGATCACCGTGCATCACGTACGCATCGCACTTCGTGGCGATGAGATTCTTCGCCGTCTCCGATTCACCGCCGGCGTAGATCACCGGCCCAGGCTTGCGGACCGGCTTGGGCTCGAGGATCAGCTCGTCGACCGTGTAGTAGCTGCCCTTGTGCGTGAGGCGCGACTCGCGCCATGCGCCGCTCACCACGTCGAGCCATTCGCCGGTGCGCGCGTAGCGGTCATCATGCTGGTCGAAGTGCACGCCGTAGCGACGCGCTTCGTCGGCCCACCACGCGCTGACGACGTTGAGCGCAAGGCGGCCGTTGGAGATCTGGTCGATGTTGGCGGCCTGCTTCGCCAGGAGCGCCGGCGGATGGTACTGCGGCCGCACCGCGACCATGAGCTCGAGGGTCTCGGTGACCGCGGCGAGCGCTGCCGCCGTGCTCCATGCGTCGAGCGCCGGCGCGTCCGCACCCTTGATGTCGTTGAGGAACAGCTCGGCGATCAGGGTGAGATCGAAGCCAAGCTCCTCGCTCCGCTGCGCGAGCCGCTTGGTGTAGCTCCAGCTGGCGTCCATCCGCTCATCGTCCACGTTGCGCAGCCAACCGCCGAATACGGGAAGCCAATAGCCGAACCGCATGCGACGGTTCGGTGTGGAGCCCCTTGCGACCTGCATATCCGGCGCGGGCTCCGGGATGATGGCTTTCCTTTCGCCCTCAGGGGCGAGCGTCACGCTCATGCGCTCACACCCGCTTCGATGCGCTCCTCGATGTAATCCACGAAGTTCGTCCACGGATCGAAGCCGACAACGTTTTTCGCGTCCGCCACGAAGTTCGAGAGGGCGTTCACGTCGTAGAAATAGTGCTTGCCGTCGCGGTCATCGACGAGATACTCGATGCCGCCGATGTCCAGCCCCGTGAACTGCGAGATGCGCTCGACCTGCTCGATGATCTCCGCGGGCGGCGTGTAGCCCTCGACGCGCAGACCCGTCTTCACCGCATCGACCGCGCAGGCGGCGCCCACGAGCTCGACGCCGCCGGTGGTCTGGCAGGCGTCGGCGGGGCAGAGGTCGAAGGAGCCGGTGGCTGGATAGACGTTGATGGCGTAGAGGTACTTGCCGTTCAGCGTCTCGACGCGCGTGATGTGTCCGTCGCGCATGGGTGCGGACTCCTGCACCAGCGCGACGCCGTCGATGCCGAGTGCGACTTCGCCACGCTTGCTGGCGCCGGCGAGTGCATCGGAGGTGTCGTAGCGCGTAATACCCGCTCCGCTCCCACCGATGTTCGCCTTCACGAGCACCGGATAGCGCAGATCCTCGGCAGCGCCGAGCGCCAGCGCGGGATCGTTGATGGCGACTGACCGCGGAAAGGCGAGTCCCAGCTCGGCAAGTGCATCGAGCTGCGATGCCTTGGAGAGCTCGTAGCCGTAGACCTTGCTGCCGTTCACCACGGGCACTCCGATGCGCTCGAGATGGCGGAGCCAGTGAAGAGTGTGGAAGGTCGATCCGCCGTGTCCGCGAAGGTACGCCGACGGGCTCGCGCGATTCACGACGAGCGAGTACGGCGAGGTGCGCTCTGAGGGATCGAAGCGATGCGAGGCGGCATCCAGGCGAACGTACGGCAACCCGCGACGCTCCATCTCGGTGAAGAGGGGCTTGAACCAGTCGGGATGCTCGTGGTAGACGGCGATTGGGCGCATGGTCAGGCGGTCTTGAGGTGGTAACTGCGGCGGGCTGAACGTGAATATCCGACGCTCGTCGCTTGGGTTCCAGCACAAATGCAGGATAGCAGCCAGTCGGGCGCGAACAACAGCTTCGAGCTCGAGCCTGGGCTTTGGCAATGCAACCGCAGGGACGTCGGTTGTCAGCTTTCAGCCGTCAGTGGCCAGTGACAGCGTCTGGGCTGCGGGCGCTGCTCCGCCGTCCTCGAAAAACGTATTGGTGGCTGTCGGACGGCGGGGCCTCGGCTGCAGTGCCGAAGCCCCGTTGTCATCCTTGAAGAATCGGGTTTCGATGTGTCTGTCAGCGGGCCGCTTCCCTTAATGGCAGCGCCCGCTCAGCCCAGCCGCTGCGCGAATCGGGGGTGACCAAGTACGATTGTGAGCGGATTGATGACCTCTCAGCAACGGACACCGGACGCCCCATGACGGAGAAGATTGACAGGAGCGGTACGCCGACTCCCAGCGCGAGCGTGCTGCCGGACGTCACCGCGGAGGCGCAAGCCGGGGCGCAGTCCGGTATGCCCAACGCCGAGGCTGGCGCGTCGAGCGCGGCGCCTGGCGGCTTTGGCTCGAAGCTCAAGCGGCTGGGTTCCGAATCCCTGGTGTACGGTCTCAGCTCGATCGTGGGGCGGCTGCTCAGCTACCTGCTGCAGCCATACTACGCGCATCAGTTCGACCCGGCGCAGAACGGCATCCAAAGCGTCGTCTACTCGTACATCCCGATCATCTCGATCGCGCTCTACCTGGGAATGGACGTCGCGTACATGCGCAATGCCGCCTCGGTGAAGCAGTCACCACTGGCCGAGCGGCAGCGCGCGTTCAGCATGTCGTTCGGAATGGTGGTGGCGATCGGCGGCGTGATCACCGTGCTCGCGATCAGCGCCGCGGCGTGGCTCGCTCCCTATGCAAAGCTCGACGTCGTTGCGTTCCGCTATATGATGGCGATCGTCTATACGGACGCGTTGCTCGCCGTGCCCTACGCGCATCTCCGCATGGTGAATCGCTCGATGCGGTACGCAGTGCTGCGGCTGCTCTTCGTGGGAGTGAGCATCGGCTTGAACGTGGTGCTCATCGGGCAGCTGCACTGGGGCGTGGAGGGCATCTTCATGGCGAATCTCGCCGCGAACCTGACCGTACTCGCGCTGTTCCTCGCGGAAATAGCCGGTCTCTTCCGTCCTGGATTGTTGCGGCATGCCCCGTGGCGCGCGCTCTGGAAGTACGCGCTGCCGATCATTCCCGCGATGCTCGCCGTGATGCTCGTGGAGAACGGGGACCGCATCGTCCTCAACTACCTGCCGGAAAGCGTCGCGCACGCCATGTACGCCATGACCGCGAAGGACGTCGTCGGCATCTACAGCTTCAACTACAAGTTGGGCGTGGCGATGCTGCTCGTCGTCCAGATGTTCCGGATGGCGTGGACGCCGTTCTCCCTGCAGCACGCGCATGATGCCGGCGCGCCGCAGCTCTTTTCGAGAGTACTCACCGTGCTGATGCTGATGTGCGCCGTGGTCTTCCTCGGCGTCGGCCTGTTCCTGCCATCGCTGAGCGAGGTGCCGGCCATCCATCACTACGTGAAGCCGGCGTACTGGGGCGGCTTGCCGATTGTCCCTGTAATCCTGCTCGGGTACGTGTTCAGTGGGATGTACGCCGTGGTGACGGCCGGCCTCTACATCGAACGGAAGACGAGCGTCCTGCCATGGATCGCCGGTGCGGGGGCGGTTCTCAACATCGCGATCTGCATCGTTGCGGAATCGCGGTGGGGAATGGTCGGCGTAGCGTGGGCGACGCCGGCGGCGTACGCGCTCATGGCGGCCTTAGGCGCGTGGCGGTCGAACAAGGTGTACCCGGTGCCATTCGAATGGGGCCGGTTGGCGCATCTTGCGCTCATTGTCGGTGCGCTCTACGGCGTCGACCGCGTGGTGGCGGCGCGGGGCGTCGAACCACTCGCGCTGCTCGGATTGGCGACAAAGCTCGGGTTATTGCTCGCGTTGCCCGCACTTCTGGTCGTCACCCGTTTCTTTCGCCACGGGGAGTGGCGCGCTGTGCGCGGCATGATGCCGGGCCGTCGAGCGGTGGGCTGAGTTGACGGCGGCGACCGAGGACTTCAACTACGCGACCCGCGTGCAAGCTTGAGCCGCGAGCCAAGTGCAACCGCAGAGCCGTCGGTTGTCAGCTTTCTGCAGACAGTAGCGAGTGACTGCGTCCTGGACGTGTGCGCGCCGTTCCGCTTCCCTGGAAACCGATTGCTGATGGCAGTGGACCGACGGCTCCGCGGTTGCAGTCCCTCCGATCAAACGCAGACTCAGAATCGGGCTTCGATGTAGGTGTCGACGCGCCAGTGCCGCTCCGGGTTGATCCCTCTCGCGACGTCGAACCGGATGAGGCCATCCATGATCGACATCCCCGCACCGGCGCCCGACATCGGCACGCCGATCTTGCTCCATGAGCCGCGGTCACCCGCCCAGCCGAGGTCAGCGAATACCACTGGACGCACCACGCCCACCCCCTGCGCCAACTCGGCGCGGCCGAGCCAGAAGGCATTGCCCGCTTCCAGGCCGGGCCGCTGGCCGCGTACGGTCTGGGTGCCGCCGAGGTACCAGAAGCGTTGCGTCGGCATCACGCCCACAGAGCTGCCGGCTGCCAGCGTGAGCGCGGCGGCGCCGTTGCCGATGCCGTGCGACGCGGTGAGGTCGAGCGCGGCGCGCCCATACGCTCCCGTGTCGGCCCACGCGCTTTCGAGGCGCGCATCGGAGAACAGGCGGAAGCCTTGCGGATCGAGACCGAACGTGCTGACGCGACGCGTGCGTCCCCCGAGATAGACGGCGCGGTGCGCCTCGAGATTCGGCTCGAACGTCGAGCCGTGGACGACGCGCGCGAGCGAGAACGTGGTCTTCTGGCGCGCCGTGCGCTCCTGTTCCGCGAACAACGACCACGTCAGCGCGCTTGTCCCAGGCTGATCCGGCGACGAGCCCAGCTCGACCCCGCTCGCGCGGTAGTAGAAGCCCTCGTCGCGGCCGAAAAGGAATGCGGAGATCGAGGCGCCTAGCCCGAAGGGACGTCCCCAGTCACTCGCTGACGTCAGGCGATTGTAGGCCGTGACCGAGAGTGTTCGCTGCAGGTCGCTGCGCGAGGCGTTGAGCTCCACGTTCGGCTCAAGGTCCGCGATGCCGAGCCGCCCGGTCGCGAACAGCGAATAACCGGCGCCAAGTGTCTGGTCGAGGCGGCCACCGATGGACAGTCCCTCCACGCGATTGTAGCGCAGGTTCTCGAGCTGTCCCTGCACAGGCTGCGGCGCGAAGTCCGATTGCGCGCCCATCGACAGCGCCTGCGAGACCAGTGCGTCCATTTCTTCGCTCGAAAAGACTTCGTCGCCCTTGTCGTAGATCGACGCTGGCAGGTCCGGTGAATTGGCCAGCTTGAGCGAGTCGCACGGCACGCGCACCATGACGGGATTCGGATTGCTGCGCGACTGCCTGACGGTCGTAATCATCCCGCTGCTGTCGCATGCGGCCTTGCGCCGACTTGTCCGACGCGCCTTGCGCACCGAGTCACTGGCGGATTCTGGACCGACCGTAACGCCCACCTCCGTTCCGTTGCGGCGACGCCCAGAATCCGGCGGAACCACGATGGCGGCGAGCTTCTCGCCACCATTCACGTTGTCGTACTCGAACTTCTGCTCGAGCTTGAAGGGCACGCGGACGAAGCTCATGCTCGCGCCACCCTCGAGCACCTGAACGCGCGGCAGCCAGAAGCGACCGTGATAGAGCCCGTACTCCACGCCGATCGCGCTTACCGATGCGGTCATGGGAAAGAGCATGGGCTTCATGATCGCCGGCACATCGCCGAAAGAGGTCGAGTCATCCTCCTCGGCAACCGCCTTGATGTCCATCGGGACGCTCATGCGATATGCTGCACGCACGAGTTGGCCGCCGGACAGGTCGAACCAGAGCGACCCGACGGCGAGGTTCCACTTCGGCGTCCTGGGGCGCACCCGCAATTCACGCAGGCGGATCGCCTTGCCATCCGGCATGCGAAACGTGACCGAGTCTCCCGTGGCGTAGGTGTAGTAGGCTTCGGCGCCCTCGGCGAGCGGATGGATGATGCCTTCGTTCTCGTCGACGGTGCCGCGCGATGCGCCCGATCCAATCCAGAGCGTTTCGCTGCCGGGGAAGTACGGAATGGGGGAGATGTCGCCGTCCATGTGCACGTGGGCCGACTTGCCCGCGATGGGCACGACGGTGCGTGATCCCGTGACGTCGATGTACGCGCCTACGCCGCGGCGCCACCGTACGTGCGTCGCCTGTTCGGTGCGGAACGCGAGGCGGTCGCGCCCGAACTTCGTGAATCCCATGCCGGCCGAGACGCGCTGGTAGGTCGTGGCGTCGTATCCCTGAAGCGCCGAGTCCTGCTGGCTGCGGGCTTGCCGCGCGAGCGCGAGGATTTCACGGGCCGCAGGGTCCTTGAACGCTGACGCGAGGTGATCCGGCGTGACGGCAAGGCGCTTCGGCGGCTTCTTCTCGCGATGTGCCCTGATCGAGTCTCGTCTGGCTCGCGAAGAATCTCGCGCGGACATCACAGGCGGTGTCGTGGGCGCCGGCGCGGGCGCCTGGGGCGCGGCCTGGAGCAGGGCAATCGCGAGATGGATCAGCATTCGAAACGACCCGTTGGGCGGAGGGATTGATGCGCTTCGTACGCCGCTCTGATTGGAAAGTTTCCATGCTTGCGGGGGTCAGGGTGCCGGGCGAACTTCGCTTGCACCCAACGTCACGCGTCTACGACGTTCCTGACCGCCTCACTCGGTCCTCTCCATTCTCTGGTTCGTAGATGCGCGCTTCGGTGATGATGCTTCTCGTCGTATTCGTCCCTTCCCTTCCCTCCGCGCAGGCGATGCCCGTACGCCCGGTGAATTGGCGGGCGATGCAGGACCTTCTCCGTTACGCGCAGTGAGCACGTCCGTGCCGACCAGTGGCCGCCTGGCCGCGAAGGAAGGGTCGGCCGCGGCGACGAGGGAGAAGCCCAAGTACGACCGATCCATCGTGGATGGTCCGCTGCCGCGCGCGGTGTGGAA
>JALYVY010000421.1 GCA_030852985.1 Gemmatimonadota bacterium | reverse complement strand
CTTGCCACGAACGAGGTCGAGGCTGTCGCTGAGCAGAACGCTGATGCCGGGCCGTACGTTGGCTTCAGGCAACCCCGTGGGATCATCGATGCGGTGATAGATCACGGTACATCCCGCGGTGAGCAGGAGCAGGGTCAGGATGGGCCTTTTCAGCGATCGCGGTATCACCATTGGAGTCCGTTCGTTGTGGATGATGTAGTTATAATCGCAGACATGGCGCAGGAAGTCGACCATGGCGACGCCGGCGTCGATCCGAGGTATTCTACCCGCGAGTGCTCCGGGTGGCCCCTGACCAGCGGCGATACTCGCCGGCCGGTCGGCCAGGCTGGACCGACGCCCGGCCGACGGGGGTAACCGCACTGCTGGAAAATCTCATTTTGCGCTTATATTTCCTGCATACAAGGAGTGACCCAAATGGCAGTCTCTAGCCAGCCCGAAATCAACCTCACCCTGACACCGGCAGCTGGGGTCGAGGTCCAGAAGTTCATGGACATGGAAAAGGTATCGCCCGACGACGGCGGCCTGCGCGTAAGCATTCAGCCTGGCGGCTGCAGCGGCTTCAAGTACTCCCTTCTGATCGAAGACAAGCCGGCTGAGGACGATCTGGTCCTGACCCAGGAAGGGTACAGGGTTTTTATCGATCCGTTTTCCGCCCAGTATGTGAACAACGTCACCATCGATTACGTGACCTCGATGCAGGGTTCGGGCTTCACGTTCAAGAATCCGAACGCCACCGGCGGTTGCGGCTGCGGATCATCTTTCTCGGCTTAGCCTCCAAGGCGAAGTTCTCCGAGGGCGGTGAATGAAAAACTCGTTCACCGCCCTCGACCTTATTGTAGTCGTCGGGTATCTCGCACTCACAACATTCCTGGGCGTCTATCTCGGACGCAACCAGAAGAGCGAGCGCGACTACTTCATCGCGAACCACACCATCCCCTGGTGGGCGGTGCTCTTCTCCATCGTGGCGACGGAGACCAGCGCGCTTACGGTCATATCGATTCCCGGCCTCGCCTACATCGGGAATCTCGGCTTTCTGCAGATCGCAGCTGGGTACATCATCGGCCGCATTGTAGTGGCGTACACGTTGCTGCCCCGCTACTATGATGGCCAGCTCGTTACAGCGTATGCGTTGCTCGAACGCCGATTCGGCGTTGCGACGCGCCGGTTCGCCTCAGTGGTGTTCATGTTCACGCGAGCGTTCGCCGACTCGGTGCGCGTATTCGCCACGGCGATTCCCGTTGCGCTGATCCTCGAACCAGTTCTCCCGGCAACGGTGGTGATGCCTACCGCGATTCTTGTGCTGGGAGCGCTGACGCTCTTCTACACCTACAACGGTGGAGTGCGTGCGGTCGTCTGGACCGACGTCATCCAGACGATAGTATACCTGATCGGCGCCGCAGCGGCGGTCGTGATCATCGGGCACGGCGTTGCAGGCGGCTGGGGCAGCATCCTGCACACGGCTGCAGCCGCCGGAAAGCTGAGGGTCATTGATCTTTACACGGGGTTCGATCAGCCGCAGACGCTCTTTGCCGGACTGCTCGGTGGTGCGTTCCTCTCGATGGCTTCTCACGGCGCGGACCAGGTTATCGTGCAGCGGCTCATGACCGCATCGTCACTGCGCGATGCAAGAAAGGCGCTGATCGGAAGTGGCTTCGCGGTGTTCGTGCAATTTGCGTTGTTCCTGCTGATCGGAGCGGGCCTCTGGGTGTACTTCGGCGCGCAACACTTCGACTCGCCGGACAAGATCTTCCCAACGTTCATCGTCACCGCGATGCCAACGGGATTGATGGGCTTGCTCGTCGCGGCTATTCTCGCGGCCACCATGAGCGCTCACTCGGGGGCAATCAACTCGCTCGCCGCCGCAACGGTGCACGACATCTACCTGCCGCTCACGGGCCGCACGCCGAGCGACGCCAGAACGCTTGCCGTGGCAAAGCGCGCAAGTCTCGCGTGGGGTGTGGTGCTGCTGGTGATCGCGCTACTGTACAGGCAACAGGGAACCCCGGTGGTGATCGTCGCGCTCTCCATCGCGTCGTTCACATACGGCGCGCTGCTCGGTGGTTTCGCTCTCGGGCTTCTGTGGAAGCGTGCGCAACAACGCGATGCGATTACGGGGATGGCCGTGGGCATCACCGTGATGAGCGTGATCGTGTTCGCCAAGCAGCTGTCGTCGCTCTGGCCGGCGCTGGAGCCGGTGGGCCGGATCGCGTGGCCCTGGTATGTTCTGATTGGAACCATCGTCACCGTGTCAGTTGGAATGCTCACCTCGCTCTTTCCCAACCGACACGCGAGACCTCATCCTGAAACTGCGCAATGAGTGATCTGGATATTGTCATAGGTGTGGATGCGGGCGGAAGCAAGACCCGCGTGATCATCGCTGGTTCCGACGGCGAGGTGCTCACCGAGGTGGTGGGTTCCCCGGCAGCGATGGCTCCCGGCAACGCCGACTACTGCGCGGAAGTAATTGGCGCACTGACGCGTGCGGCCGTGGAAGCCGCGGACCAGTCCGGAGT
>JALYVY010000198.1 GCA_030852985.1 Gemmatimonadota bacterium | reverse complement strand
ATCGGGCCGCCCTGGAACGTCATGGGGCGATCGAGCTGGATGTACGCCGGCACCGAGTCGCCCTGGACCTGTGTCATGTGCAGCGGGGAGCCCGTGGGCTTCTTCCACGTGCCATTGCGATAGATGGCCGGACCCGCTGCCGCATCGTACGTGAACACCGGCCGACGGATGAGCTGTCGTGTGTACCAGTCCGTGTTCAGCAGTGAGGTGTTCGCCACGACAACGTCCTGCCGCACGTGCTCGACTTCCTGCGCATACCAGAGCGGGAAGGTGTCGTTGTCGCCAACGGTGACGAGCACGCCGTAGGGCTCGACGGAGTTGAGCAGGTCCTTCGCGAAGTCCGCGGTATCCGTCTGTCCGGCACGTGACGCGGTCGTCCAGTTCGTGAAGAGTGGAATGATCGCGAGTGCCAGCAGGGGCGACGCCATGGCGAGCGCGCGGGTTGTCGGCCGCTCGTAGGTCTCGCGCCCTTCGGTGACGGTTTCGCGCGCGATCAATGCGGCGATGGAATCCCAGACCGCCACGAGTCCGAGCGCCGCCCACACGCCCCAGGACGAGAAGCTCCAGATGTAGAAATAGTCGCGATCGCGCACCTCGCGAGCCACTCCATTCAGCTCGGGACTCTGCGACGCGCCGTACTTGAAGTTCAGGTAGTAGATCAGTGCGAGCGTCACCGTGAACATCAACGAGCCGAAATACCAGAAGCTTCGCCGGTCTCGCTGGAAATGCACATATCCGCCGAGCAACCCGAGCACGAGGAACATCGCGGCGAGGAGGCTCTGGGCGAACGGGTGGTCGTAGTGCGCGTCGCGCAGCCACTGCCACTTGAAGTACAGCCACCACATCCCCACCTGCGCGGAGAGCGGCGCCTGACGCTCGGAGAGCTCGGGCTTGCCGTACTGGCCGCGATTGAAATTGTACATGAACGCGTCGTACGTCCCCGAGCTGAACGTGCAGTCCAGCTTCAATCCCTGGCGGCACGCGGTAGGCTCACCTTCGTTGAGCGCGGGATAGTGCGCGGCGCGGATGGGCTGCATGGCGAAGGGCGTGATGCCGAGGAAAACGGCGCCTGCACACGCCAGCAGCAGCTTCCACCGCAGCACGGTCCGCCAGCGAATGATCAGCACCGAGAGTCCGACGGCCGGCGCCGCGACCATGCCGGCCATGTGATTCGCGTAGCCGAGGCCGAGCAGGTATGCCACGAGCACCAGCGTGCGATCCGCCTTGCGACCGTCGGGCTCGTCGCACCAGCGGATCATCAGCCACGAGATGATCGCGATACCCATGAGGGCAACGGTGTACACCTTCTCGTTCACGACGCTCTGGTTCCACACCGTGAACGCGGTGGCGCCAATCAGTGCGGCGATGGCTCCGCCGACGATGCGCTTCCACCGGTCCGAGAACCAGCTGACGAGCACGCGCTCGGTGATCAGGAACCACATGCCGGCGGATACCGCGCTGCAGATCGCCGCGAGCACATTGATGCGGACGGCGACGGTCTTCGCGATGGGCAGGATGGCGAACACCCGGCCGATGAGCACGAACAGCGGGTTGCCCGGCGGATGCGGGAGACCGAGCGTGTAGGCGGCCGTGATGTACTCGCTCGTGTCCCACATCGCGGTGGATGGGGCCAGCGTGAGCAGGTACAGGACGAAGACGACCGCCGTGACGATGGTGGCAGCCAGCCAGGACGGTCGGTAATCGAGGTCAGACGGCGGAGACGTCGTCGCCATTGTCAGCGTGGGAGTGTCGAATGGCACACGCCCCGCGGAGGGCGGGGCGGAAGCAGAGCAATATAAGACGGGGCAACGGCGGACGGCGAACGGGGACGGGCGGACACCGCGCGGCGGACTGCGGCGCCGGCTAGTGACGGAAGAGGCGCACGCCCGTGAATACCATTGCGATGTCGTGCTCATCCGCCGCTGCGATCACCTCGGCGTCGCGCACCGAGCCGCCCGGCTGGACGATCGCCCGCACCCCTGCCTCGGCTGCCTGGTCGACGCCGTCGCGGAACGGGAAGAAGGCGTCGGAACCGAGTGCGGAACCGGCCGTGGCGTGGCAGGCGGTGGTCGCCTTGTGGACGGCCAGGAACGCCGCATCGACGCGCGACATCTGTCCCGCGCCGATGCCGATGGTGGCGCCGTCGCGCGCGAGCACGATGGCATTGGACTTCACGCTCGCCACGGCGCGCCAAGCGAAGAGCAGGTCGGACAGCTCCTCGGGGGTCGGCTGCCGCTTCGTGACCGTGGTCCACCCCTGCTGATCGATGACCGACGACGCGCGCTGCTGCACCAGCATGCCGCCGCGCACGCGCTTGTAATCCAGCGCACCTTCGGCCCACGTCGCGCGCCCTTCGAGGACGCGAAGATTCTTCTTGCGACCCAGCACCTCAATGGCGCCGTCGCTGAACGACGGCGCCACCACGCACTCGACGAACATGGCCGACACCGCCTCGGCGGTGGCGTCGTCGACTGGGGTAGTGAAGGAGATCACCGAGCCGAAGGCAGATACCGGATCGCATGCGAGCGCCTTCCTGTAGGCGTCCAGCGCGGTGGCGCCCGTGGCAAGGCCGCACGGTGTCGTGTGCTTGATGATCGCGCAGCAGGTCTCGTCGCCGAACGGTTCCGACGCGAGCAATGCGCCCTCGAGGTCGAGGAGGTTGTTGAACGACAGCTCCTTTCCGCCACGCTGCTTCAGCGCACTCAGTCCGGCGCCCGGGCGCTCGACATAGAATGCCGCGGGCTGCTGTGGGTTCTCCCCGTAGCGAAGCGCCTGCTGCTTGCGAAGCGTCACGCACGCACGGTCGGGGAAGACGTCCTTGCGCTGGCGTGCAAACCAGCCGGCTATCGCCGCATCGTACGACGCGGTGTGCTCGAAGACCTTTGCGGCAAGTTCGCGACGGTAGCTGACATCATCTGTCGCGGCCGTGAGTGCGGCGAGCACGGCGGTGTAGTCCGCGGGGTCCACCACCGTGGTGACCGCCGCGAAATTCTTCGCGGCCGACCGGAGCATGCTGGGACCGCCAATGTCGATCTGCTCGATGACCTCTTCGGGCGACACACCGCCGCGCGCTGCCGTTTGCTCGAAGGGATACAGGTTCACGGCAACGAGATCGATGGGCGCAATGCCATGCTCGGCGATGGCGCTCATGTGCTCCGGCAGGTCGCGCCGAGCGAGGAGGCCACCGTGTACGGCGGGGTGCAGTGTCTTCACGCGGCCGTCGAGCATCTCGGGGAATTGCGTGACGTCGGCGACATCGCGCACCTCGATGCCTCCGTCGCGCAGCGCGCGCGACGTGCCCCCGGTCGACAGGAGATCCCAGCCCAGTGTGCGGAGGCCGCGTGCGAAGTCGAGGAGACCGGTCTTGTCGGAGACGGAAAGCAGGGCGCGGGGCATTTTAGAATGTTGACGTCGAGGAGGATTCCCGCAGCACGGGAAGGAAGGAGCACTGATTGTGCGGCTGTTAACGCGCTCGGCTCGCGGGAGGATTGAACCATTCGTCCGCGATGGTTTCCAGCTCGGCGTCGTTCATGGCGGCGCCAAACGAAGGGAGCACCAGCCGCTCGGGCAGGCGAGCGCCGGACGCCACGGCCTGTACGGCGCGGGGCAACAGGAGATGTTCGGCCGCCAGGACGCGAACGGCGAGGGCCTTGTCGTCGTCACCGGGCAACACGGGGACGGGCCAGTGGGCGATCGTGGCGCCGTGATCGTATTCGTCGTCGACGAAGTGCACCGTGGGTCCGCTGAACTTTACGCCGGCGCTCAGCACCGCATGATGCACACGACGTCCGTACATGCCCGCCCCGCCGAAGTCGGGAAGCGGCGCCGGGTGCACGTTCACTATGCGACCGGCGAAGGCCTTGGTCACCGCCGGCGGTACGAGCTGGAGATAGCCCGCAAGCACGACGAGGTCGACGCGATGCCGCTTGAGCATCGGAAGCATTTCCTCCGCACTCTCGTCGCGCGCCGAGCGGACGATGGCCACCGGAATGCCGGCGGCGTGTGCGCGCACGAGGGCGCCCGCGTCCGGCCTGTTCGACGCCACGAGCACGAGGTCAGCGGCACGACGATCGCCAAGGGCGGTGAAATAGTCGATGAGCGCCTGGAGGTTGCTGCCGCCTCCGCTGGCCAACACCGCAACCCTTGCCCGCGTCACTGTTGGATGTCGAGCAGGTCGTTGACCGCTTCCAGCAGCGTGGCAAATGCGGGCGCCGCAATCGACTCGGCGTAGGCGACGTCGGCGTCGGCGGTATTGGTGGAGCGCACGAGCGCGGCGCGTCCGTGAAATGCAACGGCGGGTGCCACGTCGCGCGCCTTGTCACCAATGAACAGGCAGCGCGAGAGATCGAGGCCGTGCGTGGCCGCCGCTCGCTCGTACATGCCGGTGGCGGGCTTGCGGCACGTGCACGGCAGGCCGAAGTCGGGATGATGCGGGCAGCTGAACGTATCGAGCAGCGACGCACCTTCGGCCGCAAGCAGCTCCGTCAACCGCAGGCGAACTGCGCGATACTGCGAGAGCGTCACCAGGCCTCGCGCGATGCCCGACTGGTTGGTGATCACGATCGATGGGTACCCCTTCGTCGCGAGCCGCCGTATCGCCTCGGCCGCACCGGGCAGCAGGCTGACGTCGGCGGGGTCGTTCGTATAGGTACGGTCCGGGATGATCGTCCCGTCGCGGTCGAGGAGCGCGGCCTTTCGCCCCATCGGCAGTGGAGACGTCATCACGCCGGCGGGCGTGGAGGAACGCGGCGCACGGCGGGGCTGTTGCGCGTTGTATCGCCCGGCGCTTTCGGCGGCGGCAGCTTGGGCGTCGTGAAACGTCGCTCGCTCGGCGCCACCCGTCCGCTGAGAGCGCGTAATCCTGGGGTGCTCAATCGATGCTCGCTGCTTGGCGTGAGTGGCGCGCCGAGCTTCAGGACGACCGTGCTGAATGGTGACGGCACGCTTGGGCGCGGCGGTGGCGGCGGCGGTGCCTTGGCGCCGGGCGCCAGCGCGACCGGCTCGACCGGTGCGACAATGGGCGTGAGGGGCTTGCCGGCGAGCGAATCGGCGCGCCGGGTCGAGTCGGCGAGTGCACGCGTGCGCAGGCTGTCCACGCGCTTCAACTCGAGCGGTGAATACGCCGCGAGGATGGGAACGACGCTGCTGTCGGAGGCGAGTAAACGGAAGGCCGTCGGCAGAATGGTCTGCGTGGGATCCAGCGCCCGGTCAAAGTTCACGGTCAGCGTAGTGGAGTCCGTAACGCTGGGCACCGACATGTGCGCTGGAAGCGTATCGCGCAGGGCGGTAAGTAGCTCGATGCGCGCGGCGCCAGGCACGTTGACGCGCACCGTGTCATACGCTTCGGAGCGATCGAGTACGTGGTTGTTGTTCTGGTCGACGATGCCCCGCAGGAGATACGAGCCGGCAGGCAACGGGCCCACGGAAAACCTGCCGCCTGTATCGGACTGGGCGAGGTAGGTGATGCTGTCGGGCGAGATGGCCTCGATGTAGGCGCGCACAGGAGTTCCCGCGGCCCAATCGAAGGCAATTCCCTCGATGAACTGTGTGGGGATGGTTGGGCCCGTGGAGAAGACGATCTTCGCGCCCGTCTTCATCAGGTTGTTGCGCAGGTCCGAGAGGCCGGGGAGCATGGTGACCGAATAGGCCGTGTTCGGACGGAAGCCGCGGTGGGGCCGCACGTCGATGCGACTGCGGTGCCAACTCAGGTCCATCGCCCCGTCCGATGGCGACACGAGAAAATAGTTGTCGAGTACCTGCGCGCCTTCGCCGCGATCGTTGATGGTCTCGTCGAAGTAGAACTGCGCGGCGCGCTCGGTGACATTCACCGCATTGGTGTCGGGCGACACGCGGATGAGGCGCGGGGCCACCTTGTCTTCGGGTCCGCCCGGCGGCGGTGACGCGGACGCGCACGCGACGAATGCGATGCCCAGCGCGGCGATCAGCGCGTGCCGCACAGGCCCTCGTAGCGCGAGCGGAGCTGACCGGCTCGTGTAGTCCACTCCTCACGCTTCGTGCGTTCGCCCTCGATCACGTGCGCCGGCGCGCGATTCACGAATCCCGGATTACCGAGCCGTCCTTCGAGCGCGACGAGTTGCTTCTCGAGATTCGCGAGCTCGGTGGCGAGACGGTCGCACTCCTTCTTCACGTCGACCAGGCCGGCGAGTGGCACGATGAGGCTCGCGCCGCGCGACAGCACCACGTTCGCTGCCGCTTCACTTCCTTCGCGGGGTGAGAAGGCGAGGTCGGTGCGCGCGAGGCGCGCGACGAGCGGTGCTTCCTGGCGAAGCATCTCCAGTATTGCGGCCGGCCCTTCCACATGCGCCGTGATGGGCTTACCGGGCGGGATCACATACTCGGCACGAAGGCTTCGCACACCTTCCACGAGATCCTTGATCAGTTCAAAGTCGGCGGGGCGTTCGTCGCTGCTCGCGTCGCTGCGTGCCGCGGGCCATGCGGATGTCGCGAGCCATGTTCCGTCGACGTGCCCGGGCAACCGCTGCCACAGCGCCTCGGTGACGAATGGCACGATCGGGTGGAGCAGCCGCAGCGCCTGGTCGAACACGTGCACGAGCACCGACCGCGCGACTTCCGCGTCGGCGCCGGGGGTGAGCAGGCGTCCCTTGCTGGCCTCGAGATACCAGTCGGCGAGCTCGTTCCACACAAAGCGACGGGCGGATTCCGCGAGCTCATTGAGTCGCAGGCCGGACGCGCGCTCGGTGTCGGCCCAGTGGCTGCCGTTCGGACGCACCGGGCCAATCGCCCGATCGCATTCCTGGATGGCGACATCGAGGCGCGAGAGGATCCAGGCGTCGCTGCGGCTCAGTTCATCGTTCGCAAGCTCGGCGAACGGACGCACGGTTTCGTCGCCGACATTGCGCAGCAGGAAGCGGCCGATGTTCCACAACTTCGTGGCGAAGTTGCGGCCCGTGGCGAACGACTTGTCGAGGTCGTCGGGGTCGAGGAAGACGTCCGCTCCCATCCCCATTCCGGCAATGAGGGTGTAGCGGAGCGCGTCGGCGCCGTAGAGGTGCACGACGTCCATCGGGTCGATGCCGTTGCCGAGTGACTTCGACATCTTCCGGCCCTGCGTGTCGCGCGCGGTGCCGTGCAGGTACACGCTGTGGTACGGCGCGTCGCCCATGAACTCGTAGCCCATCACGATCATCCGCGCGACCCAGAAGAACAGGATCTCCGGCGCGGTGACGAGCACGTCGCTGGGATAGAAAGCGCGCAGGTCGGTGGCGTGCTCGTTGGGCCAGCCGAGTGTGGACATGGGCCACAGGCTGCTGGAGAACCAGGTGTCGAGCACGTCTTCGTCCTGCGTGACGTCGCCGCCGCAGGTGGGGCACGTGACGAGATCTTCGCGACTCGCGATAACGTTGTTCGGTGCATCGCAGGCACGGCAATACCAGATGGGCACGCGGTGCCCCCACCAGATCTGTCGCGAGATGTTCCAGTCGCGGATGTTCGTCATCCAGTGCTCATACACGCCAACCCATTTCTCGGGCAGCAGGCGCACGCGTCCCGAGCGCACGGCTTCGAGCGCGGGCGCGGCGAGCGGCGCCATGCGCACGAACCACTGGTCCGAGAGCCGCGGCTCAACGACGGTGTCGCAGCGATAGCAGTGTCGCACGTTGTGCTGGTGCGTCTCCTTTTTCGCCAGACGGCCGGCGGCTTTCAGCATTTCGACGGTGCGATCACGCGCCTCGAATCGATCGACGCCCTGGAGCGCCGACGGAACGCGACCTCGCGCATCCGCGACTTCGTTCATGATGCCGTACTGGTCGATCACGACCGGTGCGGCGAGGTTGTGGCGACGACCAACCTCGAAGTCGTTCGCGTCGTGCGCGGGGGTGATCTTCACGACGCCGGTGCCGAAGGCGGGATCGGCGTAGTCATCCGCGACCACCGGGATGGCGAGATCGAGGATCGGAAGAATGACGTTCTTGCCGATGAGGTCTGCGTAGCGCTCGTCAGCCGGATTCACGGCCACGGCGACGTCGCCGAACATCGTTTCGGGGCGCGTAGTGGCAACGGTCATCGTGCGCGATGCGTCGCCTTCGATCGGATAGGCGATGTGGTACAGCGCGCCGGTGGTCTCGTGCGGCTCCGCCTCTTCGTCCGACAACGACGTGAGGCAGCGCGGACACCAGTGAATGACGCGGTGGCCGCGATAGATGAGTCCCTTTTCGTACAGCCGCACGAACGCCTCGCGCACGGCGAGGCTCAGCTCGGGGCTGAAGGTGTAGGCCGTGCGTGTCCAATCGGCCGAGGCGCCGATGGCCTTGAGCTGCTGGAGAATGATGCCGCCCGTGCGCTCGACGAATTCCTTCGTGCGGTCGACGAACCGTTCGCGGCCGAGGTCGTTGCGCGAGAGTCCTTCAGAGGCCAACTGCTTTTCGACGACGTTCTGCGTGGCGATACCGGCGTGGTCCATGCCAGGGACCCAGAGTGCCTCGAGCCCCTTCATGCGCGCCCATCGGATCAGCACATCCTGGACGGCGCTGTTCAGCCCATGGCCGACGTGCAGGATGGCGGTGACGTTCGGCGGCGGCATGAAGATGCCGTAGGGATCGCGATCACCGCCGATGCGTGAGGAGCGTGATGCGTCCGCGGTGAAGCAGCCGGCCTGCTGCCACTGCGCGTAGATGGCCGCCTCGGTGGCGGCGGGGTCGTATTGGGCGGGGAACCCGTCGTCGGTGGTGTCTGGATTGGACATGTCCGCGAAAGATAAGTCGCGGGGAAACGAGCTAGAAGAAGGAGGATAGGAGGATAGGAGGATAGGAGGATAGGAGGATAGGACGA
>JALYVY010000197.1 GCA_030852985.1 Gemmatimonadota bacterium | reverse complement strand
GCCTCGGCGGCGGTGGTGGGGGCCGCGGCGGTGGTGGCGGTCGTGGCGGTGGTGGTGCGGCCGCCGTGCCGGGTGGTGTGAACAGCGTCGGTGTACTGCGTGGCGGCATCGGCGAGTTTCGCGGCAAGGTACCCACGAGCCTCTTCAGCTCCGCCATCGATGCAACGGGACTTCCCACGGGCGAAACGCAGCTCGTCTGCGTTGGCAGCGCAGTACCGGTTCCCGATTGGTCGCTCTACCAGAGTGATCCATCGTCGCTGCCCACGAATTGTCTCGACGGCACCGGGCCCGGACAGGCGTTCTCGAACACCCGCTCGAATGTGACGCTGTTCGATTCCACATTCACCGCCCCGCGCGCGTGGCGTGCGTCACTCGGCTTCCAGAAACGTCTTGGCCTCCGCTACTCCGCGAGCGTCGATGGCTCGTATGCGCTCGGCACGAACCTCTATGGCGTCACTGACCTGAACCTCAATGCGACGCCGCAATTCCAGCTCGCCGCGGAAGCTGGACGTCCGATTTACGTGCCCGCGAACTCGATCGTGCCGAGCACGGGTGCCGTGAGTGTGCTCGGCTCGAGGAGGGTGAGCGGCCTCGGCCACGTCTACGAAATCGGCTCCTACCTGGAGTCGCGCACGGCGCAGGTGACCACGACCTTCAACGGCGTCAGCCTGACGAACTTGATCTGGAGCCTGTCATACACCTACCAGAACGCGCGCGATCAATCGTCGTTCTCCGGCGGATCGCCATCCGGTGGATTCTCGGCGCCGACAACCGCTGGCGATCCGAACCTGATTACGTGGTCACGCAGCAACCTTGGTCGAGCACACAACATCCAGGGCACGATGACATGGATGGCGAAGTCGTGGCTCGACCTCACCTCCGTGATGGGCTTCAGTTCCGGCGCGCCGTATACGCCGCTCGTCGGGAGCGACATTAATGGCGACGGCGCGCGCAACGACCGCGCTTTCATCTACAACCCATCCACCGCGCCTGACTCGGCACTCACGAACGGGATGACGCGTCTGCTCGCTGAAGCTCCTGCAAAGGCGCGCAGCTGCCTGCTGTCGCAGATGGGAAGCGTCGCTGGTCGCAACACCTGCGTCGGCGATTGGACGCCGCGTCTCGACTTCCAGGCGAACCTTCGCCCGAATCTCGGCGGGATGATCCAGCAGCGTTTACAGCTTCAGGTACAGCTCGTTAATCCGCTCACAGGTCTCGACCAACTGCTGCACGGCTCGGACAACCTGAGTGGCTGGGGGCAGACGAGCCGCGTCGATCCGAACCTGCTCTTCGTGCGCGGGTTCGATGCATCGGATTCCAGGAATCCGCGGTTCGTTTATCAGGTCAACGAGCGTTTCGGGAACAACCCCGCTTCTCGTTCTGCGGCGTTCAATCCATTCCAGGTCGCATTTACCGGTCGACTCCAGGTCGGTCCCGATATGCAGCGCGACCGTACCCAGGCGCTGCTTCGCGCAATCACTGGTCGCGCAGGTGCGGCCGGTGGCGGCGTCGACGCGAAGGCGATCGTGAGCCGCGTCGCACCCGATCCCGCGGTCACGGTGCGCGGCTTCAATGATTCCTTGCACCTCGCGCTCACTCCAGCGCAGCTGGCAGCGGTGGATTCCGTCGGCATGCTCATGGAGGCGAAGGACTCCGTGCTTGCCGAGGAGCTGAAGACGCATCTCGACTCGGCGGGCGGCGATATCCGCCAGGCGTTCCCGCAGATCCAGCCGGCGCTCCAGCTCGCGCGTAACAACTACGTCGCCGCGGTGAGGCAGATGCAGGTCGTCCTCACGAAGGAGCAGTGGGACAAGCTGCCGGAGTGGTTCAGGAAACCGACAACGAATCCGAATGCGGGCGGTCGCGCCAACGGCGCCCCGCGGGGGCAGCGGCCGCCGGAATAAGCGGCCGCGACTTGCCGAGCAGGCCGCCCGATCTGCCCAGGCTGAGCGCCGCGATATTCGCCACGATCATTAGCGATTCGTCCCGCCGGGCGCCACAGCGTATACGTCACGGGCATGAAAAACGCCCCGGTGCGTGATTGGCACCGGGGCGTCTATCAGAAACCGTCTGGTTGGTCAGGACGCCGTGCGGACGATCGCTGTGAAGAGGCCATCGCCGCGCCTACCTGACGACGGGCCGTGCCCGCCATCGGAGGCGACGACGTTGCCGATTGAATGGGCTCCCAGATCACTTATCCCGATCACTGCGACAACGCTCGGCACCGGAACAGCAGTCAGATGCGTCGTCATCATCGCGCTTCTGCTTCTCGTCTCCCCATTTTTCGGAAGAGCGCTTCCCTTGTTCGGAAGAGCGCTTCCCTTGTTCGGAACAGCAGCTGGAAGCATCGTCATCATCATGGTTCTGCTTCTTGTTTTTCCCTTCGGCGGAGCGCTGCCCCTTTTCGGAGCCTTGCCGGCTGTCTTCCTTCGGACACTTCGCACCCGGCGGCGCATCGACGTGATTCACATAAGTGAGCGTGTATCCATGGAATTGGTTCAGAAAGAGCGCTTGCCCCGGTGTGTACGCAATGTCGCTCGTTGTATTAACCCCGCTGGCACTCCTGCTAACGAACTTGGCCGTTACGCTGACGAAGCCGGCTGAAGTCTCCGTGGGAGTATTGTAGGAGCCGACATCTGCACCGTCGAAATCTTCGGCTACGATGGTGCAGCTGCCAGGCGCAACGGTGGTCGGTGACAGTACCGTTGCCGAACCGCCATTGGCGGGGGTCGATGATACTGTGAACGTTCCGCTCACGTTGCTCGCCGCATTCTTGCAAATCTTGATGCGCCCAGGCTCGGGAGCCGAGGTAGCCGATGGACCAATCGAGAAGCGCGCAACCGGATCAATCTGCTTCAACGAAGTTGGAGTACTTTCAGTGCTACAGCCCGCGAACAGCAGGCCGCTAGCAGCGGTGGCCAAAATGGAGGCCGGCGAAACACGACGCATGGTCTTCTCCGAATAAGGTGGCGTAACAGGGGAAATCCGAGGTCGACAAACGCAAACAATGTTCCCCCGCCGGCGACGATTCGGTTACTTCTACGCGCGTCTAACTGACTGATCCATAAGGACTAAGCGCCTTCATGGGTTTACATCGCCAGACAAGAGAAACGGGCATTGCCGGATATTTACCACACATTGTGGCGCCGAGTCCACTTCTCGTCACGCCGAGTTTTACCCAATTTGATGGACGACAAGTCACTCGGCACGGATCTACCGCGAGGGCAGTAGCAGCGAGAAGGTCGCACCCCCGCCCGGTGTCTCGCTCACACGAAGATCTCCACCCAACAGCCGCGCGAGGCGCCGCGCGATCGCCAGCCCGACGCCTGTGCCTTGGGCAATCGCGACCGTCGCCGGCACGCGAAAGAACTCCTCGAAAACCCGCTCATGAAGCGCTTCCGAAATGCCCGGCCCCGTGTCGGCGACGTCGAACGCAACCACCTGGCCCAGCGCTTCATCGTGCCGGGGCGAAACGACGACCCGCACCGTGCCACCCTGCGGAGTGTACTTCACGGCATTCGACAACAGGTTGCCAAGCACCTGGCGCACGCGGGCAGGATCCGTCGAAACGCGGGCGGCCCCCTCGAGCGCGACAGCATCCGCGTCGAAGCCGAGCGTCAGTCCGGCGACATCACTCATGGCACGGTAGTCGTCCACGGAATCGCGCGCGATCTGGGCGACGTCGCATTCCTGACGCTCGATCTTCAGTTGACCCGATTCCGCGCGCGAGACCTCGACGAGGTCATTGACGGTATCCAGTGTCGCCGTGAGGAGGTTGCGGAGGCGATGAATCACCTTGGCCTGCGCATCCGGCAGCGGACCAAGTGCGCCGTCCACGAGCAGGTCCGCATAGCCGCGCGCGGCGCCGAGTGGATTCTTGAGGTCGTGCGTCACACCGCGCATCAACGCCGACTTGGCGGCCATCGCACGCTCGGCGTCCCGCTGTCCCATGGCCGCCGCCTCCGAGAGGAGGATTGTGCGACGTGCAGTCCACGCGACCGCCCCGAGTGCAAGTAGCGCAAGCGGCACGAGTCCCGCCGGCACGATGACGCCGAGGCGTTCGAGATCATCCACCTGCACGTGGCGGTCGGCCGCCCGTGCGTTCAGCTCGTCCTCAAGACGCTGCATGTTGTCCTGCGCGACCTGGATGGCCTCCCACCGCCGCCCGCGCGATGCGCTCGCTGCCGCGCCGTGCACCACTTCATGCCCGGAGCGCGACTCGGCCTGAAAGCGATCTTCCTCGCGTTGCCATGCGGTGATGGAAGCACGCGCTTCAGAAAATCGTGCTATCGCCTCGGGCCCAGCGCGCCTGACCAATGAGTCGAGCGCTTGCTCGTCCCGCGTGATGGATGCGTGAGCGGCATCGGCAGCCCTCGCCGCCGCGGACGTCTCACCGGCGCCCTCCGCGATCTCGCTCCGCGCCGCAAACTCCGTGGCGAGCGCCGCCTCGAGATCATTCGTACGTACCAGTGCAGGGGAGAGGACGTCCGTGACGTAGACGCGAATCTCCTGAAGACGCGTTGTCGTGAAGTACGGAGCCGCAAACAAGGAAAGGAGCGCCGCCGCGATAATCGCCAGCGGAAACCACCAGAGCCGCGTCCGCGTGCGGGCTTCGACCGGCGTCATGATGGGAAGCAGCGAGAAATGTCGGTCCCTCGAGCGTTGTGGTTACGTCTATGGAAAGCGAAAGCGCCCGCGATACCGGGCCTCCTCAGCATACTTCGCTGAGCAGGTCTTCGTTGGACACTTGAGAAGCAGCCGGTCCCTTGCGGTGGCAGGATCTGGCATGTATAGTTCAGTCCATGAACTATCAGGGTGCGGTTGCAGAGCGACATGATCTCCAGAATGGCCCAGACGACGGGCTCATATTGGCGATCATCAGTTCAGCTCGGCACATCCAGGACAGGCTCGAAAGCATTCTCGAGTCGGTTTCCCTGACGCCGGCCAAGTTTCAGGCGCTTGACGCCCTTGTGCGCGCGGGGGAGCCAATGGCCCTGAGCGAATTGGCTGGGTCGCTCAAGTGCGTCCGGTCGAATATCACGCAACTCGCGGATCGGCTGGAAATGGACGGCCTGGTCAATCGGGTCGATGACGCGTCGGATCGCCGGGCGATTCGTGCGGTCGTCACGCCGCTGGGTATCGAGCGACATGCGGCGGGCACCGAGGCGATCGCTGAGCTGCAGTCGGAGCTGGCGGCGTTGGTGTCGAGCGCGGATCGGCTGAGAATGGTCGAGGTATTGTCCGTCCTGAAATGACGGAAACTTTTTCAGGGTTCTGACATTCATATATGCACTATCCGTTATGTGAACGGTACAGCAGTAGGCGGATTCAGGGCCGGATGTCGATTTCGGGCAAGCTGAAGCGACGTACAGAGAAGGCAACGAGCCGTGTCTCGTTCAACAATACGATGCCAACACGTACGACTGATTGGCCGCAGGCGTCGTAGGTAGTGCAGGAGGCCGGCCGGGTGCCGGAAGGAAATGACCATGTCACACCGTGCTTCGATGACCGCAGCAAGTACCGAAGACGTCGCCAAACGCGCTCGGAACATTCGCACGGGTCTCGGACTCGCCGTGCTCACCGCGCTCACTGCCTTTGCGATTCGGGCGGGTGCCCAGCCGATCGCCGCCAGTCATTCACTAGCGCTGCTCCCGGCGGTGTCGGTGCATTCGCCGTCGAACATCGCGGCGCCAGCGTCGAGGCAGTCCGGTTCCATCACGTTCGCGCCCGTGCCATTCGCCGTGGGCGAGGAGCTGGTCTACAAAGCGAGCTTTGGGGGCTTGCCTGCGGGCACGGCACGCATGCGTGTCGACAATATCGAGATCGTTCGCGGCCGTCCCGCGTATCACGTTCTCTTCTCGATCGACGGTGGCGTGCCGTTCTACCGGGTGCACGACCGCTACGAGAGCTGGATCGATGTCCAGACGCTCGCGTCGCTGCGTCATACGCAACGCATCTCCGAAGGCCGCTACAGCCGGAACACGACGTACGAGATCTTCCCCGAGCGCGCTGCATACCAGAAGGACGATGAGCCGCTCGAAGCCAGTGTCGCCAATCCTCTCGACGACGGTTCGTTCATCTATGCGGTGCGCATCGCGAAGCTGCATGTGGGCGAGACGCGTCGTGACGACCGATACTTCCGCCCCGACCGCAATCCTGTGGTCCTGACCGGACTCCGGACCGATACGGTGACGGTGAACGCCGGAACGTTCGGCACGATCGTCGTCCGTCCGTCGATCAAGGCGAACGGGTTGTTCTCCGAGAATGGAGACGCGCAGATCTGGTTCAGCGACGATGCGAACCGGTATCCGGTTCAACTCAAGACGAAATTCTCGCGCTTCTCGCTCACCCTCTCCCTGCAGTCCGTTACTGCAGGCGATGCTGCCACCCACGGCAAGTTGCTCGCGGCGGCACTCGAACGCTGACACCAGCGTTGGCAAGGAGCGGCGGATCATCACTGATCCGCCGTTTTTTGCGTTCTACGCGGCGGGCTCTTTGTCTGAGGAACGTTGAGCAACAGCAGAAGGACAACCAGACCGTCACCGCGAGCGCGCCTACTGGGCGGGCGTCTCGAGCGCAGCCGGGAGACGATACACCGTCACGATGGTGTCATTGAACTCGCGCCGTTGCGCACCACGCGGGATCGCGTGCGTCCTCGCATGCTCCACGGCGAGCACGCGCGCGAACCCCGTCGCCTGCCAGCTCTCGAGCACGAGGTCCAGCATCCGCGAGCCATACGGCGGGTCGGCGAACGCGATGTCATAGCTGTCGCGCGGCAGTGCGGCCGCGAACGGAATGGCGTCGCGCTTGAACACGCGCGTGCGATCCAGCATCCGGAGCGTGGCGATGTTCGCCTTGAGGGCATGCAGGCTCGCCGGACGAAATTCGATGAAATCCGCACTGTGGGCGCCGAGGGATAGCGCTTCCAGTCCGAGTGCGCCCGTGCCCGCGAAGAGGTCGAGCACCCGCGCATTCTTCACGTCCGACTTCAGCATCTCCAGCATGCCCACGCGAACGAGCTCCGCCGTCGGCCGCACTCGCGCATCCGCCGGCGAGAGCAAGTCTCGGCCCGCATGCTTTCCTCCAACGATCCTCATCGCACAAGCTCCATGGCTGTAAACGCCGCGCGCCCTGCCGGCATCCAATGTCCGGATGTCGACAACCGTACTTCATTCTTGCTCCATTGACCGCCTGTGCCGCAGGACGTCTTCGGCGAACTTTCTCCGCGCGCAAGGCGCAGCGCAAGCGTCCCAACCACTTGGCCGTCGGGACTGTCAAACGGTCTCCCACCCCGCCGTCCCCCACCTGATCGACCGATGCGACTCGCCCCGTCCGCCATCCTGATCGGCCTTCTCCATGCCGTCGGCGCCGTTGCGCAGTCGGCGCCGAGGAGCGCGAAAACCGAGCAACTCACCGCGGGCGCCGTGCGCACGGAGCGACCGCCCGTCATCGACGGGCGAGAAGACGACGAGGTATGGCGAAACATTCAACCTCGCAGCGACTTCCAGGAGTTCGTGCCGCGCGAGGGTGGCGAGCCGCGATTCCGCACCGAGTTCAAGGCAGCCTACGACGATCGCAACCTGTACGTGTTCGTCCGCGCCTACGATGCGCATCCCGACAGCATCATGACGGCTCTCACCCGCCGCGACGTCCGAGGTCCGTCGGATCAGATCAAGATCATGATTGACTCGTACCACGACCTCCGCTCCGGCTTCGAGTTCGCCGTCAACCCGCTGGGCGTGAAGCGCGACTATGCCATGTACAACGACAAGGACGAGGACGGAAGCTGGGATGGGGTGTGGGATGTCGGTGCGCGCATCGACTCCGCGGGATGGACCGCGGAGTTCCGCATTCCGTTCTCACAACTCCGCTACGCGAACAGCCCGGACCACCTCTTTGGCTTCGCGGTGTGGCGCGACATCGAGCGGTACAAGGAGCGCACGAGCTGGCCGCTCTACCGCAGCTCGCAGTCCGGCATCTCCTCGCAGCTCGGCGTACTTACCGACATTCGCGGCATCGCGCCCTTTCAGCGGCGCGAGATCCTCCCTTACACCGTCGTGCAGAATTCGTCGGTACCCGTGAGCAATCCGGCAATCGGCGCGTCGCCGTGGGGCAGGAAGCAAAAGCTCTCCGTCGGCGCAGACCTGAAGTACGGTGTCACGCCGAACATCACGCTCGACGCGACCGTGAACCCCGACTTCGGGCAGGTCGAGGCGGATCCGTCCGTCGTAAACCTCACCGCATTCGAGACGTTCTTCCAGGAGAAGCGCCCATTCTTCATTGAAGGCACGGGCTTCTACAACTTCAGCACGAATTGCAGCATCGTGAACTGCGGCGGCGAGGGGCTCTTCTACTCCCGTCGAATTGGACGAACGCCGCAACTGTTCGGTCTCTACGCGGACGCCGCGTCGCCGAACGTCTCACCCATTCTCGGCGCCGGCAAGCTCACGGGGCGATTGAACAGCGGCATGAGCGTAGGCGTGCTTGAGGCGGTGACTGGGCGCGTCCAGGGACTGAACGAACGAACGACCGAACCACGCACGAGCTACACAGTGCTCCGTGCGCAGCAGGACCTGCGCGGGGGAAAGACCGTGATCGGCGCCATTGGGACTGTCGTCAATCGTGCGCTTGACTCGTGGTCCGAGGCGTACCTGCGCCGTGCCGCGTACGTCGAGGGCGTAAACGTGATCAATCGCTTCGGTACCAGCCGCTACGAGCTGAATGGCAGCCTGACCAGGAGTGACGTGCGCGGGAGCGCCGCCTCGATCCTCGCTACGCAGCTGAGTCCCGTGCACCTCTTCCAGCGCACC
>JALYVY010000420.1 GCA_030852985.1 Gemmatimonadota bacterium | reverse complement strand
GTGCGGCGGTAGCAGAGTCCTTCTGGTGGCCCATGCCGAGCGCGGCAAACCGGCCGCTAGGGGGCACGTGTCCCACCTTCCGGCGGTGCGTCCGTCCCGGATCATGGCGCCGTGGCAGGTGTATGGACGCAGCGACGTAATGCCTTGAGGAAGTCACTCGCTGGATCGGGAGCCTATCGATGGGACTCGATGTGAAGATTCTCTGCGTGGACTGATCCCGCCGTGGGCTTCAGGACGGGGCGGCCTGCGATCGATGCGCGTGCGAGCAGCGCTAGAACACAACCGATTGAGCTGAGCGTAGTCACGGTCGCGGAGGGGCTGATCCAGTGTCGATATTGCTTCCTTGTTCCGGCGCAGAATCCTTGGTAAGTTCAATGATCGCCGCTAGATAGCCCACACACGGGAATTCCTTCCAGACGGATCAGGAAACCTCGGTCTACGTCGCGTCTATTCGATTGGTGGTTCTCCGACGATGGTTCCGGTCAAGGCAGTTTCATCGTCTAGGCACTCCTCACGACCGCATTATTGTGCTCTTCTCCTTACGCGATAGTCGGGCAAAGCTGCCAATCGGCTGGCAGAGGCTCACCGCACATGTACATGGACCCTCTTACTCTTGCGTGGCACAGATGACTGTTGTGGTCGAGTCCTGCGCGTCATGGACGTGACTACGTGAGCACCCTGCTGTCGCGTCTGACCACGATCCGAAACCGGGCCTTCTTCGCATCGGACCTGCTTTTCCTTCCGTTCTGCGCGTTCGTGTCCTTCATGGCACGGTACGAGGTCAGCCTGTCGCTCGACCTGTCGGCGTCGCTGTGGAAGTTTGTGTTGGTGTCGGTCCCCCTCAAGCTGCTGGTCCTCTACATCCTTGGCATGTATCGCCGGCTCTGGCGCTACGCCAGTGTGAGCGACCTCGAGCGACTCATCGCCGGCGCACTGGCCTGCGCGTTTATCGACGGCGTCGTGGGATTGATCCTGTTGCCAAGGCTCGGCCTCACGCCGCTGCGTCTGCCGTATGCCGTGGTGTTACTCGACTCGTGTCTCGTCGCCCTCGCCGTGGCCCTGCCGCGACTGTTGGCGCGCGTGATGGCGCAGCGCGACCGCATGTCCCGACGTGGGGACTCTCGCCGGGCGATCGTCGTCGGCGCTGGCGTGGCCGGTGGCCTCATTGTGAGGGAGCTCATGGAGAACCCGCAACTCGGGATGCATCCGGTTGCGGTAGTCGACGACGATCCCACCAAGCTGCGTTTGCGCCTGCACGGCGTGCCGGTCATGGGCTCGCTCGATGACCTGCCGGCCATCGCCTCGAGAATCAATGCGACGGACGTCGTGATCGCGATTCCGTCGGCGTCCGGGCGCACGATTCGGGGGGTGCTGCGGAAGGCGAGCGAGGCCGGCCTGTCCACCCGGACTGTGCCGGGGCTCTACGAGATCCTGTCCGGAGAGAAGCGTGTGAATGCGCTTCGCCAGATCGAGATCCAGGACCTCTTGCGCCGCGATCCCATTCAGACCGATGTCGCGCTGGTGGGCTCCCTGGTCACCGGCAAGACAGTGATGGTGACCGGTGCTGGTGGGTCCATCGGCAGTGAGCTGTGTCGGCAGCTCGCGCGCCTGGAACCAGCGCGGATCGTGGCCGTGGGGCGCGGTGAAAACTCGATCTTCGAGCTCCTCCAGGAATTTTCGCGAAGCTTTCCCAAGACGGTCATCGAGCCGGTGATTGCGGACGTGCGCGATCGCCTGCGGATGGAACGCGTCATCGCTTCGTGGCGGCCGTACTCCGTCTTTCACGCCGCGGCGCACAAACACGTGCCACTGATGGAGGCCAACGTCGCCGAGGCGGTGCTGAACAACGTGCTCGGTACGCAGAATGTCGTGTCGATCTGTGCGGAGAACGACGTCGAGCATTTCGTCTTGATCTCCACCGACAAGGCAGTGCGCCCGACGAGCGTGATGGGCGCGACGAAACGCATCGCCGAGCACCTGGTGCACCAGTGTGCGGACGGGCGGAAGAACGGCTATGTGTCCGTGCGCTTCGGCAACGTGCTGGGCAGCCGCGGCAGCGTGGTTCCGACGTTCATGCGGCAGATCGCTGACGGCGGCCCGGTCACGATCACGCATCCGGACATGACCCGCTACTTCATGACCATTCCCGAGGCGGTGCAGCTCGTGCTGCAGGCCGCGGCGATCGGTACCCAAGGTGAGGTGTTCGTGCTGGACATGGGCGAACCAGTGCGCGTATTCGATCTCGCCAGCGATCTGATTCGGCTGTCTGGCCTCGAGCCCGACGTCGACATCGAGGTCCGCTTCACGGGCATGCGGCCAGGCGAAAAGCTTTACGAGGAGCTCTTCTTCACAGGAGCGAACGTGACGCCGACGATCCACCCGAAGATCCTGCGCGCGCGCGACGCCGAGGCGATAGAGCACAATGATGCGGACATCGAGCTGCTGATCAGGGCGGCGCGGGAGAATCGTTCGGCCGAAACGATCCGGCGGCTGGTGCTCAAAGTCGTTCCCGAGT
>JALYVY010000419.1 GCA_030852985.1 Gemmatimonadota bacterium | reverse complement strand
TTCTCCATCGAACATGATGTATGCACGGTCCACGATATCCAGAGTCTGCTCCACATTGTGATCGCTGATCAATACGCCGATTCCACGTGTGCGCAAGTTCGCGACGATAGTCTGGATGTCGTGAACAGCGATGGGGTCGACACCTGCAAACGGCTCATCCAGCATCATGAACTTGGGCTCCGTCACGAGCGCGCGGGTGATCTCGAGTCGCCGGCGCTCCCCTCCGGACAGCTGATAGGCCTTGCTGCGCCGCAGATGTTTAATGCTCAACTCGTCCAACAATTCCTCCAGGCGTGCGGCGCGCTGCTCCCGGGAGAGCGGCAACGTTTCCAGAATCGCGATGATGTTTTCCTCGACGGACAGCTTGCGGAAAATGGATGGCTCCTGGGAGAGGTAGCCAATCCCCTTGCGCGACCGCTGATACATGGGCATGGACGTGATGTCTGCACCGTCCAGCATGATGCGGCCCGAGAGCGGCTGGATGAGACCCACGATCATGTAGAAGGTGGTGGTCTTGCCTGCGCCGTTCGGGCCGAGCAGTCCGACAATCTCACCTTGTTGCAGTCGTAGGGCAACGTCGTTCACCACGCGGCGACGTCGATACACCTTCGACAGCCCGGTGGCTTCGAGAACACTCGGCGCCGTGCCTGCGCTCGAGGCGTGGGGGCTACCAGCGCGCATCTCGCGAGGCGACGCGTGCTCACCCGTCTGACGCAGCGCTTCCTCAACCTCCGCACGTGCGGCGCTCATTTCCGTCCACAACGCCGGAGAAATGCGAACGCGAGCGGTCGGCTCGGACAGGCCCGCCGAGGGAATTTCCACGATGTGCTCAGATGCGAGGCGCGGCAGCACCGAGTTGACGAGGTGAGCGCGCACCTGGTCCATGCTCAGCTCACCAGCTTCGCGCTCGGCGTCGCGGCCGGCGGCACGTTGCGCAGACAGGTGATCTTCCCGATAGAGAACCGCGACGCGGTCGATCGTCGCGAGGCCTTCGACATCGGCGGCTCCGATGAGGGCACGCAGCGCCAGCGCCGTCGACCGGTCGCCCCGCGCGAGGCCGTCGACAAGAAGATGGACCGACTGCGAAAGATGGGGATGGGTCATTCCGGTTTCCGTACTCCCGCCGGAAGCGATGTTGGAGCAGCGGATGATGGCGTGCTCCCAGGTTTGGAGGGTGCCAGCGTCGCGGCGGCTGGAGGGGGCGGCGCGGCCCTCTTGCGCGAGGTGTCTGACGCGGGCTCCGCGAGTGCACCACCGCAGGGCGGATCAGAATCTTCCACCTTCACACGCCTCACCTTGGCGGAATCGAAGGTAACGGTGATGCGCTTTCCACAGACGTAGTTGATCGCGGGAAGTCGCAGCGAGGTGTCTTGGGGCGCCAGGTGCTGATACGAGGTCGCATTGTTGATCGCAACGAGCTCACGGATCCGCGGCTTCGTTACCGTGTCGCGCGCGGGAACCGAGTCGAATTGCGCGACAATGGTGTCGCCCGTGAGGCGGTCATAGCGATCGTCAGCCGAGAGGTGGAACTTGGTGGTGTCCGGAACACCGAATGCCGATGCCCCACGCACCGCGTGCATCTCTCGAATGCGCTGCCCGGGCATGATCACGTCGATCGAATCGGCGGAGATGGTCTGACTCGGGGACGTGGCGAAGGCGCGTGTTCTTCCCCAGATGATGGCGCGTTGCAGCAAGTCGTCGGTCACGCGCAGGTCAATGGTGTCGGACTTGAGCTCCAGATCTTCGCTGACCGCGAAGCCCTTGTTCTTGGCCAGCACGCGCTCGAGCTTCTTGCGCCGCGTGAGGAGGTCAATCGTTTCGCCGGTGAGCGTGAAGGGCCGCCCCTTCGTTCCGACCACTTTCGGGTTGCGCATGAGGCGCAGCAGACCCGGACCGCCGTCGAGGTAGAGCGAATCGCCGGTTGCCGTCAGCTCCGGGCGAACGATGATCACGTCGCCAGACGACGCAACGATGCTGTCCCCGTTGAGCCAGATGGTATTGCCCGTCAACTTCACGGGGGGCTGTGGCTTGCCCTGCGCATCCTTGTCAATAATCGTCATGGTCGGCCGGCCGATCGCGACGCCTTGCTGCTTCGGGCGGACCTTGGGAATCGGGCGGAAAAACTCAAGCGACGGGCCCTTCAACGTCGAGCCGCTCGGCAACTGCGCATCGACGCTGCTTACCGCGAGGATGCGCTCATCGCGTTGGAAGTAGGTGAGAAACTGCGACTTCAGTTTCAGGCGCGGTTCGCGGTAGTCCACGTGCCCGATGAAATAGAATCGCCCTTCGTCTCCGTAGAGCTCCAAGCTGTCGGACTTGAGGACGATGTTCTGCGCGCGGCACCGCGCGGTCACGCCGCCGCCGAGATAGCTGTTGTATTGGCCGCTTGGCAGCTGGTTCGTTTCGGCCCTCGTCGTCGGTGATGGGTCGATCTCGAACTTGCACGGCCCCGTCGGCGCTGTCGCGTTTTGCGCAATGGAGGCCTGGACGGAGAGCGCGCATGCGAGCAACGCAG
>JALYVY010000418.1 GCA_030852985.1 Gemmatimonadota bacterium | reverse complement strand
AGTCATCACCTCGCCCTTCACGTTCTTCGCCACGGCGGGCACCATTCACAACGTGGGCGCAACGCCCGTGTTCGTCGACATCGAGCCGAGGACGTTCAACATTCGCCCCGACGCCGTTGCGGCGGCGCGCACGTCCAGGACGAAGGCCGTTATTCCCGTCGATCTCTTCGGACAGATGGCACCGATCGAGGACGTGATGCTCGCGGTGCCTGGCCTGCCCGTCATCGAGGACGCTGCGCAATCCATCGGGGCGCGCCGTTCAGTGGATGGCGTGAGTCGCATGGCGGGCGAGATGCCGACCATTGGCACCTTCAGCTTCTTTCCGTCCAAGAATCTGGGCGGGTACGGCGATGGCGGAATGATCGTCACGCAGGACGCCGCCATCGCGGAGCGTCTGAAGCGGCTGCGCGTGCACGGGGGGGCAAAGCAGTACTTCCACGATGAAGTCGGTTACAATAGCCGGCTCGATGCACTCCAGGCGGCGATCCTGTCCGCAAAGCTGCCGCACCTCGCGGCGTGGAGCGGGCGGCGGCGCGAAAATGCCGCGTTCTACGACCATGCACTCGCGGCGCTGGCGGACAGCGGTGCCCTCACGCGTCCGTATGTCGCGCCCGAGAACGAGTCGATCTTCAATCAGTACACCATTCGAGTCGCCGACGGGAAGCGCGATGCGCTGCAGTCGTTCCTGAAGGATCGCGGCATCGGCAGCTCCATCTATTATCCGCTTCCCCTGCACCTGCAGCCCTGTTTCACGTATCTCGGTTACAGGGAAGGGCAATGCCCCGAGAGCGAGCGCGCCGCGCGCGACGTGCTATCGCTCCCCATCTATCCCGAGCTGACGCCAGCGCAGCTCGACGAAGTAATGAGCGGTATCGCATCATTTTTCGCAAAGTGACATGAACATTGCGGTCGTTGGCTCCGGATATGTCGGACTCGTCGTGGGCGGGTGCCTGGCGGAAACCGGCAACCAGGTTGTCTGTGCCGATGTCGACGTGGCCAAGATTGACGGTCTGCGACAGAATATCCTGCCCATCTATGAGCCGGGGCTCGACGGATACGTCGAGCGCAATCAGAAACAGGGTCGCCTTTCGTTCACGACGAATGTCGGCGAGGCAATTGCGACCGCCGATGTGGTCTTCATCGCCGTCGGCACACCGCCGGACGAGGATGGTTCGGCAGACCTCCGGCATGTGTTGTCGGTGGCGGAGTTGATTGGCCAGCACATGACGCGCGAAGTCGTCGTCGTGACGAAGTCCACAGTGCCGGTGGGAACAGCGGCCAAGGTCTCCGCGGCCGTGAACAAGCACGCGAAGCTGCCCTACCACATGTGCTCCAATCCGGAGTTCCTGAAGGAAGGCGCAGCCATTGACGATTTCATGAAGCCGGATCGCGTGGTGATCGGCGTGGAATCGGATCATGCGCGCAGCGTGATGGCAGAGTTGTATGCACCATTCGTGCGGACGGGCAAGCCCATCCTGTTCATGGATCTCCCGTCTGCCGAGATGACGAAGTACGCGGCGAACGCCATGTTGGCGACGCGCATCTCGTTCATGAACGAGATCGCGAACCTCTGCGAGGTCGTCGGCGCGGACGTGGATCAGGTGCGCAAGGGCATCGGAACGGATGGGCGAATCGGACCGGCCTTCCTCTTTCCAGGACCGGGGTACGGTGGCTCGTGCTTTCCGAAGGATGTGAAGGCACTCGTGCGGACGGCGCGCTCGCATGACGTGCCGCTGCGTGTCCTCGACGCGGTCGAAAATGCCAACGACGCGCAGAAGCACGTGCTCTTCAAGAAATTGGTGCAGTGCCTCGGCGACGTGCGGGGGAAGCGGGTGGCCGTCTGGGGGCTCGCGTTCAAGCCAAATACCGACGACATGCGCGAAGCGCCAGCCCTCGTGCTGATCGAGGAGCTGCTGCAAGCGGGCGCGGAGGTCGTGGCGCATGATCCCGTGGCCATGCATGAGACCGAGCGGCGCATTGGCAAGACGATCACCTACGCCTCGTCGAACTACGAGGCGCTCGAGGGTGCAGATGCGCTCATCGTCGTCACCGACTGGAACGAGTACCGGCATCCGGATTTCGATCGCATCAAGTCGACGCTCCGGAATCCGGTCGTGGTCGACGGACGCAACTTGTACGACGCGCAGAAGATGCGTGCCCTCGGATTCACGTATGCATCGATCGGACGCGGACGCAAGGTATGAGAGTCCTTGTCACCGGCGCGGCCGGCTTCCTTGGCTCGCATCTCTGCGATCGGTTTCTCGCTGAGGGGCACAGTGTCATCGGTCTCGACAATTTCGTCACGGGACATCCGGACAATATCGCGCACCTGAACGGGAATCAGCAGTTCGAGTTCGTCCGCCACGATATCTCGACCTACACCCATGTCGCCGGCGAATTGGGCGGCGTGCTGCATTTCGCCTCACCGGCCAGCCCGATCGACTATCTCGAACTGCCCATTCAAACGCTCAAGGTCGGGTCGCTCGGCACGCACAATGCGCTCGGGTTGGCCAAGGCAAAGGG
>JALYVY010000196.1 GCA_030852985.1 Gemmatimonadota bacterium | reverse complement strand
ACCGAATCGCGTGGCGCGCGCACCGGCCGCGAGTCGCGCGCTGCTCGGGCCTCACGCCGCAAGGGCGTGATGAGCGATTCAAGCACGAACGCCTCTGCGTCAATTGTGTCCTCGAATGCCTCACGCGGCGCCGACGTCCGCAGGACTGGACCATCCACAGCCGCCGACATGAGCGCCGCCGCGAGCGGATCACCTGCCTCGACCATCTCCTCACGCAATTCGGCGAGGGGTACCGTGCGCATCTCACCATCCACGGCGCGCAGCGTCACCCGTTCCCGGAAGATGTCGTTGGCGACGACCTTCTCCTCGCCCTTCGAGGTGCGGATCGTCTTCAGTTCCTTCGGATACTTCCGGCGACTCTGCACATAGAAGTCGTGCTCGTAGCGCAGGCAGCACATCAGCCGCCCACACGCGCCAGAGATCTGCGAAGGATTGAGCGACAGACGTTGATCCTTCGCCACGCCGAGGTTCACCGGACGAAGCTCTGGAAGCCAGGAGGCCGAGCAGTACTGCCGCCCACAGCGCCCAATGCCATCGAGGCGTTTCGCCTCGTCACGCACGCCGATCTGCTTCAACTCGATGCGGGTGCGGAATGCCGACGCAAGCTCACGAACGAGCGTGCGGAAGTCTACGCGCTTCTCCGCTGTGAAGTAGAACGTCAGCTTCTTCCGGTCCCACTGCCACTCAGCGTCGGTGATCTTCATGACGAGGGCGTTGGCCTTCACGCGCTCCATCGCCTTACGACGAGCTTCGTCGTCGTCGGCCCGGAGCTCGTCGTGTCGGCTCTCGTCGTCCTTGGTGGCGAGCCGCTTCACGGCACGCGTGGGCGGAATGCCGAACAGTCCGTGCGGCACCTTGGCCGAACGCTGCTCTGCTTCCTCGCCAATGGCATGCACGCGACCGAGGTCCTCACCCCGGTCAGCGTCGACGATGACCGCCGCGGCGCGCGGCGGCAACTCGTCTGGCTCCCAGAGGAAGAACTCCTTCCGATTCCCCTTGAACGCGATCTCGATCAGGCGGGACATATCTACTCCGCGTACTGCCCCATCCGCATGAACTTCTCGCGGCGGCGGCGAACCAGCTTGTCGGGCTTGAGGCGGCGCAGGTCTTCGAGCTGACGACAGAGGACATCCTGCACCGACTTCGCAGTCGTCGCGTGATCCGCATGCGCGCCGCCTGGCGGCTCGGGAATGATCTCGTCGATCACCTTGAGCTCGAACAGGTCTGGTGCCGTGATGCGCAGTGCCGTTGCCGCGCGCTCACGCATCTCCGGACTCTTGCCGTCCTTCCAGAGGATCGCTGCGCACCCCTCGACGGTAATAACGGAATAGACCGAGTTCTCCAGCATGTTCACCCGGTCGGCGACGCCCATGGCGAGCGCTCCACCCGAGCCCCCCTCGCCGATGATCGTGGCGATGATGGGCGTCTCCAGTCGGCTCATCTCGAACAGGTTGCGCGCGATCGCCTCGCTCTGCCCGCGCTCCTCGGCGCCAAGGCCGGCCCAGGCGCCCGGCGTGTCGATGAACGTGATGACGGGGACGTGAAATTTCTCCGCGAGCTTCATCAGGCGCAGTGCCTTCCGGTAACCCTCCGGATGCGCCATCCCGAAATTGCGCTTGAGGTTTTCCTTCGTGTCACGGCCGCGTTGATGCCCAATGACCATCACGGTCTCGCCGTCCAGCCGCGCCCATCCGCCCATGATGGCGGCGTCTTCGCGGAACGCACGGTCTCCGTGCAGCTCGATGAAGTCGGTAAAGCAGAGCCGCAGGTAGTCATCGGTAAGAGGGCGCTTGTTGCTGCGCGCAACCTGCACCCGCTGCAAAGGCGTGAGCGACCGATAAATCTCGTCGCGGAGGTCGACGAGCTTCTTCTCGAGCGGGGCGATCTCGTCGCTGACGTTCAGCGACCGCTCGTCCGCCATCCTCTTCAGCTCCTCGATCTGGCGCTCGAGTTCCGCGATCGGCTTCTCGAACTCCATGGTGGCAGTCGCCATCCGCATCAGCTCCCGCGCACAAGGCGAACGCGGTCGTTGCCGAGCAACGCCCGCAGGTCGGTCAGTGCGGCCTGAGTGGCCGCCAGTCTGATCGAGCGCGACTTGAGGTGCGCTCGCGTTCCATTTCCGTCACTCCACCCGAGCTCGAGGGGTGGGGCACCCGAGTGCGAGGTGGCGTGGGCATCGATCACCGCGCGGACATCCGTGATTGCTTCCGGTGTAATGGACTCGCCGAGCGTGAGCTCGATCGAGATGGACACCTGTCCGTTGAGTCGCAGCTCGGCGAACGGGGTGACCGACTCCACGATGAACGTGGGACTGTCGGCATCCTGGTCGCGCTTCGAGTATCCGCCCTTCATCAGCACGGGTACGTCGGCGCGCACCCGATCTGCAAGCAAGCCCCAACTCTCGGGAAACACCAGTACCTCGGAAGATCCCGAAAAGTCCTCGACTGTCAACCGGGCGAACTCGGCGCCTGAGCGTTTGCTCGTCTGGCGCTTGATGGCCGTGATCACCACGCCGAGTGACATTGGCTCCGGCGTCCACGTGCCGAGTTGGCTCACCGTCTGGTTCGCGAACAGCTCGCACTCGATCCGGTATGGCTCCAGCGGATGACCGCTGATGTAGAAGCCGAGGATCTCCTTCTCCTTGGCGAGGCGCTCCGATTCCGCCATTGGCCCGACATTCGGCAGCACGCGCGGAGCCTGGGTTGCGCCATCGGTGGCATCCACGGGTGAGCCGAAGAGCGATACCTGGCCCATCTCCTTCTCCTGCTGCTTCAGCGACGATTCCTGCATCGCGGAATCCAGCGCAGACCAGTACTGCGCTCGGTGTCCGCCAAGTCCATCCATGGCGCCTGCGGCGATCAGGGCCTCGAATACGCGCTTGTTGCAGGCCCGCAGGTCCACGCGGTCCGTGAAGTCGAAGAAGGTGTCGAACGTCTTCTGACGCTTCGCCGTCAGCACCGCATCGATGGCGCCCCGTCCGACGTTGCGCACGGCGCCGAGGCCAAAACGAATGCGCTTCTCGTCGAGGACAGTGAATTTGTAATTCGACTCGTTCACGTCCGGCGGCAGCACTTCGATGCCCAGCTCGCGCGCCTCATTGATGAACTTCACGACGGAATCCGTGTCGCCGATGGACGACGACAGGATCGCAGCCATGAAGTCGGCGGGGAAGTGCGCCTTGAGCCACGCCGTGTGAAACGAAATGACCGAGTAGGCAACGGAGTGCGACTTGTTGAAGCCGTAGCGCCCGAACGTCTCGATCTGCCCTGACAGGTCCTCGATGATCTTGCGGTCATAGCCGCGCGCGATGGACTTCTCGACGAACTTGCTGAGCTCTTTCTTGATCAGCTCCGCGTCCTTCTTGCCCACGGCCTTTCGGAGGACGTCAGCTTCCGCGAGCGAGATGCCGGCAAGCACCTGAGCCAGACGCATCACCTGTTCCTGATAGGTGATGACGCCATACGTTGGCTCGAGAATGGGCTCGAGCTCCGGCAATGCATACGACACGGGCTCTTCGCCGCGCTTCCGGCGCTGATACACCTTGTGCATGCCGGCATCGAGCGGGCCCGGACGCATGAGTGCATTGCTCGCGACGAGATCGTCGAAGCGATCGCAGCGCATGGAACGCAGCATGTCCGTCGCCAGGGCCGACTCGAACTGGAAGACGCCGGTGGTCCGCCCTGCGCGCAGCATGCGGTAGACCTCCGGATCTTCCATGTCCACGGAATCCAGGTCCGGACGTTTTCCGGTGCGCGCCTGGATGTTGTCGAGGGCGTCGCGGATGACCGTGAGCGTCGTCAGCCCGAGGAAATCCATCTTCAGCATGCCGGCGTGCTCGAGACAGTTCATGTCGTACTGCGTGACGATCACCGTCTCGTCCGAGCCGGCGCCCGCGCCCTTGCTGTTGACCGTGAGGATCGGGACGTAGTCGTCGAGCGGGCCGGGCGCGATCACGACGCCGGCCGCATGCACCCCCGTGTGGCGCGACAGGCCCTCGAGCGAGATCGCGTAATCGAGGAGCGTCTTGTAACGCCCATCGCTGGCGTAAAGCTTCTTGATCTCCGGCACGTCCTTGATGGCGTCCTTCACCATCAGCGAAAATGCGGGTCCATTCGGGATCAGCTTCGCCAACGCATCGGTTTCGGCAGGCGTGAAGCCGAGCGTGCGGCCGACATCCTTGATGGCGGCGCGAGACTTCATCGTTCCGAACGTGACGATCTGGCCAACCGACGCCTTGCCGTACTTCTGCCGGACGTACTCGATGACTTCGCCGCGGCGTTCGAAGCAGAAGTCGACGTCGATGTCCGGCATCGACACGCGCTCCGGATTCAGGAAGCGCTCGAACAGCAGGTCGTACTTGAGCGGGCACACGTCGGTGATCTTGAGCGCGTAGGCGACGATGGATCCCGCCGCTGAGCCGCGGCCCGGCCCAACGGGGATGTCGAGGTCGCGCGCGGCCTTGATGAAGTCGTAGACGATGAGAAAATAGCCCGCGTAACCCGTCTTCGTGATGACGCCGAGCTCGTAGTCGAGCCGCTCCTTCACCTCGGTCGACAACTCACTTCCGTAGCGCGCGTGCGCACCCTCCGTGGCGAGACGGACGAGTAGCTCGTTCTCCGTCTCGACGCCGGCCGGAAGCGGGAAGGACGGCACGTAGTACTTCTTCTCGAACGCGAAGCCAGCTTCATCGGCGATCTTCAGCGTATTCGTGAGGACGTCCGCCCGCTCCGGGAAACGCGCAGCCATTTCGGGACCGGTCTTGAAGTACAGTCCCCGGTCGTAGTGCATCCGGTTCTGGTCGCTGTAGTCCTTCCCGAGCCCGATGCAGAGCAACACGTCGTGCGCGTCGTGGTCGTCCGGCTTGAGGAAGTGCGTGTCGTTCGTCGCGATGACCGGAATCCCCAGGTCGGCCGACAGCCCGAAGATGCGCTCGTTCAGCTTCGCCTGGCCCTCGGAATCGTGCGCCTGCACCTCGAGATAGTACCGGTCCTTGAACACGTTCGCGTACCACTCGGCCGCCTCGCGCGCGGCGGCGTCATCGCCCTTTTCGAAGTTGACCGCGACCTCCCCGGCGAGGCACGCGGAGCTCACGATCAGCCCCTCGCTGTACTTCGCCAGGAGCTCCCGGTCAACGCGCGGCTTGGAGTAGAAGCCCTCCGTATAGGCGAGCGACGAGAGCTTCACCAGGTTCTTGTAGCCCTGCATGTCGCGGGCAAGGAGCACCAGGTGGTAGTACGGCTTCGCGCCGGGTGACGGGCGCCCGCGTGTGCGGCGATCGCCGGGCGCGACATACGCCTCCATTCCGATGATCGGCTTGAGCTTCGCCTTCGTGGCCTTCTCCTGAAACTCCCACGCAGCGTGCAGATTCCCGTGATCGGTGATCGCCAACGCCGGCTGCTCGAACTCGAGCGCGCGAGCGATCAGGTCATCGATCCGGTTTGCGCCGTCGAGGAGTGAGTACTCCGAGTGGCAGTGGAGGTGGACGAAGGACATCTTGAGAAGGATAGCGACCGCGACCCTCGGCGTCAAAGCCCGCCGACCAATGCATGGACTGTGTAAGTGACTGGGAATAGAGGAGTTAAGTGGCTGCGGCGAGCGCTCATGGCGCTCGCCGTTCTGCTCGTGCTGGGGATTGCTGGCCTGCTCCTGCTGCCAGTCGGACGGTACCTCCTGCGCGCCGGTTGGGAGGAAGCCGGAATTCTGAGTCGCCGGCGTCCGATCGCCGATGTCGTGACCGATCCGGCGACGTCGACCATGTTGCGCGCGAAGCTGAAGCTCGTGGTGGACGCTCGCACGTTCGCGCAGGACTCACTGGGGCTACGAACCGGGCAGAGCTTTACGACGTACAGCACGCTGAAGAGCGACACCCTGGTGCTCGTCCTGTCAGGCGCCTATCGCGACAAGCTCGTACCGTACACGTGGTGGTTTCCCATCGTGGGACGCGTGCCCTACAAGGGCTACTTCGATTTCGCAGAGGCGAAGCGACAACTGGCTGACCTGAACGCGCGCGGATTCGACGCTCGTCTCGGTGCCGCGTCCGCCTTCAGCACGCTCGGCTGGTTCAACGACCCCCTCCTGCCAACCACGGTGCGTGGCGACTCGCTGAACCTGGCAAATACCGTCATCCATGAGTTGACGCACAACACGTTTTACGCGTCAGGCGGGGCGGTGTTCAACGAGAGCTTTGCGAACTTCGTCGGTTCCCGAGGTGCGGAGCGGTTCTTTCGCTCACGCGGACAGTCTGCTGCGGCGGATGAGGTCATCGCCCGCTGGAAGGACGACCGGAGGATGGGCCGATTCTGGGCGGGGCTTTATCACACCGTGGACTCGACGTTCAAGGCGCACCAGGGCGACGGCGCCGCCCATGTGCAGCAGCGCATTGCGCTCCGCGATTCGATCTATGCCGAAGCGCGGTCGATGCTGGTGCACGAGATCGGACCGCAACTGCGAACGATCAGTCCTCGCGCGCTGGAGCGGATGCGACTCGACAATGCGGTGCTGTTGTCACGTCGGGTCTATCTCACGGACCTCGATGCGTTCGACGCCGTGCTGACGAGGTTCCACGGCGACCTCCGGCGCACGATCGCGGAGATCATTAGGGCGGCGAAGGAAGATGCCACGAGGAAGCCGTTTGACGTCGTGCGGCGGCTGGCGGGCCTCCCTGAGGCACCGGCGGCCGACAGCGGCAGCGCGCCCCGCTAGATGCCAAGGTGCTGCCGCCCGCTCAGCGGCGTCGGCGCGCCACGTGATTTCCACCGTAGCACTGGTCTCCCGTGGGAATGATCGATCGCCGACGTCGAGAACCGGAAGCCATCGGCGTGCAGACTGTGGGCCACTACAGGACTTGTAATCAAGGCCGCCGTCGAGCAATGAAGCTGGCGTCGTAATACCTGGAGGCCACTCCAAAGAGTGTGTACCAGCGCAGCGAACCCGTGATGCTGTCGGCGGCGACGACGGCGCGATAGAAGTAGATACCCTCGCCTGAGCCGCTGAAGGTCGTCATTTGCACAAGCGTGTCCTTTGCTACGACGAGGACGTTACGGCCGTAGTTGACCACTCTGGCAAGAGAGGCATCGATCTCGGACAACACCAGGCTGTCAACGGGATACTGCGTCAGGCCATTCGCATCCGTAGTCGCACGCATGAACAACCTGCCCGTGAGGGACGAGCTGGCCGGCGCCGCAGTCGTCGAATGCGTGCAGTCGCTGACGAGACAGGACCCGCTTGGCGCGTAAACCGTCTGGAGGCTCGTCGTGAAGTCATACGTCACGGTAGTCGCCTTGCTGACGGATTGACCTGTCACGCTGTTGCTGTCGGAACCCGTCGTGCCGCTGCACCCCGAAAGGAGGTTGAGGATCATCCCCGCGAATACGAGCGCCCCGCGCCGTCCAGTATCACCATGCATGTCAGGCCTCCTATGCTGATCTGCCCATGGCCGACTCTGCTCTTAGGAGACCTATAAGTATGAATCAAGCCACGCAAGTGATCCGGCGGTCCTCAGCCGACAAGTTGACAGGGCCTACTTCGCCCCGAAGCGACCCCGCATCAGCGCGCGTAAGTCGATCTCGGGAGAGGCAACGGGTGGTGCAGCGAGCGCCTCACCCGGCTCCTCCACGACGACGCGCTGCATGGTGCCGCGCACGCCTCGGTCGAGAAATCGCGACAGCTGATCGAAGGAATACTCTGCGCCGCGGCGCGATCCGTAGACTTGCATCGGGTAGATGATCGCCAGCTCGTCCTTCGCCCGCGTAAGCGCGACGTACATGAGGCGGCGCTCCTCCTCGAGCTCGTCGGGATCCTCGATGGCGCGTGACGACGGAAACCAGCCGTCCACCGCCCAGATGACGAACACCGCCTTCCACTCCTTGCCCTTCGCGCTGTGCACCGTGCTGAGCACGAGGCAGTCGGTTTCCGATTCGGAACCGCCCGCGAGATCCTGCGTGTTCGACGGTGGATCGAGGGCGAGCGCCGAGAGGAAATTTGAGCGCGAGGGATAGCCCGCCGCGATCGTGCGCAGCTGATCCAGGTCGGCCAGCCGCGCCTCGGGACGATCGTATTTCTCCTTCAGCACTGTGTCGTAAAGCGACCGCACGGCGGCAATGTCGCTGGCGACCTTGGCGCCCGCCGCTTCCCCATCGCGATTCGTGATGCCGCGCAACTGCCGCAGGAGTGCAGCGAGCGAACGATGCGCCTCGCGGGCCTTGGGCGGTGCCACGAGATGCGTGAAGGCGTCCGGATCCCACGCGCGCTCCTGCATCGTCGACATCATCTCGCGCGCCGTCACGTCGCCGATCCCCGGCATCAGCATGAGGAGGCGATACCAGCTCACCTCGTCGCGCGGATTTTCCGAGACGCGCAGGAATGCGAGCACGTCCTTCACGTGCGCCGCTTCGAGGAACTTGAGCCCACCCCACTTGTCGAACGGAATCTTGCGGTTCGCGAGCTCGATCTCGAGATCCGCCGACATGTAGCCCGCGCGAAACAGCACCGCCATGTCGTTCAGCGGGATCCCAGACTCATGCAGCTGCAGGATGCGGTCGACAACGAAGCGCGTCTGCTGCGCTTCGTCCTTCGCCGTGACGAGCCATGGCTTCTCACCGCCCTCGCGCTTCGTGAACAGGTCCTTGCTGAAGCGCTCCTCGGCGCGCGAGATCACCATGTTCGACATGTCGAGGATGGGTTGCGTGGAGCGATAGTTCTGTGAGAGGGTCACCATCGTGGCGCCGGGGAACTGGCGCGGGAAGTCGAGGATGTTCCGGAAGTGTGCGCCGCGAAACGCGTAGATGCTCTGTGCGTCGTCGCCAACCACGGTGAGCTTGCGGTGCGCGGAGCACATTC
>JALYVY010000417.1 GCA_030852985.1 Gemmatimonadota bacterium | reverse complement strand
CCACTCAACTACCGCAGCTTCGCGGAGACCGAGCTTCTCAGAAACTGGATGCCCACGAGGGATCCTCGTCGTCCTGCGTCGCTCGATCCCATCGAGAACGTTTCGGAGGCACGAGCGATGCATTTCTCGGGAGGCGAGGAGCCATGGCATGACGAAGGCCGAAGCAGCAGAGCCCGATAGAGCGATGCTCCTCACGATGGGTCGAAAGCACCACGGCGGCGGGGATCTGGTCGACATGCTCCTCGAGTGCCACGTCCGGATCCGCACGTTCAGCAGCCTCGCCATCGCCGTCGGCGAGCATGCGGATGCACCGGTCGCCGAGGTCGCCGACGCTTGTGCGCGCGTCGAGCGCATGCACGAGCAACACGAGACGCACGTCGAGCTCCTCCAGCGGTTGCTCGCCTTCTCGGCGGCGCGTCGCGCGCAGCCCGGCGACGCGACAGCCCGTGCGGCGTTGCTTGGGGTGGCGCGGCCGGTGCAGTCCGTCTTCGAGCCACATCTGCAAGCGGAGGAGGAGATCCTCTTCCCGGCCATTCGCGCCCTCGTCTCCAGTGAGGAGCAGGTCGCGATGGTCGGCGAGCTGCGAGCACGACGGCGCCCGGCTGAAGCGGCGCCGTCGTTGCCCTGAGCCCGAGTTCGCTTCGGCGTCCCGACAGGAGAAGCTCAATGGCCAACCCGCACGTTCATCTTCAAACCGACCCGCTCTATCCCTTCGACGCGCGCGGCATCGCGAAGCGGTTCCGTCACTCCGCCATCTTCGGCGCGCTCGACGCGCTCCGCGCTGGCGAGACCATGCGCTTCTGCAACGATCACGACCCGCTGCCGCTGCTCGACCAGCTCCGCGCACGCTACGGAAGCACCGTCGAGATCGCGTACGTGCACCGCATTCCGGGTGAGATCGTCATCGATTTCCTGAAGAAGGCGGCCTGATCGTCGCGGCCTCGGGCGACTCGCCCGTTCCACACGTTCCACCATGTTTCGATATGAAACATGGCCCGCGCTCTGGGGCGGGCGAGAGCCACGTCGGTTGCACAATCGCCTGGTCCCAGCTTCGGCACGAGGCCTGCTCGTGGCGGGCAGGCCGAGGCCCATCGCGGCAAGTGTGGTGTCCGCTCGGTTCCGGGCGAAGGCTGTACGTTCTGGTTCGAGCTGCCCAAGGTCACGGCAAGAGAGCCACTATCCGCCGCTCTCGCGACCGAACCCATCGCCTGAGCCGCCGCTCCGAGACCCGAGTCGAGAGATCCTTCACGTCTTCGCACGCGACCCGAGCGTGAGCAACAACGTGCTCTCCTCGAGCGCCTCCACGTTGTGTTGCAGGCCACCCTCGAGCACGAGGAGGCGACCGTTGGGTAGATCCACCACGCGGTTCGGCAAACGCAGGCGCACGTGCCCGGAAAGGGAATGGATCGACGCCGTCTCCCTGCCCGATGCTCCTTGATCGCGGCGCCGTACGCGCGGTGTGGCCCTCGCGGCCGTAGGCGCCTTCTCCGCGCATCTCGAGGGCGATCTCGGAGACATCGAACGTACTGCCGTCAACGGGGGAATGAGGCTCTTTCATGATTGGCTCCAGCATCGCACGGTCTCCGACGCAGCTGCAGGTTGCGCGCCACCGAGTTGCGACGAGTCAGCGTCGTTCGACGATAAGCTTGTGGAAGAGAGCAATGTTCGGAGCCAACGCATCGACATGACGACCACACGAGCCGGACTGGCCGGCAAGCTCTCCTTCCTCGATCGCTACCTCACCCTCTGGATCTTCCTCGCCATGGGGCTCGGGGTTTTGCTGGGCTTCTTCACGCCCGGCTTCACCACCGCGCTGAACCGCATGAGCGTCGGAACGACGTCCATCCCGATCGCCGTGGGGCTCATCCTGATGATGTACCCGCCGCTCGCGAAGGTTCGGTACGAGGAGATGGGGAAGGTCTTTCGCAACAAGCGCGTGCTCGCTCTGTCGCTCGTCCAGAACTGGCTCATCGGCCCTGTGCTCATGTTCGGGCTCGCGGTCCTGTTCCTGCGCGACAAGCCCGAGTACATGCTCGGTCTCATCCTCATCGGCCTCGCGCGCTGCATCGCGATGGTGATCGTCTGGAACGATCTCGCGAAGGGAGACACGGAGTACTGCGCCGGCCTCGTCGCCTTGAACTCGATCTTCCAGGTCCTGTTCTTCTCCGTCTACGCGTACTTCTTTGCGACCCTGCTGCCGACCTGGCTCGGGCTGAAGGGCGTGGTCGTCCACATATCCATCGGCCAGATCGCCAAGAGCGTCGCGATCTACCTGGGCGTCCCGTTCGCCGCCGGATACCTGACGCGGCGCTTGCTGGTCGGTGCCAAGGGCCGTGACTGGTACGAGAAGAAGTTCGTTCCGCGCATCAGTCCCATCACCCTCGTCTCGCTCCTCTTCACGATCGTCGTGATGTTCTCGCTCAAGGGCGAGACGATCGTTCAGCTTCCGTTCGACGTGCTCCGTATTGCCGTTCCGCTCCTCATCTATTTCGTGGTGATGTTTGCCGTCTCGTTCTTCATGAGCAAGCGCGTGGGA
>JALYVY010000416.1 GCA_030852985.1 Gemmatimonadota bacterium | reverse complement strand
ATGTCGGACGGTGCGCGTGAAAAAGTAGAACCCATGGATGCGTCCTCGACGAGCCGCACCGTTGCGTCATCTGATGACGCCGACGCTCCACAGATGATGACGATGCGGCGCAGGGTAGCTCCAACATCGACCGGCGCCCGCTCGGCCTTGCCGAGTGCGAGCACCGCTTCGATCAAGCTAGTAAGGCGTTCGAGCTGATGCGCGGCGGATTCGCCAAAGCTTGCCACCGCCGACGCTGGCGTATCGGGCCGCGCGGCGCGGGAGCGAATGACTTCCAGGTTCACCGAGACGCCATTGATGGCATCCTTGACGTCATGCGACGCGCGGCCGACCGCACGCTGGAGCGTGGCCAGCCAGAGTGCTGCCAGGTCTTCAACCCCGGATGTCGGCACCACTCAGTCTGAAAGATCCGCGTCATCCGGCGCCGCGAGGTGCGCCGGAGTCGCGTCGACCGGCATCACGCGGTGTTGCTCCACCGGCACGACATACTTCGTGACCGCGGCCGCCGTGCCGCCGATGGCGAGTTGATCGAAGAGGAACCGGAACTTCTGGTCGTACATGGCGCCGATGCCCTGCTTCACGTTGGCCGGCAGTGACCAGAGCTTCTGCTTGAATGGGCCGATCGCCTTCTTGCGCGTCTTGTAGAAGAACTGCTCGTCGGAATCCGTCGGCTTGCGCTCATCCTTCGCATTTTCCGCGAGCCACGTGTACATCTCCGAGCGCAGCGCAGCGGGCATGTGGTCGAACATCATGTTCTGGAAATTCGTCGCAAGGTGAATCTCCGCGGTCTCGCGCTTGGGGAAGTTGTGGAACGCCGTATCGGGCAGCGTCGACGCCCCATGCTGCACCGCGCCAGCGAGTCCATACTCGTCGCGTGCCATCTTTCCCAACTTCTCGAGCGTATCGAGGTCGAGCTTCACGTCAGCGATCGAGCCGTCGGGCAGCACCGTGCCGCCGTGCGATGTTCCGCTCTGCACGCTGATCTTCGACAGACCTTCCATGCCGGAAGGGCGCGTGGCGTTGAAGCCGTCCATGTACGCCCTGAGCTCTTCGACGGTCGAGTTCTCGGTGCCCACCTCGCCGATCTCGCCCCCGACGGAAATGTTCACGCCCGGCGGCTGCACGCGGCGTACCTCCTTCAGAATGTCGATGCCGACTTCGTAGTTGAGGCGCTGCTGTTCGGACAACGTCGGCTTGCTGAGATCCACGAGCGTGGAGGTGTCGATGTCAATGTTGTAGAAGCCCGAGCCGACCGCCTCTCGCACGAGCGCCTTCACCCCGTCCACTTCCAGCGTGGGGTTCACCGCATACTTCTTGTGATTCACCTGGAAATGGTCGCCCTGGATGAACAGGGGACCGTGATATCCTTCGCGCAGGGCGGCCGCGATCATCACGGCGACGTATTCCGCCGGCCGCTGCTCTGTGTAGGCGATCTCCGAGCGCGCGATCTCCAGGATGAAGGCTCCGGCATTGATCGCGATGGCCGTACGGAAGATCGAACGCGCCGTGTCATACGTGGCGGCGCGAACATTGATCGCCGGGACGGTGAAGCCATGTACGTCACCGCGCCCCCGGGCGAGATAGAGTTCATGGATCGATGCGGGCCGAACGCCGGCGCCCTGCCCGATCTCCCAAATCATCCAGCGTGCGTACTCCCGGGCCTCGCCAGCCCCAAACACGGCGGCCCATACGAGCTCATCCATCTTCTCGTTCGCGAAAGCGTCGGGACGTACCACCGTGAGCCGGTCGTCAGCGATGGAAACCGCGTCACCGAAAAGTGTGTTCAGGGCGTCGACGTCGAGCATTGATTCCTCGGAATGGTGCGTAGAGCGGACAGGCTGCTGAAGCTCGCCGCGCGATGAAGGGCTGGCAAGTGCGTCGGCGCCTCTGTCGACACAGCTGCCTTCGACGTTCGATGACGCGCGCCTGACCCGAAATGAGAAGGCGCTCCCACACTCCGCGGAGGGCGCTCATGTGGGTACGGTCGAGTGAATCGTCACGCGTCCCGGTCCGCGCTCGCGTTTTCCGGAAACTAAACCCAGCTCGGGTTCGGCGCGGGTGCCCGAACGAAAAACGCCCCCGGAGCCACGAAAGCTCCGGGGGCGTGTACTGCGCGTTCAGTGGGACAGAGAATCAGGCGCGGCGCCGACGGGCGATACCGAAGATGCCAATGAGTCCGGTCCCGAGCAGCGCGAGCGAAGCCGGCTCCGGGGTGGCCGTGACGTCAACGTTGATCGCGATGTGCGTGAGCTCATTGGTGCGGAGCTCGTCAGAGTACGCGTACAGTGCGAAGGTGTACTGACCTGCCTGGGTGGCGTCAAATCCCGGGAAGTAGCCGAGGTTCGATGAGTTCTGAACCGGCGTATTGATGCCGTCGATGTTGTAGCCATACAGCGTGCTGCTGTTAACGCCCGGGTCCCTGTCAATGAATAGCGTGAAGAATTTATTCGTCGAATTTCCGCCCTCGACGGCGTAATCGAAATTCCAGCCAGCAAACGGCGCGTCGGTCGGCCCGCCGGTGCTGTAGCCCGGCTTT
>JALYVY010000195.1 GCA_030852985.1 Gemmatimonadota bacterium | reverse complement strand
CGCGTCGAGCGAGCGCCGCGCCCGCCGGCGGTGCACGCGGACGGCGTAACGTGGCTCCGGCGACGCCGGACTGACGCAGTGAGCGCGGAGGGGGCCACGCCATGAACTTTACGGCGCTTTTCATCAGGCGACCGGTGATGACGACGCTCGTCATGCTCGCGATCCTCGTCTTCGGCATCTCGTCGTATCAGAAGCTCACGGTCAGCGACCTGCCGTCCGTCGATTACCCGACGATCAGCGTCAACGCGAGCCTGCCGGGCGCAAGCCCGGAGACAATGGCGGCCACCGTTGCCACGCCGCTCGAAAAGGCGTTCTCCGCCATTGCCGGCATCGATAACATCACGTCATCAAGCGGTATTGGCGGCACGAGCATCACGCTCCAGTTCTCACCCGATCGGGACATCGATGCGGCAGCGCAGGACGTAAACGCGGCGATCTCCGGCGCACTCGCCTACCTGCCGTCCACGATCATCCCCCCGTCGTACCGCAAGCAGAATCCGGCGGCGTCCCCCATCCTGTTCTTCGCGCTCACGTCGAGCGGAATGTCGCTCACCGACCTCGACGAAGTGGCCGAGACGCTGATTGCGCAGCGGCTGTCGCAGGTGGAAGGGGTGTCACAGGTGTCCGTGTTCGGCTCGGCCAAGTATGCCGTGCGCGTGGCGCTCGATCCGGCGCAGCTCACCGCGCGTGGCCTCAGCGTGAGCGACGTCGCCACCGCCGTGCGCAGCAACAACGTCACGCTGCCCACGGGCGTGCTGTACGGCAAGGACCGTACGCTCACGATCAACGCGACAGGGCAGCTCTCGAACGCGGCGCAGTTCCGCACCATGGTCGTGGCAAACCGCAACGGCGCTCCCATCCACCTGGGTGACCTGGGCGAGGTGACAGACGGCCTACAAAACACGCGCAACGCGAGCTGGTACAATGGCGATCGCGCCATCATGCTCGCCGTGATGCGGCAGCCCGGCACGAACACCGTGGCCGTGGCCGACCGCGTGAAGGCGGCGCTCGAGGAGATCAAGCCCACGTTGCCGCCGTCCATGGCGGTGAACCTCCGCTTCGATCGCAGCGCGGGCATTCGCGACTCGGTGAACGACGTCAAGCTGTCGCTCGTGGTCGCGCTGGTGTTCGTGGTGTTCGTCATCTTCGTGTTCCTGCGCAATCTTACCGCTACGGCGATCCCGAGCCTCACGCTGCCTATGGCCATCGTGGGCACCTTCTCGGTGATGTACCTGCTGGACTTCAGCATTGACAACCTGTCGCTCATGGCGCTCACGCTCGCCGTGGGCTTCGTGGTGGACGACGCGATCGTGATGCTCGAGAACATCGTGCGTCACATCGAGGACGGACAGCCACCGCTCCAGGCCGCGCTCGACGGCGCGGAAGAGGTGGGCTTCACGATCCTCTCGATGACGCTCTCGCTCGCCGCCGTGTTCATCCCCCTCATCTTCATGGGCGGCGCCATCGGCCGGCTATTCCGCGAGTTCGCCATCACCATCGCCTCGGCGATCCTCGTGTCCGGCTTCGTGTCGCTCACGCTCACCCCCATGCTGTGCGCGCGCTTCCTCAGGTCGCACACGGGCGAGACGCATGGCCGCTTGTACAACCTGTTCGAGCGCACCTTCGACCGCACGCTGCACGGCTATGAGCGGTCGCTGGGCTGGGTGATGCGGCGTCGGCCGCTCACGCTCGTGTTCTCCATCCTCATCCTCGTGCTCACGGGGGTGCTGTTCTCGGTCGTGCCGAAGGGCCTGTTCCCCAGCGACGACACCGGCTTCCTGCCGGTGAGCACCGATGCGGCACAGGGCACGTCGTTCGACGAGATGGTCCGCCTCCAGCTCATCGCTAACAAGCGCATCTCGCAGGATCCGTATGTCCTCGGCTACATGTCGTCCGTGAATGGCGGTAGCAACGGCAACCTCAACCTGTTCCTCAAACCGGCGGGCGAGCGGCCACCGGCTGACGAAATGGTGCGGGAGGTGACAAAGCGCTTGAGCGGTATCCCGGGTCTTACCGCCATCGCGCAGAATCCGCCCAGCATCCGCATCGGTGGGCGCGGGTCGAAGTCGCAGTACCAGTACACGCTCCAAGGGCACGACGTCGCGAACCTCTACGCGAAGGCGCAGCAGCTCACCACCGCCTTGCGTGGCCTGAAGCTCATCACCGACGTCTCGAGCGACCTGGAGAACAAGAATCCGATCGTGACGGTGAAGATCCTGCGCGATCGCGCCGCGATGCTTGGCGTGACACCGCTCGCGATCATGCGCACCCTGGCGAGCGCGCTCAGCGAGCAGCAGGCATCCACGATCTACACGCCGACGAACGAATTCTGGGTGGTCCTTCAGCTTCGGGCGCAAGACCAGGCGGACATCGGTGCCCTCTCGCGCCTGTACATCACGAGCCGCACGGGAAAGCTCGTTCCGCTGTCCGACATTGCGACGTTCACGCCCGGCCTCGGCCCCCGCAGTATCCCGCATTCGGGGCAACTCGCGTCCGTGACCATCAGCTTCAACCTCGCGCCAAACGGCAACCTCGGTGCAGCGGTCGATGCCGTGCAGAAGCTCGCGCAGCGGACACTGCCTGCCTCCATTACGGCAAACTTCGCGGGCACGGCGCAAGCGTTCCAGGAATCGCAAGCGGGGCTCGGCATCCTGCTGCTCATCACCATCTTCATCATCTACATCATCCTCGGGATTCTCTACGAGAGCTTCATCCACCCGGTCACCATCCTCACCGGCCTGCCATTCGCGGCGTTCGGCGCGCTGCTCACCCTCTACGTCACCGGCCAGCAGCTGGACGTGTACGGGTATGTCGGCGTCATCATGCTCATCGGCATCGTGAAGAAGAACGCCATCATGATGATCGATTTCGCCATCGAGGCGGAGCGGGCCGGGCACACCACGCCAGCGGAGGCGATCGTGCAGGCCGCGATTGTCCGCTTCCGCCCGATCATGATGACCACCGTCGCCGCCATCGTCGGCACGCTGCCTATCGCCATCGGCATCGGCGCAAGCGCGGCGTCACGCCGGCCTCTGGGCATCGCGGTCGTGGGTGGCCTCGCGTTCTCGCAGGTGGTGACGCTGTACGTCACACCCGTTTTCTACACCTATCTTGACGACCTCCAGTCGTGGCTCGGGCGCATGGCGGACAAGCTCCCGTGGTCGTCCGGCCACGACACGCCCGCGGACCGTCCCACGCTCGCCGCTGGCGACTGACGCAAGAATGGCATGAACCTCACGACCCTCTTCATCAAGCGCCCGATCATGACGACTCTCGTCATGGTCGCCATTCTGTTCTTCGGCATTGTCGCCTACCGCAAGCTCGCGGTGAGCGACCTGCCGAACGTCGACTTCCCGACGATCACGGTGTCCGCCGTGCTGCCTGGCGCGAGCCCGGCCACGATGGCCGCAACCGTCGCCACGCCGCTCGAGAAGCAGTTCTCCACGATCGCCGGTGTCGACAACATGACGTCGACGTCGAGCCTCGGGCTCACGCAGATCGTCATTCAGTTCTCGCTCGATCGCGACATCGACGCCGCCGCGCAGGACGTGCAGGCTGCGATCACGCAAACGCTGCGCGGCCTTCCGCAGGGCATCCTACCGCCCTCGTACCAGAAGACCAATCCCGCCGGCGCGCCCATTCTCACGCTCGCGCTCACGTCGGACCAGGTGCCGCTCTCACGTCTCGACGAATACGCCGAGACCACGATTGCGCAACGGCTCTCCACGGTGAGTGGCGTGGCGCAGGTGCTCGTGTTCGGCGCGCAGAAGTACGCCGTGCGCGTGCAGCTCGATCCATCGCAGCTGGCCACGCGCAACCTCGCCCTCGAGGACGTCGCCACCGCGATCGCGGCGCAGAACGTCAACCTGCCCACCGGGGTACTCAACGGGCCCCGCACCTCACTCACGGTGCAGGCGACCGGTCAGCTCCAGTCCGCCGACGAATTCCGCGACCTCATCGTCGCGTACCGCGACGGAGCGCCCGTCCACCTGAGCGACATCGGGAGGGTCACCGACGACGTCCAGAACAACAGGACGGCGAGCTGGTACGGTGCCTCCCGCTCCATTGTGCTCGCGATCCAGCGGCAACCCGGCACGAACACCGTCGCCGTTGCCGATCGGGTAAAGGCCGCGTTGGAGAAGGTACGTGGCGATATCCCGCCGTCCGTAAACGTCGCGGTGCTGTACGACCGCTCGATCAGCATCCAGGAGTCGGTCCACGATGTGACCTTCACGCTCGAGCTCACGCTCGTGCTCGTCGTCATCGTGATCTTCCTGTTCCTCCGCAACATCTCCGCGACCATCATCCCGAGCCTCGCGCTGCCGATGTCCATCATCGGCACGTTCTCGGTGATGTACCTGCTGCACTACAGCCTCGACAACCTCTCGTTGATGGCGCTCACGCTCGCCGTCGGTTTCGTGGTCGACGACGCCATCGTGATGCTCGAGAACATCGTGCGCCACCTCGAGATGGGTAAGTCGCGCATGCAGGCGGCGCTCGACGGTGCGTCCGAGGTCGGCTTCACGATCCTGTCCATGACGTTCTCGCTGGCCGCCGTGTTCATCCCGATCCTCTTCATGGGCGGCATCATCGGCAAGCTGTTCCACGAGTTCGCGGTCACCATCGGCGTCGCCATCCTGGTATCCGGTGTGGTGTCCCTCACGTTGACGCCGATGCTGTGCAGCCGTTTCCTTCGCTCAACCCACGGCAAGGACCAGGGCCGCTTCTACCAGACGACCGAGCGCTTCTACGAGCGTTGGCTCAAGGGCTATGAGGACAGTCTCGCGTGGGTGATGGCACGACGCCGGCTCACGATGATCTTCTCGCTCGTCATTCTCGTGCTCACGGGCGTCCTGTTCGCCATCGCGCCCAAAGGCCTCTTCCCCACGGACGACACCGGGCAGTTGCTCGCGACCACGGAAGCCGCCGAGGGCGTGTCCTTCGACGCGCTCATCGCTGCGCAGCAGCGCATCGCCGCGACGATCGCGAAGGATCCCGACGTCCGCTCCGTCACCTCGGCAATCGGCACGACCGCGGCCGCGAACCAGGGACAGCTCACCATCGACCTCAAGCCCGTTGGGGAGCGTAAGCGCAGCGCGCAGGATATCGCCGGTGACCTGACGCGCGACGCGCAGGAGGTCGGCGGCATCGCCCTCTTCATCCAGAACCCGCCTGCCATCTCCATTGGTGGGCTCGCATCGAAGAGCTTGTACCAGTACACGCTCCTCAGTGGCGACATCAACCTGCTCAACAGCTCGGCGCGCGCGCTCGAGACGCGTCTCCGCCAGCTGCCGGCGCTCGTGAACGTCACCAGCGACCTGCTCATCGAGAATCCGCAGGTCACCGTCGACATCGACCGCGAGCTGGCCGGCCAGCTTGGGGTCTCGGCATCGGAGATCGAGAACACGCTCTACGACGCTTACGGCCAGAAGCAGGTGTCGACCATCTATACGTCGACGAACAATTACTGGGTCGTCATGGAGCTGCTCCCCGAGTTCCAGCAGGACGTCACGTCGCTTGGCAAGCTCTGGGTCAGGTCCACCCAGGGGAAGGTCGTCCCCCTCAGCGCGGTGGCGAAGTTCACCACCGGCGTTGGCCCAGTCACGGTCAACCACTCCGGTCAGTTGCCGGCGGTGACGATCTCCTTCGACCTCGCCCCGGACGTGTCATTGGGATCGGCACTCGCCGATGTGTCGAGGGAGGCGAAGGACGTGCTGCCGGCGTCCGTCGTCGGAAGCTTTGCCGGAACGGCAGAGGCGTTCCTGTCCACGCAGCAGGGACTGGTCGTCCTGCTCATCCTTGCCATCTTCGTCATCTACGTCATCCTCGGCGTGCTGTACGAGAGCTTCATCCATCCCATCACGATCCTGTCCGGATTGCCCTTCGCGGCGTTCGGCGCGCTCGTGACGCTGATGATCTTCCATCTGGACCTCGACGTCTACGGTTTCGTCGGCATGATCATGCTCATTGGAATCGTCGAGAAGAATGCGATCATGATGATCGACTTCGCCCTCGAAGTGCAGGGCAAGGACAACCGCGCACCGGCCGACGCCATCGTCGAGGCGGCGAGCGTGCGCTTTCGTCCAATCATGATGACCACGATGGCGGCGTTGATGGGCGCGTTGCCCATCGCGATTGGATGGGGCGCAGGCGCCGCCAGCCGACGGCCGCTCGGCGTTGCGGTGGTGGGCGGGCTGGCATTCTCCCAGCTCGTCACGCTCTACGTCACGCCGGTGTTCTACACCTACCTCGACGAATTCCAGACGTGGGCGGGCCGCAGGGGGTGGCGAAAATCGTCGCCGGCGGCGCAGGCCGGTGTCTCACCAGCGCCGGCTGGCGACTGACAATCTCGTTCCTGAAGAACGGAACGACGCCAACTGTCGTCGCACTTCCGCCCTTGAAAAGCCGTGAGGCGGAAGACAGCAACGCGGCGTCGAGCGCCCAGCTTACGCTGGGCTGTCACTGAACGCTGATGGCTGAACACGGTCGGCTCTGCTGTAGCCGTTCCGCCGTCTCGTCAGCCCCTCGCCGCCGAGTCGCCGGTCACCCGTCGATAGCTGGCAAACGCCGTCCAGCTCCCCACGAGCCACGTCACCCCGATCAGCAGCCCCCCGATGAGATCCGTCGGCCAGTGCACCTGCAGGTACAGGCGCGAATACCCCGTCAGGAACACGATCACGAACGAGGCGAAGAACGGCCACTTCCACCCGCGCCGCTCCAGCAGCATCAGCGAGATGGTGACATACAGCGCCGTCGTCAGGATCATGTGGCCGCTTGGATATGACGCCCATGTCCACATCCCACGCAGTGTGAACAGCGCCGGCCGCGGACGGTCGAGCAAATGCTTCATCGTCGGATTCAACGACAGTGATCCAATGGAAACGACGAGCAACTGCAGCGCGACGAGTGGCGTATCGAACTTGCGCCAGAGGACCAGCCCCACGACGATCATGAGCGGCAGCATCGTCAGGTTCGTGCCGAGGTACGGCATGTAGAGCATCAGCTGGTCAAGGACGAAGGGAAGGGGATGCGCATGCATCCAGCGCAACACCTCCTTCTCCCATTCGGCGCCCACGCGCCATCCCGCTGTGCGTGAGAGCGCGAACCCGAACCCGATGCCGACAAGCCACGCAGCCACGTAGCCGATCGCTACGCGTCGAGCGAGTTGCCACCGCGCGCCCGTGCTCGACGCGGTCAGCTTACTGCGCAGCTTGCGCCCCGCCCCCGATCCAGCGCTGCACTTCAGCCACCACCGCCCGGGGCTCGACCGGCTTCGCGAGATAGGATGTGAAGCCGAGCTTCACCGCCTTCTCGCGGTCGTCCTGGAGCGCGTGCGCGGTGAGCGCGATGATCGGGATCGCCCGTGTGTCCTCGCCCTCAAGCAGAATCCTGGTCGCTTCCCAGCCGTCAATCCCCGGGATGGAAATGTCCATCAGGATGAGGTCCGGTCGCGCGCTCCGCGCCAAGGCGATCGCCTGCACGCCATCCAGCGCCTCGATCACGTCGTAGCCGACATGTCGAAGGACGGTCGTGTAGATGATCCGATTGTCCTCGTTGTCTTCGACGAGGAGAACGGTCAGTCCGATGCGTGCGGCAGGTTCCACGATGCTGCGGAAGGGCGGGAGTGAGGCTGACGGCGCCATCACGTTCCGGGAAGCTAACCGGAATCTCCGGCAGCGCCAATGTCGTCTTACCCTCTACGCGCGGCACCGTCGCCACGTTCGAGGGCCATCACCTTCTCGAGCCGGCGCCGATGCCGCTCGGCCCCAGAAAATCGCGCCGACAGGAATTCGCGAATCAGCACGCCAGCCAGCTCATCTCCGATTACGCGCGCGCCAAGCGCGAGGACATTCATGTCGTCATCCTCGACCCCTTGCCGCGCCGAGAACGTGTCGTGGCACATGCACGCGCGAATCCCGTGAATCTTCGTCGCCGCAATCGCGGCACCCACACCACTCCCACACACCAGGATGCCGCGCTCCGCAACTCCCGACGCGACCGCTCGACCCACCGCCTCGGCGCGATCTGGGTAGTCGTCCCCCGGAACCAGTTCCGCCGGGCCGCAGTCGACAGGCTCGTGACCCAGCGTCGTTATCTCGGCGAGCACGCGCCACCGCAGCGGCCAGCCCGCGTGATCGGAAGCAAAGGCAACCTTCATGGTCTCCTTCCCGCGGACGATGCCCGCGCTTGCGTGGCGTGATTCCAGATCAGCTGCGAGATGTTCATGATCATTGACTCCGCGACCTTGGCGTCAGGTATGGACTTCGTGAGCACCACCAGCACGTAAGGCGTCCGGCCCGGAGGGTAGACGACCGCGGCATCGTGTAGTACGCCCGTGATCGATCCCGTCTTGTGCGCGACGGGCGTGCCAGCGGGCACGCCTGCAGGGATCCCTTCGTTGAATTCCTGCCGCAGCAGGATCTCCTTCATGAGACGCGCGCTACCCGGCGCCAGTGCATCGCCTCGCTCCACATGGGTGAGCAACGCCGCCAGGTCCGACGAAGTCGTGGTGTTGTTCATCCCGAGGGCAAATGCCTTTCCATCTTCCACCCCCCTCAGCACGCGCATATGTGTCGCGCCGAGTGCGTGCGCTGTCGAATCAGCTTGCGCCGCGCCCACGAGTGCGACGAGGGTATTCGTCGCCAGGTTGCTCGATCGTACGATCATGCGCTCGAGCAGATCGCGCACTGCGACCCGCTCCCCGACCAGCCGGTAGACGGATGAGTCGCTGTCTTCACCCGCGTCGAGCGCGTAGGGCGAGCCGTCCACAATGGAATGGAATCGATTGACCAGCAGGATGCGTTGGTTCAGGCCAAGGCGACCCGCATCGACGGCGCGTAGCACTTCGATCATCACGGGAAGCTTCATCGTAC
>JALYVY010000194.1 GCA_030852985.1 Gemmatimonadota bacterium | reverse complement strand
GCCCCTCCTTTTTCAGCCGCTCCCAGGCTCCGGGGCGGCTGAACATCCGCGGACATGAGACGTACAAAAGCAGCCGTACTCCGGCCAGATGCTGTGTGGGGCAGAGGTTGAGTACTTTAGCGCACGGTGGTTCGCCCGAGCCAGATTTTGTTCTCACAGCGGCCGGTCACCAGCCCGTCCGAGGAGCACAAGCAAGGGCGTATTATCAACGCCGTACTCAGGCGAGATATAAATGTGATGAATGAGTTAACTCGCTAATCCATAACGACATACGTCATACATGATAATGTTATTGATCACACATTTGAACTCGAAATCATCTTGATCAGATGTGGTCCGATAAGGCCCACTGAGAGCGAACAATTCACGACCCCCGCCGCCACGCTTTCCCCCGGCATTCCGTAAATGAGTGAAGTGGCCTCATCCTGAGCGATGACGTAGCCGCCGGTGTCTCGAACGCGTCGAAGACCGCTGACGCCATCGCTGCCCATGCCGGTGAGGATGACCGCTGCGAGCCCTGCCCCGTACGCATTCGCGGCGGATTCGAACAGCACGCTGGCGGACGGACGGAAGCCGTTCACCGGTTCCGAGTGGATCGCCAGGGTCTGTCGGCCGACGGTGACGCCGAGATGCACATCATCCGGTGCGACATAAACTGTACCGGGCTCGAGTGTCTCGCCTGATCGCGCCACCCGGACTCGGACGGCACACTCTCCGTCCAGCCAGCAGGCGAAGCCTTCCAGAAACCCCTTGGCGATATGCTGCACAAGGACAATCGGCGTCGGGAAGCTGCCCGGCAGCGCCGCAATGACCGTTCGCAATGCGGTCGGGCCACCGGTTGAAGCGGCCATCGCGATCAGGGAGACGGACTGAGCTGGCCCGGCACGTCGCGGGAGCGGCGGCGGTGCGGTGGTCCGGGACGCACCCGATTGGTCCGCAAGAGGGCACGATCGGTTGGTAGCTTGTGCTTCGGGGGGGCCCCCCGCGCGCTCAAACGACCCACTCCACCGCCGTACCACCTTCACGCGCGCCATCGCCTTCACCGTCGCCGTGAAGATCGCCCGCTCCTCCACCGAAGCGCGGTCCGTCCCCGAGCCCGGCTTCGGCAGCGCCACCAGCGCGCCTGCCTTGATCGCATCGAACGTGGACGCCACGTCCCGTGGGTTCACCGCGGACGACACCACCACGATCGGGACCGGCGACTCACTCATGATCCTGGCAGTGGCATCCAGCCCGTCGAGCAAGGGCATGTGAATGTCCATCGTGATGACATCCGGCCGCAGCTGGCGCGCCTGAACCACCGCGGCCTCGCCGTCCTGCGCCTCTCCCACCACCTCGATCTCCGGGTCGCTCTCGAGCAGCGCGACAATCAGCAACCGAGCGGCGTAGGAGTCTTCCGCCACGAGAACGCGGATCATGCCAACAGGTCCTGCACGGTGGCCAACAGGCCCGCCTGACCCGCCGACGCCTTGCCGACGTACGCGTCCGCTCCCGCCGCGAGACCCCGCTCGCGCGCCTCGGGCGTGTCGAGCGACGTGACCAGGATCACCGGCAGGTTCGCGAAGCGCTCCGATGTCCGCACCGTCCTCGTCAGCGCCAAGCCGTCCATGTTCGGCATCTCGATGTCGCTCACGAGCAGGTCGGTGCCGGATTCCTGCAGCTGACGCCAGGCATCCGCCCCGTCCACCGCCGTGCTCACCTCGAACCCCGCGGCCTCGAGCACGCTCTGCTCCAGCGCCCGGGTGGTCATCGAGTCATCGACAACGAGGACGCGTCGCCGTACCGCCTGCCCCGACCCTGCCAACGCGACGAACCGGCTCCCAAGCGCTTGATGCACCAGGGAAACCGGGTTGAGCACCAACACCAGCTCGCCGCTGCCCTGCAAGGATCCGCCGCTCACGTGAGGCAGCAGCGACCGGCCGCGGGCAATCGGACGGACCACGAGCTCCAGCTCCGTCTCGACCGCGTCGACGAGGAATGCCACGCGCTGGTCGCCGGCGCTCACGACCAGCGCCGGGAAGATGTCGCTCATGGCCCCCGGCACGAAGGGCGGACCGAGGATCGTGGCCAATGGCACCAATGGAATCGGCTCCGCACCAGTCAGAATTACCTCCCGCCCCTCCGCCCGTCGCACGTCCGCTCGGCGTATGCGCACCAGGTGCTCGACGTTCGACGTCGGGATCGCGAGCACCTGCGTTCCGCTCCGCACCAGCACGGCGCGGATAGCCGCGAGCGTGAGGGGACACTGCAGGGTGAAGGTGGTTCCTGCTCCTGCCACCCAGCTTACGCTGACCGTTCCGCGAACGCGCGCCATCGCGGCTTCGACGGCATCCAGCCCAACTCCGCGCCCGGAGATGGTCGTGACGGCATCCCGCGTGGAGAAGCCGGCCTGAAACAACATGCGGGCGACGTCGGCATCCGCCTCCGGTACGACGATTCCGCGCTCGGCGAGCTTTCGGCGGATAAACGCGATGTCGAGCCCCGCACCATCATCGGCCACGGTGACGGTGAGCCGTTCCCCATGTAGCGCCGCCCTGATGCTGATGGTTGCCACTTCTGGCTTGAGGGCCTGCGCGCGATCCGCCACGCCATCGACGCCGTGGTCGATGGCATTGCGGACGAGGTGGAGCAGCGAATCCTTGAGCGCGTCGAGCACGGGGCGATCCGCCTCGATGTCTGCGCCGGCAATAGTGAGTCGGGCGGGCTTACCGGTCGCCGTCGAAACATCCCGAACCAGTCGGTGCAGGGATTCACATGCGCTGCCGAATGGCAGCATGCGCGCGCGTCGCACACTATCAGCGAGCGTTTCTCCAGCCTCGGCAAGCGCGCGACCATCCTCCAGGGCATTAGTCACGACGTTGGTTGCCTGAGCCACCGCTCGGCGGAGGAGTAGCTCGACGTCGCGCACCGCGCGAACGGCATCGACGGAGAGCGCTGCGCTGTGGTCACTCAGCAAGCGACGAATGCCCGCGTGCGCCTTGGAGACAGCATCATCCAGCGCGGCCGTCGCTGCAGCGTGCTCCGCGATGCGCGCGCGCGCCGCCAGCAACTGCCCCACCTGCGACAGCAGGACATCCAGCTTCTCGGCCGACACGCGAACCGCCGATTCCGGCGAACCGCTGGAGGTCGATTGAGTGGGGGGCGGCACGGAAGCGGGCGTTGGCGCAGCGGGTTCGGTCACCTCAGGCGTCGCCGCGACGATGACGGGCAACGCCGGGGACGTATCGGCGGGCGGCGATTGGGCCAGGCCTATCTCGAGCTCCGACAGCAAGAGTGCGATCGGGCTCGACTCGTCAATGACATTGCCCGTGGCAAGTCGTTTGGCCGTATCGGCGAGGGCGTCTGCCGCAGCGAACATCAACGCGAACTGCGCGGGCCCAAGCGAGGTGTCGCCATCGCGCACTGTCGAGAGCATCGCCTCGAGATGATGGCACGCGCGCTCTACCACCGGCTGGTCGGTAGCGTGAGCCGCGCCTTTCAGCGTATGCATCACCCGGAATACCGTCTTCAGCGCTTCCGGATTGGCTGGGTTGAGCTCCAGCGACAGCAATGCGCGGTTCAAGTTGTCGAGTTGCTCCTCGAGGTCCGCGAGGAACGCGTCCAGCAACCGCGCACTGAGTGCCGGCTTGCTCATCCTTCCCGCAGGGGGCGTCCGCCCACAAGCTCCACCAGCGTACTTCCCACCTGCGTGAGGTCCTTGGCGGCGCGCTCCGTCTGCTGCGTCGCGATGAGGTTTTGTTGGGTAACCTCACGAATGTTGCGCATGGCCTGGCGGATCTGCGCCATGCCGGTTGCCTGCTGTCCCGCCGATGCCGCAATCTGCGCCGCGGCCTGTGATGCCTCACCCATCGTCTCGCCGAGCAGGCGGATCGTCTCACCGGCTTCGGTAACCGCCCGCTGGCTCTCGCTGGCCTGCCGGCTGCCTTCATCCGCCACCAACGCCGCCGAGGCCGCGGCACGCTGAATGTCGCCGACTATGTTGCGCACCTCGACCGTGGCGCGCTTCGACTGCTCCGCGAGACTGCGAATCTCGCCCGCGACCACCGCGAAGCCGCGTCCTTCCTCACCAGCGCGCGCCGCCTCGATTGCCGCATTCAGCGCGAGCAAATTGGAACGTTCGGCGATCTCGTCGACGGTGCTGGTGATACCGCGGATGAGCTCCGCCTGCTCGCCGAGGGCGCGGATGCCCGACCGCATGGACTCGACCTGCTCCACGACTCGACCCATCACCGCGATGGAGTTGTCGACGGCCGCCCTTCCACTGCGACCAATTTCGCTCGCCCGCTGTGCCCCTTCGGCCACGGTCCGTGCCCGTTGCGCGGCCTGCTCGGTGGTCTGTGCGACCTGGTCGACGGTTGCGGCGGTCTGTGCGACGGCCGCCATTGATTCGTTCGCTCCGGTTGCCTGCTCCGAGGTGGCGGCGAGAATCTCGGCGGAGCTCGAAGCAAGGACGCCGGTGGTTTCGCGCAGCGGGCGCGTGATGGAGCGCGTCACGAGCCAGGAAAAGAAGATGCCAGCCAGCAGCGTCCCGATAGCGGCGACGTCGAGATAGCTGATCGCGCGTCCTATATTCGCCTGCGATCCATCGATGAGTGCGCGCGTCTGCTTCACCTCGGTCTCGACGAGTGCCGTCACGTCCACTTCGATCTTCCCACTCAGCGGCAGGACTTCGGCATTTCGTACCGCCATGGCCTCATCGCGCTTACCGGCCGTGGCCGCCGCGAGTGAGCGCGCGGACGCGCCGTCCCACGTCCGCAAGTCGGTCCCGATCACATCCCATCCTTTTCGCGACACCTCCTCGTCCACGGAATCGTGGAGGATGCCGACCTTGTCGGCGGCCTGGCGAAGCTCGGTGTCACGCGCCGCGCGCCACTTGATGTTCGAGGGTTCGATGAGCGCGCGAAGGTATGCCTGGTCGGCGCGAAGGAAGTGTTCCTTCACGTCTCGGGCGAGGACGTCGTCCACGAGCACCTGCGACGCAACCTCGGTATTGGAGCTGCGCGCGCCACGTAGTGCGAACAGGCCGACCGCGCCCACAACCATCGCCAGGGCGAGCACGATGCCGAAGCCAGTCACGATTTTCCGGATGATGGAACCGCCCACGTGGGTAATCCTCAGTCGAAGAGTTGCAGGAGCCGATGGCCGTCGAGGACGAGGCCCGCGTCGGCGGTCACACCGATCAGGTAGTCGCGTGCGAGTGATGCGGCGGGAACCGGTAGCAGGTCATCGGCGACGAGGTCCGCGACATCGCTGACCGAATCGACGAGGAGGCCGAATCTTGCGCGCCGCTCGCCGATGACCAGGATGCGCGTGAGATCGCTCAGCACCGCCGTGGAGATGCCGAGGTTGGGCCGGATGTCGAGCACGGTCAGCAACTCGCCGCGCCAGGTCGTTATGCCGCGGACGGGAGGTTCTGCGCCTGGCAGGCTGGCGAGCATGGTCACCTTCGTGACGCCCAGCAGCCAGCGCGCCTCGATCGCGAGCCGCTCGCCGCCGAGCATGAACTGCAGCACCAGGCGCCCCCCAGAGCGCGTGAAGGTCTGCATGGGACGCGCGAGCTCCCGCGTCCGGCGCTCCATGACATCCTCGGATTCAGCCAGCACGCAGGCCTCCCTCGGCAAGCAGTGCCCTGTGGGCGCGGACCGTAGCCAACAGCGCACCCGCGGAGATGCTGTCGGTGGCCTGCACCACGGCGGAGGGTGCGGCGCCCGCAAGCAAGCGCTCCGCCGCGCGGAAGGCCCTATCGGCGGCCGCTGGATCGTTGCCGCGAAGGAGCGCCGTTCCCAGGGCGACGTGCGCGGCGGCGAGGGAGCGGTCGACGTACAGCGCACGCCGCGCGGAGTCTGCGGCCGCGGCATAGTGGTTCCGCTGCGCAGCCAGTGTGCTTTCGAGGATGTAGAGCTCCGCGGTGGCCGGATGCCTGTCGATGGCGCGCGTGCATGCCGCAGCCGCGTCCCCGAGCCGGCCCATGTTTGCGTACGACCGCGTGAGCATTACCCACGTGCCTACCGTGTCGTTGCCAGATGCGATCTCGTGATTGGCGCGCTCGATTGCGGCGACATAGTCCGAGCGCAGGTAGGCTGCGCGCGCGTCGGCTACGGCGGGGGCGGGTGCCCGGACCGGTGTTCGCGTGTGCGGTGGCTCGGACGGTACCGTGGCGCGAGCGGGCACGCTTGAAGGCGGACGCCACCCTGGCGTCGATTCCAAGTTCGGCTGCGGTGCCTCGACCGCCGGCGCCTCGGCATCGCGCTTCCGGTAGAGAAGACCTGCTTCCGTCAGCAAGACGTCGAGCGGGAGTGCCGATTCCGGCTGTGGGTCAGATGCGGCCACCATGAGCCAGCCGCCCGGACGCAGTGTGGACACGAGGCGCGCAAAGATTGCCGTGGTGACCTCCGGCTCGATGTAGATGAGCACGTTGCGACACAGGATGAGGTCGAGCTCCGACAGTTCCTGCCCAGCGGACCCGTAGGCGGCGGACGCGAGGTTGAGCGGCCGGAATGCTACGTCCCGGAACTCGGGCAAGAGATGGAAGTACTGTCCGATGGACGTGAAATGGCGCCGCCGCGCGGGCTCTTCCACGCCGCGCATGGACCACTTGGTGTAGACGGCTCGCGAGGCACGCGCCAACCGGTGCTCGCAGAGGTCGGTGCCGGTGATCGAGGGTTCGACGCAACCCGCCTCGCGCAGCACGATGCCGAGCGTGTACGCCTCCTCGCCGCTCGCACATCCTGCGCTCCACGCGCGAATGCCGCGTCCATCCGGATGCGCACGCAAGAGCTCCGGTACGACGTGCGCCCGAATGAGCTCCCACTGTGCGGGGTCGCGGAAGAAATACGTTTCACCTACCGTCAGCTCGGTGAGGGCGGAGGCATACGTGTCTGGCTCGCGTTCGACACGCTGCGCGAAGCGATCGGGGTTCGCTTCCCCCGTGTGCGCCATGGCGCGACACAACGCCGCCTCCGTGATCTCCCGCCGGTTTTCCGGAAAGGTGAGGCCAGCCCGCGTGCCAACTACGGCGGCGATCTTGGCGTATGCGGGCTTGCTCCACCGCACTTCTTCCGCATCGGCAAACGGTGCGATGTCGAGCATCAGGCCTGCGCGCCCGCCGCGAGCGCCGCATTGAGCGAGAGCTCGTCGTCCGACGCCATGAAGCGGTCGATGTCCTGGAACATCGCGATGCCGTTCAGCAGGGGAAGCACACCGGCAAGCGCTCGATCGACCTCTTCCTCGCCGCCCGGCTGAATGTCGGGCAGGTTGACGATTTCGGGCGATGTGTCGCTCCGCACGATGACACGCCGTGAGCGGGCGTTCACGAGAATGAAGAACTCGGTCACGTCGGGGCTGCGCGGAGGATGTCCCAAGCGCGCGCGCAGCGAGAGCACCGGCACGATCGTGCCCCGTACGTTCACGACGCCTTCCACGATGGCTGGGGCATCTGGCAGTACCTGCACCTTCACCGCCGACACGATTTCCGCCACGTCGCGCAGTGGTATCGCGTAGCGCGTTGCGTCGATGGTGAAGAGAAGCGCGTCAGGCACTCAGGCCCCGGCGCCCGGTCCGTCCAGGGGCCTGAGTGGGAGATCCAACGTGAATGTGCTTCCTTTCCCAGGCACGCCCTCCGAATCCGCGGACACGGTGCCCCCGTGCGCCGTCATGATCTCCTTGATGATCAGCAGGCCGAGGCCCGTGCCCTGGATGTCCGCCGTGCTTCGTCCCGGAACGCGGTGATACTTCGAGAAGAGTTGTCCCAGTTGGTCTGATGGGATCCCGCTGCCGGTGTCCGCAACACTCACCTCGGCATGTTCCCCGACTATCCGGACGGTGATGCTGATCTTCCCTCCATCCGGCGTGTACTTGATCGCGTTCGAAATCAGGTTGTCGAGCACCTGCTCAATCTTGCGCGCGTCGATCACGGCGGGAATCGAGTCTGGTGATTCGAGCGTAATCGTCTGCTCCTTCACGTCTGCCTGCGTGCGCCCCTGCTCCACCGAACTGCGGACGACAGCGGCCAGGTCGTCGTCCGCCACGTCAAGTCGCAGGTAGCCGGCGTCCATCTTGGCGTAGTCGAGGTAGTCGTTGATCAAGCCGACGAACTTCTCCGCGGAGCGGAAGGCCAGCTCCGCGAGTTTCGTCTGCTTCGGCTCCAATGGCCCCGCCTTGCCGGCGAGGAGCATCTTCAGCGCAACGAGCACGTTGCCGGCTGGATTCCGGAGGTCGTGCGTGACCATCGAGTAGAAGTCCGCCTTCATGGATTCCAGCCGACGGGACGCCACGAGGCCAGCGCGATGCTCCACCGCCTGGGCAAGCGCATAAAAGAATTGCGCATTCTCACCGGCCGTGGCGAGGTGTTGCTTCTCGATGTACCCGTCCGCGCCTTCGAGGACGGCGGCCGTCGCCGAATTTACGCCGCCCGCGCCCGTGATCAGCACGATGGCGCAATTCGGATCGAGCGCCCGGAGCTCCCGCAGGAGGTCCATCCCGTCGACATCTGGCAGCAGAAGATCGAGGAGAACCAGGTCGAACGCACCGCCTGCACCGAACCGAGCGCGCGTCTCGGCGCCATCCGCCGCGACGACGACCGAGGTGACGTGCGGCTCCAGCATTTCCTGGAGGAAGGCACGAATCGCCCTGGAATCGTCGACGGTCAGTACGCGTTGATCCTTCAGCCGATCGACTACTTCCATGATTGCGACACGTGAATGTTGAACTACCGGTAAGGGCCGCCGCCCGTTGCCGAGCCGCCGGGCCTGCCGCCGCCAGCCCGTCCGCCTGGGCTTCCACTTGCACCACCCCTTCCACTTCCACTTGCCGGACGCGAGGGCCGTCCCCCGCCACTGCCGCGCGCCGGCGCGGAGCGACCTCCCGCGGGCGCGGTT
>JALYVY010000193.1 GCA_030852985.1 Gemmatimonadota bacterium | reverse complement strand
AGGTAGGTGTTGCCCACGACGGCCGGTCCGCCGTGCCCCGGCCCCGAGACGTAAATCATGTCGAGGTCGTATTTCTTGATCACCCGGTTCAGGTGCACGTAAATAAAGTTCTGCCCGGGGGTCGTGCCCCAGTGTCCCAGCAGCATGTGCTTGATATCCGCGAGTATCAGCGGCCGCTTCAGCAGTGGGTTGTCGTAGAGAAAGATTTGGCCAACGGACAGATAGTTCGCGGCGCGCCAATAGGCGTGCATTCTCTGGAGCAAGTCTGGGGAAAGTGTTGAGCTCATGCGTGTGCGCCTCGCTATTGATGTTTCGTTGGGACTTACGCGAGGACCTGGGTCACGCTTTTCGCGATCATCAGCTCTTCGTCAGTCGGGATTACTCGGACGTCGACCCGGCTCGCCACGCTGGATATCACGGGCTCGCCCCGTTCGTTCCTGTCGTCGTCCAATGCGAGACCGAGGAACTCGAGTCCCTCGCAGATCCGCGCGCGAATGACCGGCGCATTCTCGCCGACACCTCCGGCGAACACGAGCGTGTCGAGTCCACCGAGTGCGGCGGCATACGAACCGATCCACTTCTTGACCTGGTAGCAGTACAGCGCAATCGCTTCCGCGGCGCGAACATCGTCGCCTTCGCGAGCCAGGAGATCTCGCAAGTCGGCACTCGTTTCCGACACGCCGAGGAGTCCTGACTCGTGGTTCACCATGTGATCAAACTGTTCGGCGGTCATGTGTTCTGTCCGAGCCAGGTACAAGAACAGCCCAGGATCCAGGTCACCAGACCGCGTGCTCATGGGCACGCCCCCGGCCGGCGTGAAGCCCATGCTGGTGTCGATGCTCGTGCCGCCACGGACCGCGGCCAGGCTCGATCCATTCCCCAGATGCGCCATAATCACACGGCCTTGTGCCACCTGGGCGCCGACCAGACGCGTCAATTCCTCCATGAGGAACGAGTACGACAGCCCGTGAAAGCCGTAGCGCTCCACGCCGGTGGTACTGAACCGACGGGGGATCGGCACAATCCTGGCGACTCGCGGCATATCGCGATGAAAGGTCGTGTCGAAGCAGACCACTTGCGGCAGGACCGGTGCTCGTGCGCCGATCAAATCGATCAGCGCAATCTCGAACGGGAGGTGCTCCGGCGCGTAGGCGCTGATCCCGCGCAATGCGTCCAGTAGCTGAGGCGTGACGCGCTGCGGCTCGCTGTAGTTGGCGCCACCGGTCACCAGGCGATGTCCCACCGCGCTGATTGCACCGAAACCGATTCGCTGTTCGAGCCAATCGATCAGGAAGTCGGCGGCGGCACCATGATCGAGATCGCCAATGCCACGCGCATCTTCTCGTTGGTTCCGAACGGGATCATCAAACGTCAGGGTGGTGCCAACCGTGCCAACGCGGTCTATCTTGCCGTGCCATTGTCGTGTCGGTGTAGGCCCCGTCCGATAGGCCGAGAACCTGATGCTTGACGAACCGACATTCATCGCCAGGATCACCGGTATGTCTTGTTCCACTCGATGGCTCCCCATTGTTCGGCAGCGTTCCGATCACTCATATCGATCCTCCAATAGACGCAACACGCAGCTCAGCTATTCGACCAGTTTGCCAGCACTGGAGACGTGGCGCATCAATGCGGCGATCTCGTGCGGGATCGGTGGGATCGCCTCGCGCTCGATGCGGCCGGGGCCAGTCCAGACGAGGTTGACCTGGAGTGACTCGTCGATCGCAGGATAGTCGGAGCGGTTATGGCATCCGCGCGTTTCCCGACGTTCGAGGGCGGCCTCGAGCGTCGCACGCGCCGCCAGCGCAGACGCCTTCAGGTCAAAGGCGTGCGCGAGATCGTGGAACCCAGCGAGGTCGGGGTGCACGCCCACGTGCGGGATCCGCGCTTCGATCGCTTCCAGCTCGGCCAGGCCCGCGAGCAGGCCTTCCTCGCTCCGCACGACGCCGGCACGTTCGGTCATGACGTCGCGGATCGCGCGCTGCAACCAGCGAACATTCTCCCGGCCGTCAGCGGCGAGCATGTCGTCGACCTCGGCGCGCGCCTCAGTCAACGCGCTCGCGGACCGTTGCTGCGCCGGAAGTCGCGCCGAGTACGCCGCCGCGGCTTCGCCAACGATGCGGCCGAACACGAGCAGTTCAATGAGGGAGTTGCCGCCGAGGCGGTTGGCTCCATGCAGGCCGCTCGATGCTTCACCGACGGCGAAAAGGCCCTCCACATCCGTGGCGTGGTCCTCCGGGCGCACCCAGACGCCGCCCATCGAGTAGTGCGCGGTCGGCGCGACCTCGATCGGCGTCGTGGTGATGTCGAGGAGTTGCAGATCCATTAGCGTTTGGTAGACCCGGGGCAGGCGCTCCATGATGGTCTCCCGCGGCAGGTGCGAGACGTCGAGCCAGACGCCGCCGTGCGGGGTGCCGCGCCCCGCCTTGATCTCGGTGTAGCTGGCCAGCGCGACCCGGTCGCGCGTCGACAGTTCCATCCGTTCCGGATCGTAGCGCTCCATGAACCGCTCACCGAGTCCGTTGCGAAGGATGCCACCCTCTCCGCGCGCCGCCTCGGAGACGAGCGTGCCCGCTGCGTCCTCGGGCTCGACGAGCCCGGACGGATGAAACTGCACGAGGTCGGGGTCGCGGAGGCGGCCACCGGCCTCCACGGCGAGGCGGAACGAGTCGCCGGTATTCTCGTCGCGCCGCGACGAAGTGTGGCGCCAGATGCGGGTGTGTCCGCCGGTCGCGAGGACGACCGCGTCCGCGTGAATGACGTAGCGGGTGCCGTCCTCCAGGTTGAAGCCGTACGCTCCGAAAACAGCGTTGTCGCGGACGAGCAGCTTCGAGACGTACGCGGTGTCGAGGACCGGGATCTGGAGCTGCGCGGCGCGGTGGAGCAGCGTCCGCTGGATCTCGAGGCCCGTGTAGTCGCCGGCGAACGCCGTGCGGCGGAAGGTGTGCGCGCCGAAGAAGCGCTGCGAGATCCGTCCGTCCGACTCGCGCGCGAAGTGCATCCCGTAGCGGACGAGGTCCTCGATGCCGCGCGCCGCGCCCGCGGTGACGATCTCCACCGTACGCGGGTTGGCGAGCAGGTAGCTCTCCTGAATCGTGTCGGCGGCGTGCTGCTGCCAGCTGTCTTCGGGATCGACAGTCGCGAGCGCCGCGTTGATGCCGCCCGCGGCGAGGGACGTGTGCGCGTCCTCCTTGGGCCGCTTGCTCACGACGAGCACGTCGACGCCACGCTCAGCGAGTTCGATCGCGGCGCGCAGGCCCGATCCTCCCGCGCCGATCACGAGGACGGAGGTCGCGATGAGTCGTTCAGGAGTCTTCACGATCCTTCTCCGTCAGCGGGGAGCGCGCGGCAGCCGACGAGACGGCCACGCGAATGGTCAGCCGCAGCAGCCCCCGGACGTGCGCTTCGCGCCGGCCGTCATCGGTATCTGGCCGTCGTGAGGTTCATAGCCTGCGTCGCGGATCGCCTGAGCCAGCACTGCGGGACTTGCAAGGTGCGCGTCGTAGCTGACCGTAGCGGACCCCACGCTCACCGCATCGACGTGCGCGCCGGGAACGGCTCGGAGCGCTTTTTGGACGTTGCTTACGCAGCCGCCGCAACTCATGCCGTCGATGGTTATGGTCGTCTTCTCCATTGCATCCTCCTGGATATTGCGTCGCCGATATTGGCGACGCCTCGCGCATTGATGTCTCTAGGATCCGTACGGGAGCCGTGCACGCAGTATACGCCCCCAAGCTGAGTCGGGCCTGAGTATCGCATGAAACCTTCAGCCTCCGTCGTGCATCACTGCTCCACGCGGTCGCCCGGTGGTGCGACGCATTCCTCTTACCCGGTAGGCGAATTCGCGTGCGCGCGCGCCCGCGAGGAACGAACCGCTCAGGTGCCGTTCAGCGGAGCCTCAGCGACCTGCGTCATCTTGTCGCCATACCAATGATCGAGCGAACGCGGCGCGCACTGTCACGGGGAGGGATGTCGCCCACGACCGGCGCCTTCTCGCCGCCGCAACGACATAGCTGACCTAAGCTGACTACCAACTTCGAGGTGCATGATGCAAGCACACGCCGAACACGCCGCATCCACCCTGGACGCGCCAGACACGTCGACAGCGACGACCAAGAGCGCGATCGTCACACTGTACGATACGCATCAGGAGGCCGAGGAGGCGGTGCGTGCGCTCCATCGCGATGGCGTCGACATGCGACAGCTCTCCATCGTGAGCAAAGGCCAGGAAACAGAGGACGCGGTGGTCGGATTCTACACCGCTGAAGATCGGATGAAAGCGTGGGGCAAGCACGGCGCCTTCTGGGGCGCGTTGTGGTCGCTCATGTTCGGGTCGGCGTTCTTTCTCATCCCCGGTATTGGTCCACTCCTCGCGGCCGGTCCGATCGTCGGATGGATCGTCGGCGCGCTCGAGGGTGCGGTGGTGGTCGGGGGTCTCGGAGCGCTCGGTGCGGGATTGTACAGCATCGGTATGCCGAAGGAAAGCATCCTCGAATACGAGCGGCACGTCCAGGACGGCAAGTTCGTCGTCGTGGCCCACGGCGACTCGGACGCCATGAGCAAGACGGAAGACGCGCTGGCGGCCACCAGGCATCACGGGATGAAGAAGCACTCCTGTTGCGCCTGACCGGTCGATGGAATTTCCGACCAGCCCGTTTTACCAATGGCTCGACCATGAACGAATCCGGGCCGTCCTCCACGACGTGGCTGCGTTGCGGCCAGGCGAGCGACTGGTCCTGCTGAAAGGTCTGGTGCCCGGCCTTGTCGATGCACTGGGCGCCGAAGAGATGGAATCATTCCTCTCCGAACTGGCGACGAAGGCCCGCCGCTACGAGGAGGCGCGAACGCACCCCGGCGAAGGGCGTCTCCATCGGGAAACACCGGGGGAGCAATTGGGCGGTCCGATTCCGGACGGGCACCGGCAGGTGGCCGAGACGCGCAACCCCGACCGGCATGGTGGGCGCGAGGCGGAACGCGCCTGGGAGGCGGGTGTGTGGGTACGCGACGTCGAGGAGCCGCTGACGGGGAAATATCGTGAGCAGGCGGAGACGATCCGCGACACGTACATCGCACAAGGCATGCTGCCGGGCGAAGCAGAGCTGGCCGCGTGGGAAGCCATCGCACTATTGCACGGACTCACGCAGCGGACTGCCCACCTACCGCAGGGGACCGAGCCCGACGACGTGCACATCCAGGGCGACAGTCCGCGTGGTAACTGAAGTCCCGAGCGAAGACCGGGGACGATGTCTTGAGTAAGCGCGCTCGCGCCCGTTGGCCGTGGAAACTCCGACAACGAGGAACATGCGGCCGTTAATCGCTGGCAACTGGAAGATGCACGGCTTGGCGCAACAGCTGTGCGAGATCGAGCGCATTGCCGCCTTTGTGAACGCGACGGCGCCGCAGGCCGACGTGTTGATCTGCCCACCGGCGACGCTGCTCGCGCGCGCCGCACAAACAGCGGCCGGCCGCATCGACGTCGGAGGGCAGGACTGCCATTGGGACATCGCCGGCCCGTTCACGGGCGATGTCAGCGCGGAGATGCTGGGCGATGCGGGCGCCTCCGCCGTCATCGTCGGCCATTCCGAACGCCGACAGCATCACGGTGAGACCGACGCCATGGTGGCAGCGAAGGCAACCGCCGCGCGGCGCGCGGGGCTGCTGGCCATCATCGCCGTCGGCGAGACGGACCAGCAACGCACGGAGGGCGAGGCGTTGTCCGCGGTCGGCGCGCAGATCGCCGGGAGCGTGCCCCGAGACATCGTCGCCGTGGCGATCGCCTATGAGCCGCTCTGGGCGATCGGTAGCGGACGGACACCGATGCCAGGTGAAATCGTGGAGATGCATGCGCATATCCGGCAGGAGCTCGCGGCGACACTCGGCGGCCGCAGCCGATCCGTCCGCATCCTCTACGGAGGATCGGTCAACTCCGCCAATGCGCGCGAGATCCTCTCGCTGCCGGAGGTGGACGGCGCACTCGTCGGTGGCGCAAGTCTGCACGCTGACGATTTCGTGGGCATCCTCAGCGCGCTCACCGTATCGGCGCCACGCTGATCAGCGTGGCGCTCACGACGGGGTCATGGACCGCAAGCAGCTCACCACCAGAGAACTCACCAGCGGGTGAGCGCTCCCCGCATCCCCATCGACAGGGACCCAGTCCGTCGTTAGCGGGAGCGCTCCTGGCACTTCAATTCTTTACTTCGCCCAACCTCGCCCAGTATCCCTCGCGATCGTAATGATGATGCAGCGCAGCCTCATAGTCCCGAGTGAGGAGCGAGTCCCCCATGTATTCCGGCGACTGCTTGATGGCCTCGCGGGAAAGATTCACGAATACCTTCGACTCGGCCCAACTCACACGCTTGATCCACAGCGGCGCCACCAGCACCTTTCTTCCTGGCCACCAGTTCTTTGTATCGATGACCAGATAGCGAATTGCCCACGTTTCGTCATCGATGATGAAATCGTCGACGTGACCGATCTCGCCATCGGTGGCCTGAATGTTGTGTCCACTCACATCGTGCGTGCTGCGCAAACGGGAATCCCACGTTTCGTCGTCCTGGCTGGCAGCCTTCCACAGTTCACGATCACGCGCAATGTAGGGATAGGCCCCCCACATGTATGCGCCGCCCCAATACATCGGCCATCCATAATACCCGTAGTAGTTCTCCTCGAATTGTCGCGAGACGGGCTTGTCAGTATCCGGGGATGGACTGTCCTCAATCTGCTTCCTTGTCAAATCGACGTTGATGTATTGCTCGTCATTCTTCACGGCGGCAAGAGCATACGGGGAAATCAGCACCTCCCTCCCCGTAAGCCAGTTTCCCGTGTCGGCGACCAGATAGCGAACCGTCCAGTAGCGGTCATCGAAGTAGAATTCCTTGACCTTGCCGATTTCGCCGTCGCGGCTGTGCAACGTATAACCTTTCAACGTCTGGGCTTTGATTAGCATCGCGGTCCGTGTAAGAGAATGTTCGAGACACCACTTTCCTGGCAGACAACCCAAGCGAGCATCCTGGGCCGGATGATATTACTTCTTCTTCATCGGCCCGCGCAGCAGTCCCTCGAGTGAGAACGACGGCGTCCGGTAGGCTCGATGGCGCAAGATCGGCCGGCTTGCTGAAGCCTTCCTGAGGAAGCGATGAGGGCAGTGCGCGGAGTCGGCAGGTCGGGCAGGCTTCCTGCTCCATGCAGCAGCGACGGCATGAATGACCCGACGCTCTCCGATGGAGTTCTCGCTTGTCCCGCGTTCGAGCCTCTGACTCCGCGTCAGTGCACAAGGAACACGTGATGCGCCCCTCGGTGCCGGACCCATCACCCACGCGACTTTCCCAATGAGCCAGACAATGCACACTAGCACTTCACTCGACAGTCTTCTGTGGGTATGGTTTGCGCTGACGTTCCTTTCCACAGCTTACGTCGCGTATGACCTGTTGACGCGGTCGCCGGCGACGAAAATCATGAAGTGGGGATGGATCTTTGTCACGCTTTACTCCGGCCCTGTCGCGTTTGTCGTCTACTGGCTCTCCTGTCGCGAGCCCGCGAAGACAACGCACGAGACTTTCATCGTGCCGTTGTGGAAGCAATCGGTCGGCTCGACCATCCATTGCCTCGCTGGCGACGCGACGGGAATCATTGTCGCAGCCACCATCACCAGTTTGCTCGGGCTGCCCATGGGCATCGATTTGGTAGTCGAGTACGTGGCAGGCTTTGCCTTCGGGCTGATGATTTTCCAGGCTCTTTTCATGAAAATCATGCTTGGTGGCAGTTACTGGGAGGCGGTGAAGAAGACCTCTTTTCCTGAGTGGGTTTCCATGAATGCGGTGATGGCGGGAATGTTTCCCATCATGGTTATCCTGATGACTCGCGACATGCAGGCAATGGAACCGACTGGTGCACGTTTCTGGGGGATCATGTCGCTGGCCACACTCGTCGGCGCTGTCCTCGCGTATCCGGTCAATTGGTGGCTGGTCAAAAGTCACCTGAAACACGGAATGGGAACTGAACGGGTGCTCGGTAAAGGAGGTGCCAAGGTGGCGCCTTTGGAGCCTGCGATGAAAACAATGGTAGATGGCGCCGATGCAATGGGTGCAAGTAAATCGAGCGGCGCCGACGCAACCGGCCCGGACAAGATGGCGCCAATTGGCGACGTCTCAGTCGCACGGAAAGCTGTGGTGGCGCTTCTCACGATCGCGCTGCTCGCCGGCGGCGTCGCTATCGCCGCGTGGTTCGGTGATCTCTCGATGCGGGCAGGGCAAGACGCAATGCAGATGAAATAGCGGTCGGCAACAACGGAACAGCAAAGGATCAGTCATGCAAATTGGGATGGTTGGTCTCGGTCGCATGGGCGGGAATATGTGCCGCCGACTGATGACGAGCGGCCACGAGTGTGTGGTGTACGATCTTCACACAGGGGAAGTCGATACGCTGGTGAAAGACGGCGCGACGGGCGCGCGCTCACTCGAGGAATTCGTGCACACACTCTCCGCTCCGCGCGCGGTCTGGATCATGGTTCCATCCGGCAAACCGACGGAGGACACCGTCAATGCGCTTTCGCAGTTGTTGCAGCCCGGTGATGCGATGATAGATGGCGGCAACTCGTTCTATAAAGACGACGTTCGCAGAAGTACCATGCTGACTTCGCTCGGGATTGACTATCTCGACGTTGGCACGAGCGGAGGCGTTTGGGGTCTGGAGCGCGGCTATTACCTGATGATCGGCGGGAGCCAAAAGACAGCTGAACGTCTCGATCCCATTTTTGCGGCGCTCGCCCCCGGGCCAGGCGACATTCCCAGGACGCCAGCGCGCGAAGGCCGCCAAGGCTCAGCCGAGCAGGGCTATCTCTACGTCGGTGCATCAGGCGCCGGCCACTTCGTGAAGATGCTTCACAACGGCATCGAGTATGG
>JALYVY010000192.1 GCA_030852985.1 Gemmatimonadota bacterium | reverse complement strand
GTTCTGGGCTTCGCAACGGCGGAACCGCGACGACAGTTGGCGGAAAACACGGAAAGCACGGATTTCGGACTTGGACATCGGACCCGGCTTGGCGTACAATCTCCCGCTCTCCCGGAGCGATCACGAAACGTTCCGACGCCATTCTCGTGGCCGCCAGTGGCACGCGTAACTTCCCGCTCCGCGCTCCCGTAGGCCCCTGATGCCCACCCGCCCGCGTTTCCGCCCCGATATTGAAGGCCTGCGTGGAGTCATGATTCTCCTCGTGGTGCTCTTCCATGCTGGCGTGAGCTGGGCCGCGGGCGGCTTCATCGGCGTCGACGTCTTCTTCGTCATCTCGGGCTTCTTCATCACCGGCGTTCTGCTCCGCGAGCACGAGAACGACGGCCGCATCGACATCGCACGCTTCTACGGCCAGCGCGCACTCCGTCTCGCGCCTGCCTTTCTCGTCGTGTTGCTCGCCACGCTCGCCGCCGTGATGGGGCTCTACGCGCCGATCGACCGCGCCCCGATCTTCGCGAGCGCACGATCCATCGCTTTCTACAGCGGCAACGCCGAATTCGTGCGCAATACCGTCGACTACTTCTCCGCCGGCGAGAATCCGCTGCTGCACACGTGGTCGCTCGCGGTCGAAGAGCAGTTCTATCTCGTCTGGCCGCTGCTGATCATCGTCGTGCTGTGGTTGGTCCGCGCCCGCACACGCGACGACTACGTCGGTGGCGTTCGTGCCGAGCGGAAATGGCTCATCAGCGGCATCGCGCTGGCGGCGCTTGTCTCGCTGGCCACAGCGATCGCACTCACCGAGAATTCGCAGCCCGTCGCATTCTTCAGTCTATCAACGCGCATCTGGGAATTTGCGCTTGGCGCTCTCGTCGCCATCCTGCTCGGCGATGACGAGACACTCGGCGCCGCGGCGGGGACGGGTCTTCAGTTCGCCGGTCTCGTTGCGATCGGATGTGGCGTCGTCGCCTACGATCGTGCGACGCCGTACCCGGGCATCGCCGCTCTTGCTCCGGCACTCGGTGCCGTCGCACTGCTCGTCGGTGGTGCGCGCGCGCCGGAAGGCATCGTGACTCGCGCCCTTTCCGCGCGGTGGCTTCAGTGGCTAGGCCGGATGTCATACGCGTGGTACCTGTGGCATTGGCCGCTGGTCGGCGTGGGTGGCACGCTCGATCCGCGCCTTGGCGTTGCCGGCAAGCTCGCGTGGTCCGCCGCTGCGCTCGTGCTCGCGTGGGTCACCTATCACGCGATCGAGCGCCCCGCGCGCGACGGACGTCTCCGCATCCCCACGCACTGGCTTCCGCTCGCGTCACTGGGCGCCAGTGCGGTCGTCGCGCTCGTCGCGCAGGGTGCGTTGCGGGTGGCCGAGCGTGATGTGGCGCGCCCGGATCAGCGTGCGTTCGCGGCGGCGCGTGAGGATCACATGACGCACGACTGCTGGGCAACGACGGTCGACGAACCGAAGGGCGCCTGCGAATTCGGCGACATCAATTCCAGCACCACCATCGCACTCCTCGGTGATTCGCATGCCGAGCACTGGCTTGGTGGGCTTGATCGCGCGGGTCGCGCAAATGGCTGGAAGATCGTCGCGATGGTGAAGGGCGGTTGCCCCGTTGCCGACATGCCGACGTACATGCATCTGCGCCTGAAGCGCTACTACACGGAATGCACGCGGTATCGTGAGGCGATGGTGCAGCGGATCATCGCGCAGCGTCCGTCGGCGATCATTCTATCGAGCTGGGATCACTATATCCCCGCGGACGGCGTGGATGCCGATTGGCAGGTGACGCCAGAGATGTGGCGTACGGGTCTTCGTCGCACGTACGAGCGTCTTGTGGCGACCGGCATTCCGGTGGTCGTGATTCGCGGGACGCCGCGCACGTGGTTCGACGTGCCGGCGTGTCTCTCGCGACGGGCGGCGAGTCTGCCGATGGCGGGGGAATGCACGTACGAACGCAGTCGTTCGCTGTCGCCCGTTGCCTTGCGCGCGCAGAACGACGCGGCGCGCGGGCTGCCGATCCGTTTTGTCGACATGAACGACGCGATCTGTTCGACACCACGGTGCAGTGTGGTGAGAAATGGCGTCGTCGTTTTCACCGACGACAACCATCTGACCGCGAGCTTCAGCAAGTCGGTGGCGCGTTTGCTGGGTCAGCGTGTCGCGCAGGCAATGGCAGCGCGCTAGAACCAGCGGGGTCAAGTCTCCCGCCGTACGGCACTGCACCGCACCGTCTCGCGTGGCGTTGGCTCCACGTCGCTAAGACGGTTCCTGTTGCCCTGGTTCAGGGTTCGCGCTGAAATAGTCCGGCAGCTTCACACCGGATCCACCACCGAGGTGAGACGACAGGTTGCCCATGGCGACCCGCCAGAAGTCGTCGATTCGCTCGCGTTGACGCGGCAGTCGCACGTCGCCGTAAACAGTGTGGGTGAGCGTGAGCCTTGTCCCCTTCGTCACGGGCTGCAAGAGCATCAGCACGCTCGTATCGACCTCGTTGATCGGCCAATCGAAGCCGAGCGCGGTGTCCGGCTCGTAGCGCGTGATGGTCTGGCGGGCTGCGTCCTGTGGAGGAGTGCCGAGCGTATGGCGCCCCCAGAAACGATAGACGCCACTGACGCGCGACTCCACCTGCGCGCCCTCGGCGAACCACTTCGTCAGCTCCGCGGGTTCGGTGAGCGCTCGAAAGACGGCGGCGGGAGCGGCCGTGAGCGTCCAGGAGTGTTCGTGCGTGAAGCTCATTCGTCTTCTCTTCGGCGATGGGGTTCTGACTTACGGCGCGGCTGACCGCATCAAGCATGGAGCAAGTCCGCAGCCCGTCGCCTCGCGTCTGGCCAGATTTGGCCGGACAGCAACGAGACAAAGCGCACCACTACCTGTGCCCGGCAGGAGCAATTCCCGTTGATTCTCTCGTGCATTCGCCAGATTGCGTTTATTCACCACGATAAACGGCGTTCCCTACGCCCTGACGGTGTCCAGTTGCTGTTGTCATCTGCCGGCGGAGGTGCATGTTCCTGCACCTCAACTTTCTGGACGATGACGACACACCGCATACCACTCGCCTGCCTGCTCCTCGCCGCGCTCGCCGCGTGCTCGACATCTTCGCATGTCCTGCCCGTACTTTCGCCGTCGGGCCGGCCCGTCGTCACCACCGACGCCGGCGCGCTCTCGGGCATCATCGATCCCGCGAGCGGCGTATTCGTCTTCAAGGGTGTTCCCTACGCAGCGCCACCGGTAGGCGACGGACGCTGGCGCGCACCCGGACCGCTCGCACGCTGGACCGGCGTACGCTCGGCCGAGAAGCTCGGGAAGAACTGCATCCAGGATCAGATCTATAGCGACATCGATCCGTTTGCCGCGGGCGTCTCGGAGGATTGTCTCTACGTGAATGTCTGGACGCAGACCATCAGCACCACCGCGAACCGGCCGGTGATGGTGTGGATCTACGGGGGTGGCTACACCGCGGGCTTCGGTGGTGAAGAGCGCCACAACGGATCGAGGCTCGCGCAGAAGGGTGCGGTCGTCGTCACGATCAACTATCGGCTCGGGGTATTCGGCTTTCTCGCACATCCAGCCCTTGCCGCCGAATCGCCCGTTGGTGCGTCGGGCAACTACGCGATCATGGATCAGGTCGCGGCGCTCCGGTGGGTGCAGCGAAACATCGCGCGCTTCGGCGGCGATCCGGCCAAGGTCACCATCTTCGGTGAGTCAGCGGGCGGCAACAGCGTGGGTGCGCTGATCGCATCGCCGCTCGCGAAGGGCCTCTTCCGCGCCGGCATCATGCAGAGCGGGAACGCGATCGGGAGTGGCCGACCGCGTGACGACGTCTCCGCTGAGGGCGCACGATTCGCATGGACGCTTGGCATTGACGGCAGGGGCAGTGACGCCGCCGCGAAGCTGCGCGCCATCCCCGCGGACTCGCTGCAGCGCGCGACGCGCAAGAGCGACGGCAAGGGCGGCTTCACCTCCGTGTTCGCGACGCGCATGGTGCGCGACGGCTGGGTGCTTCCCACGACCGTCGATTCTGCGCTTTTGCGGGGGACCGCCAACCTGGTTCCGATCATCATCGGGGCAACGGGCGGCGAAGGTGACAACGCCTATGCGACCGCGCGCTCGTTCGCGAGGCTGAACATGGCGCAGAACCACCGCGCGTATCTGTATCTCTTTACGCGCGTCGGCGATGATAGCGTGAATCGCAAGCGTGGCGCTTACCACAGTGCAGACATCACCTTCACGTTCGGCATCCCACATCCCCTGCAGGCGTCGGCCGGTCGCACGCCATACGACTCGACGTTAGCCGATGCCATGAGCGACTACTGGGTGTCGTTTGCCACCTCGCTGGACCCGAATGGGCCGCCCAACGCCGGCAAGCTTCCGCATTGGCCGGTTTACGACGCCCGCACCGATGCGTACCTGGAGCTTGGTCCGGAGATCGCCGCGCGGAGCGGTTACCGTCGCGTGAGCGCCGATTCGCTCGACCTCATTGGGCGTCGGCGTGGTGATGTACGGCCGTGATAGCATTTTTACCGCAGAGGGCGCAGAGAAACCGAAACAGCCGCGGAGGGCGCAGAGATACGCTTTAGTAAGGTCGACGTAGTTCTCTGCGCCCTCTGCGGCTTTTGCTTTCTCTTTGCGCCCTCTGCGGTAAAGTGTTTTTGCAGTTCTCTGTAATTTCACAAAACACGGAAATCCGCTTTACCCCCGCCGCTCCGCGACCTGTTCCCAGAATTCAGGCAGGTAGGGAACGTCGCGGAGTGCGGCAGCACGATCGGCGTTGCCGAGTGCCTCGACCATATTGCGCAGCGTAATGCCGTGGGCCGGTCGCGAGATGACGTCGATCGCGTCGCCGGCGCCAACGTCGCCTTCCTCGATCACGCGCAGGTAGGCGCCAACCCGTTGCGCGGTGAGGAAGCGTTTGAGAAACGTGGAATCGCCGACTCGTATGCCGAGCTTATAGCACGGCAGGCGCGGCTGTGCGATTTCGAGTATGGTCGAGCCCACGGTCCAGCGTTCGCCGACAATGGCCGCGGTGAGGTCGATGCCTTCGGTGGTGAGGTTCTCGCCGAAGAGTGCGGCTTGCGCGTCCATGCCCGGCTCTGCTTCGCGCCAGTAGTGGTAGTCCTCGAGCGCGTAGGCATAGACCGCCTTGTCCGGGCCACCGTGAACGGTGCGATCAGCCTGGTCGTCGCCGGTGAAGTTCACGCCTTTCAGCGTGACTCGCCCCACGACGGGCGTCTTCCAGATTCCCGTGGTGACATCACGGCCCTGCCATTCGACATGTCGGATGCCACCGACGTTCAGCGAGACGACGTGTGCGCGAATTGGAGGTGCCTGGAGCTCCACGGTGGGTACTTTAGCGTGTCGGCCGAAGCGCACTGACCACGCGACGCATCTCTTCCGCGCGTGTGCTCATGCGCTCGTAGTCGCGGGGGGCTGCCGCGCGTGCGAGGCTGACGTTGGATGGCTGGTACGTCATCTCGCTTTTTACGCGCGCGGCAGCGCGCACATGCACCTCCGTCACGCCCGTCGCGAACACGACCTCTGCAACATTCGCCGCGTTGATCGATCCTCCCGCGAGGATGGTGATGTCCGCTCCGCCCTGCTCCACCAGCTCTGCAACCATGGTCGCTCCTTCCAGCGCAGTCGCCGCACCCCCGGAAGTCAGTACACGGTCGACGCCGAGCTCGATCAGCGCTTCAAGTGCAACGCGTTGATCCTTCACGAAGTCGAAGGCGCGATGAAAGGTGACGTTCATGTCGCCGGCCGCGGCAATAAGCGTGTACATCGTGCCGATATCGATGTCGCCGTCGCGCGTGAGGGCACCGATGACGATGCCCTCGACGTTCAGCGAACGAATGATCTCGATGTCGCGGAGCATGACGTCGAGCTCGTCGTCGTCATAGAGGAAGTCGCCGGCGCGCGGGCGAACGAGCGCAAACACAGGAATGGTGATCCGCTCGCACACGCCGCCGATGAGCCCCGCGCTCGCCGTGACGCCGCCCTGCAGCAACTCGCCGCACAGTTCGACGCGATCGGCACCGCCGAGCTGCGCCTCGATGGCCGAGTCGATGGAGTCCACGCAGGCTTCGATGACGACGGGCTCGGGCATCAGGGCAGCAGTTGGAGGCGGCGAATCAACCTACCGGCGCAATTCCATCCTCAGAGTCCGTTCGCCTTGCGCCCCCTGGCGAGCGAGGCGTCGTACTCTTCGTAGGAAACGCCAAGCTTTTTCGTGGCTTCGGGCGGACAGCCGTTCCAGCCAGGATTGAACACGTTGCCCATATACTGGAGGTCCTTCCATCCCATCTGACTCGAGAAGAACGCCGAGCCAACGTTATTGCGGAAGCGGTCGAACCACTGCGAGCCTCGGCGCAATGCCGGCGTCACCTTCTTCGGGTACGCAATATCATCGAGGACCTGCTTTCGCTCGGCGTCGGAGGCGGAGAGGAAGTCCTTGCCGAAGCGGCTCCGCATTTCGATGTCCAGCCAGGCGAGTCCGCCACGCATCGAGACCTTCGACGCTTCCGACGTCTCCTTGTCCATCAGCATGAAGTCGATGAACTCGGGCGCCTTGGCGTCCGTCGCGCTGCCGGAGCGTTCGTCGCGCGGGATGATGATGTCCGAGAGCACACGCACCGTCTTCCATTCGTGCGCGTTGAAGAACTTCGGCGCGTAGTCGGCTGCGTCGACCGTGGCTTCGTCGTGCAGTGCGGCCACGAGCTTTGCCGTGCGCTGGACAGCCGGCGCCTTCCACTCGAGCATGCCCGCGAGGGGGGCGATGCCGAGGAGCCGGAGTGCATCGCGGCGATTGAGGTCGGTCACAGGGCACCTGCCTTGCGCTGCTGCGCGATGTAGTCGGACGTGCGGTAGGCGAGGGCGAGAATCGTCCAGGTGGGGTTCTTGTCGGCTTGCGTGACGAACGGTCCACCGTCGGCGACGAAGAGATTCTTGCAGTCGTGCGCCTGGCAGTGCGAGTTCAGCACCGAGTTCTTCGGGTCGTTGCCCATCTGGACGCAGCCCACCTCGTGGATGATGGAGCCGCCGGTGCTGAGGCCGTACCCCTGCTCCTTTGTCGGCATCGGACTGTTCACCACACCGCCCATCTCGGCGATCAACGAACGGAAGGTCTCCTGCATGTGCTTGGACTGGTTGTACTCGTAGTCACTCCACTTCCAGTGGAAGCGAAGCACCGGGATGCCGAACTGGTCGACCATGGTCGGGTCGATCTCAACGTAGCAGTTCTCGTTGGGGATCTGCTCGCCGCGTCCCGAGAAGCCGATGTTGGCGCCGTAGTACCTGCGGTAGTCGTTCTTGAGCGACTTGCCGTAGCCACCACCGCCCGGGTAGTTCGCGATGCCTCCCATGAAGCCGTAACCGGGCTGGCCGAGTCCACCGCCGACCTCGATGTGGTACCCGCGGGGGAAGTCGAGCTTCTTGTTGTCGATCCACCAGGGCATGTAGACGTGCATGCCGCCGACCCCGTCTTCATTGTGCGGCACGTGATCGACCATCGATGGGATGAAGCCGGAGACGTTCGTGCCCGTGGTGTCCGTGAGTCCCTTGCCCACCCAGCCCGTCGAGTTGCCGAGGCCCTGCGGGAAGCGGCTCGACTTCGAGTTGAGCAGCAAGCGAGCCGACTCGCAGGCGGACGCGGCGAGCACGACCACCTTGGCGGCAACATGCTTCTCGAGGCCCGTTTTCTTGTCGATGTAGGAGACGCCGGTCGCGAGTCCGTCCTTGCCGACCGTGACTTCACGCCCCATCGCGTGCGTGATCAGCGTGAGACGTCCGGTCTTGAGCGCGGGTCCGATGAGGACGTCCGGGCTGGAGAAGTTCGCCTTCACCGAGCAACCGCGGTTGCACTGGCCGCAGTAATGGCAGGCCTGGCGTCCGTGGATGGCTTTCGTCGTGATCGACAGGCGGCTCGGGATGCAGGTGATGCCGAGCTTGTCGCTGGTCTTCTTGACGAGGAGCTCGTAGCAGCGCGGGCGTGGTGGCGGCTGGAAGTTTCCGTCGGGGTGATTGCGGAGGCCTTCGTTGCTGCCGAAGATGCCGATGAGGTCATCGATCTTGTCGTACCACGGCTTGACGTCATCGTAGGAGATCGGCCAGTCGTCGCCGAGTCCATCCTTGGACTTGCCCTTGAAATCGTCGGGTCCGAAGCGGAGGGAGATGCGGCCCCAGTGGTTCGTGCGTCCGCCGAGCATGCGTCCACGCCACCAGTCGAACTGGGTGCCGGGCGCTTTGGTGAAGGGCTCGCCCTCGATGTCCCAACCACCGTCGCAGGCGTCGAACTCGCCGAAGGGGCGGTTTCGCGTGGACGCACCCCTGCGCGGGGAGGCCCAGGCGGGCGTGAGCATCTGGGAGTTTTTCGATGCGAACCATTCACCGCCGGCTTCGAGCATGACGACCTTGGCGCCGGCCTGGGTGAGGGCGTAGGCAGCCATGCCACCGCCGGCACCCGAGCCGACGATGCAGACGTCATAGGTTGTTTCGGCCTTCTTCATCTATTGAATCCTCGGCGGACAAAAAAGCGGGAGGGGGAGGGGCAGGGCGAAAATTTGGTGTGCGGGGCGGGCAGAGGGTAGGGCGGAACGGTTCTGGTCATGACGACGAAGGGCATTTGGCGTATGCAGCAAGAGGATCGTGCTCTCGACCCGTCTCGCTACTTGCCCCTACTTCGGCATGACGTCTCAAGACACATGGGCAGACTGGGCAGCCACGACCACCGTCGGTGTCAGGCGCCGAGCACTCGCCCTGCCACGGTCGCGCTTCGCGCGTCAGGTGCGAGCAACGCGAGCGAGATAGGCACGAATGCGCGCCGCGTTGGTGCCCACGTCGCTCCCGCCGACGCGCGAGACGGAGCGCACGTCCACGAGCGTGCCAGCATCGTCGGGGCGCAGGCGGACCACCACGTCATCAT
>JALYVY010000055.1 GCA_030852985.1 Gemmatimonadota bacterium | reverse complement strand
CGCGCACACTCGGCGACGGCATCATCGCGCACGAGACGGCACACCAGTGGTTCGGTGATGCGGTCACGGAGCGTGAGTGGGGACACTTGTGGCTCTCCGAAGGCTTCGCGACATACTTCGCGGCACTCTGGACGCGATCAGCGCATGGCGAGGATGCATACCGCGCCGAGATGGCCAGGATCCGCCAGCAGATCCTCGGTGCCAGGGTCGTGGCGGAGCGTCCGGTGCTCGATACGGCGCAGACCGACTACCTGGCCCTGCTCAACGCGAACAGCTACCAGAAGGGCGGGTACATCCTGTACATGCTTCATCAACAACTGGGCGACAGCGCATTCTTCGGCGGCCTGCGCAGCTACTACGCGACGTACAGGCATTCCACGGTGCTCACCGACGACCTGCGCCGCGAGCTCGAGCGAGCATCAGGACGTTCGCTCCAGCAGTTCTTCGACCAATGGCTGCGACGGCCCGGCGTGCCGATACTCAATGTTTCATGGATGCATGACGAGCGTACCGGCGCAGTGTCGATGCATGTGGTGCAGACGGCGCGGGGCGGGGCGTACCAACTTTCTGCGCCCGTCACCGTCACGACAGCCGCCGGCGTGACCGATCGCATCATGGTGGAAGTGCCGGCTGTTGCCGACACCGTCATCGTGCTTCCACGCAACTACACCATTCGTCCGCGCTCAGTGGTCTTCGATCCAGATGCCCAGATGCTCGCTCGCATAACCCGATCATGAGTCTTCGCTCGCTTACGCAGGTGGCGATCACCTGCTTCGCCGCGACACTGATGGCGGCGCCCTGCGAGGCGCAGTGGGGAGCGAGGCTTCCCGGCACCCAAGCCGACACCCTGCTCGACGAGGGCCGCTGGGCCGAGGCCGAAGCGGCGTACTATCAACAGTCGGCGGCTGCCCCCCGAGATCCGGTCGCACGCGCCGCTCTGGGCCGCTTCATCGCGATGAAGGGCGCCGTCACACCCGGCATGGTGCTCATTGCGGAAGCGCGCAAGTTCGGTCTCAGTAAACGGATCACGAGTGAGCTGGTCACACCGCTGAGCGCGATCGTGGAGTGGCGCCGCGAGGCGGCGAACTTCAGGAAGGACTCCACCCTCGACGCACGTCCCCCCAACGAAGCGCGCGCGCTCTTCCAGATTGCGCTGCCGCGCACGGACGCCGAGGGCCGGCCGCAGAAGCAGGGTAATGTGACTGAGGTCGTCTGGTACGACGTCGTCGACCGGCAGATCGGCCTCGACAGCCTGAACACCCCCACTCGGCCAATCGGCATCGAGGTCTTCGAGTCGTTGGCGCCGTCGGTGGACGTACGCAACGGTGAAGTGACGCTACACGCGAACCAGCGCTCAGCGCTCGCCGCGACAGGACGCAGGTTTCAGGTGCTGCGCACGCCGCGCGAGGTACGTGTGCTCATTGGAGAGCGGCGGGTCGTGTCGCTGGCGGCCGCGCTCCGGGAACTGCGGCCGTCATGGTGGCAGATTGACTTGCCGCATGGAGTACTCATCGTGAGGTAAGCCGGAAGAGCGTACCTGGTACATCGTACCAGGTAGGAAGACCGGGCATATGCTCCCGGGGAGCCGTAGACACAAGCAGACGGCAGACAGCTCCGCGGACGAACGTTTCGCGGATGGCAGTGTCCACGGCTCCCCGTGGCTCTTATGCCACTCTCACTACCAGGTACGAAGTACCAGGTACGCTCTTCCAGTGGCTCTAGCGCCCAGCATTCTTGAGCTCCACCAACAGGCACCTGTCCTGTACGACATTGATGCCCGCGCGAGCCAGTGTCTCCGCAGCGGCATCACTGCGTATGCCGAGCTGAAACCAGACTGATGCCGGCGCTGCCGAGAGGATGTCGCCGAGGTGCGCCGCGATGTCGGCCGGTCGGCGAAAGACATTCACCATGTCCACGGGATCCGGGATGTCCGACACGGCGCGATACACACGCTCACCGAGAATCTCGGTGACATCCGGGTAATAGACCGGCACCGGAATGATCTCGAACCCCGCCTTCTGCGCATACGCCGGCACATAGTACGCCGGCTGCGACGACGCGTCGGCGGTCTTGATGCCGAGCACGGCGATTCGCTCCGTTTGCTCCAGAAGTGCCGCAATGCCGGCGTCGTCGGTGATGAGGTGTTCGCGCCAGTCCGCTGACGCTGAGCCCTGCGCTGATGGCTTCATGCCCGATCCTTGTCGCGAGGTTCGTTCCGCACACGGAAAGTGCCCGTAGGATTAGATTTAGCGCCTGTACCACCGCTCGACCGCTACGGAGATTGGATCCATGAGAATGCTCGTTCTCGGTGCCGGCCTGCAAGGCTGCGCCTGCGCCTATGATCTGCTGCAGAATCCGGAAGTCACACAGGTCCGCCTCGCTGACCTGCACTTCGATCACCTGCCGCCCTTCCTGAAGCCCCTCGCGGGCCCCCGCCTCATCCCCACGCCGCTCGACGTGCGCGATCGGGAGGCCGTGCTGGCACTCATGCGCGAGTGCGATGCGGTGATGAGTGCCATTCCGTACTACTTCAACTTCCAGCTCGCGCAGTGTGCGGTCGAGGCAGGCGTGCACTTCTGCGACCTCGGCGGCAACACCGAGATCGTCTTCCAGCAGAAGGAGCTCGCCGCTGCTGCCGTCGCGAAGGGAGTCACCGTGGTGCCTGACTGTGGCGTGGCACCAGGGATGGTCAACATCCTCGCGCAGCATGGCATCGCGCAGATGGATACGGTCGATGCCGTGCGCATCTTCGTGGGTGGACTGCCGCAGCACCCTGAGCCGCCGCTCAACTACAAGATTGTGTACTCACTCGAAGGCGTCATCGACTATTACACGACGCTCTCGTGGGTGTTGCGCGACGGCAAGCGTGAGCGGGTGACAGCGCTGTCGGAATTGGAGACCATCCACTTTCCCGAGCCTGTTGGCGACCTGGAGGCGTTTCACACGGCGGGCGGACTCTCCACGATGGCATTTCGCTACGAAGGAAAGATTCCGTCGATGGAGTACAAGACGCTCCGCTATCCGGGCCACGCGGCGATCATGGCGACGATCCGTGAGCTCGGCTTGTTCGACCTCGAGCCGGTGGACGTGAAAGGAACCAAGGTGGTGCCGCGCGATGTGTTCGTCAGCGTGGTCGGGCCGAGGCTCGCGAAGCCGGATTCACACGACCTGCTCGCGTTGCGCGTGACGGTCACCGGAACAAAGGACGGCAAGCCGGCCCGCCGTCAGTTCGACCTTGTGGATTACTTCGACGAGGCAATCGGCGTGAGCGCCATGATGCGCACGACAGGCTACTCGCTCTCGATCACCGGTCAGATGCAGGCGCGAGGCGAAGTGTCGCCGCGCGGAGTCTGGACGCCTGACGAGTGCATGCCGGCCGAAGCGTACATCGCGGCGCTCCGGGCGCGCGGGATGGATTTGCGGGAAACGTCCGCGTAGCTAGTCGCGCACGAAGTTCGCGAGTGTGGCTCCCATCGCATCCATCGTCGCCTTGGCGTTCCAGCGGTCGCCGCCGTTGTAGATGAACGAGAACGCGACGATCTCCCCGTCCTTCGCGGTCACGAATCCACCGAGACCGATTGTCCTATCGGTCGTGCCGGTCTTGGCGTGGAGGTTTCCTTCGGCCGGCGTGCCGCGCATTCGCTTGCGGAGTAGCTCGGACTCACCGGCCACCGGAAGGGAGCCGTGGTATGCGGACGACCACGGCCCGCGATGCGCATAGCTGAGCAGCTTGATCATGGTGCGCGGCGTAAGTGAGTCCAGCGTCGACAACCCCGAGCCGTCGTAGACGTGAATGCCCTCCGGGTCCGCTCCCGCCTTCTTCCCCAGGAAGTCACGGAGGTTGGTGAGCCCCACGTCGGCGGAGCTCATGCCGTTGGGTGCGCCCGCTCGCCCTGCATCGCGGAAGAGCAGCTCCGCGACGATGTTGATGCTCTCGCGGTTCATCTCGGAAATGATCTCCGAGAGCGGAGGGGAGTTGAAGCTCGCCACCTTCGTTGCGGTCGCCGGCGTTTTTGCCGGCCGGACCTGTCCGGCGACCGTGATGCCTGCCACCTCCAGCGCAGTGCGCAGCGCGCCGGCCGTGAAGAGTGCGGGATCGTCGACGACGAGTGAATACCGCAGCGGTGCATTCGACGCGCCGACCGTCCCGCTGACGTCGATGCCGCCGTCGGACGCGCGGCGCGCCACGATGCGACCGCCGCGGCCACCGACCTGCCGTACCGTGCTGCGCAGCGGGATGGTCGATGTCGCCGGTTCGAGCGTGACCTGCGCGCCACCCGGCGATGGAGACACCACGACCCACACGAGATTTTCATTGAGCGAGAGTGCCGAGACCTTGGCCGAGTACGCGGAGCCAAGGTTCTTGGCCTTCCAGCCTTCGGGCACCTTGCGATCGTCAAAGGCGGTGGCGTCGAACACGAGGTCGCCACTGACGCGCTTGATCCCAGTCGCCGCCACCGAACGCGCGAGCGTATTCATCGGCAGGTTCGCGTCCTTGAAGAACCTCGCGGACATGGAAGGATCTCCGTCGCCGCGCAGGTAGAGATTGCCTTGCAGTGTCCCATCCGTTCCGACTGGGCCATCGCGAAGGACATCCGTGCTGAACGTGTGCTCCGGGCCGAAGCGGTCCAGCGCGACCGCAGTGGAGAACAGCTTCATTGTCGACGCCGGCTGCATCATCTCGCCCGCGTTCTGCGCGTAGAGTGTGTCACCGCGCGTGAGCGACACGATCATCACCCCGAACTTGCCCCCGTGCACGCGGTTGCTGATCATGCCGCCGATGTCGCCCTTCAGTGCGTCAAGTCCGCGTGGCGACGTCCACGCCGTGTTGGGCGGTCTTGAGGGACGCGCCGCTCGCGCTCGCGACGGCCTCTTCACCGCTTTCTTCTTCTTCGCCTGCTGCGCCATCGCCGGGGCGACCGCCGACATTGCATTCGCCGGCGGAAGATCGGTGATCGCCATGATGCCGACGGCGACAATAGCGGTGGCCGCGGCGCGCAGCGCCAGCAAGCCCGATTTGATCATGATCATCGTAAGTAATTGGGCAACTCGCGTTCCAGACGGCATGTGCGCGTCCTTTTCAAGCGAAACGAATCCGCCATTTCGCGCGACCCGAACAGCGGACGCAGAATGTCGCAGGCTGCGCAACGCAGACGACGCTGCAACGGCGTTGCTCGGGAATTCCGCTCTGGTGCTTTTACTGCGTGTTTCCGCGTTGCGCAGCCTGCGCATTTCTGCGTCCGCCGTCACCAGCGCGTGGGCGAAGCCTCCGCAACACGGCAGGTCAAACCTTGAAGATGATGTTCCGCTTGTACATGTAGTACAGGATGGCATAGAAGAACAGCACGAACGTGACCGCGAACGCCAGCGACGCATTGATCGGCGAGAGCCAGGGCGTGAACAACGTTTCGTAGATGCCCGCCTGCAACGACATTCGTTTTCCGTCCTTCGTCACCTTGAAGATCGTATAGATGCAGCGCGCCAGCACCCCGGATCCCACGAACGCCATCATCGGATTCAGCCCGTAAACGACGAAGAACTTCGTGCCGCCGCGCACCTTCTGGAAATCGACGGCCCACATGACGGTGGCGAGTGAGACACACGCCAGCCCGGCGCAAAACAGCACGTACGAGCTGGTCCAGAGGCTCTTGTTGATGGGGAATACCCAATTCCACACGAGCCCGGCCATCATGCCGAGCGCGCCAGCGGCGAACAGGCCGGCGAGTCGCTCCGTAAGGGGGCGACGCTGGCCGATCCACCGACCCGCCAGGTTGCCCAGCATCGCTGTGCAGATGGCCGGCACCGTCGACAAGAACCCCTCGGGATCCCACGTCACCCCGCCGACCCAGAGGTGATTGCCGAGTCCGAAGCGAGTCCAGTCGAAGAAGAGGCGATCAGTCCACGCGGCCATCGTGCGCTGCGGATTGTCGAGCAGCAGGGCGCCAATCGTGCCCTCCCCGGGAACCGGGAGCACCGTCATCACGAACCAATACCCGAAGAGCAGGCCGGCGAGGATGTAGACCTGCTGGCGCAGCGTCGTCCGCTGTGTCAGCAGCGCGGCGCACATGTACGCCACACCAATCCGCTGCAGCACGCCGGTGAAACGCCAGTTCAGCAGGCGCGCAACGATACGCTGGAGAAACGTGGGATCCGGCAGTCCGGGAATTTCGTTCCAGATGAAGTAGGGAAACCCATTCACCAGCAGCCCGAAGAGGATGATGAGACATCCGCGACGGATGATCTGGTTGCGGATCGCCTTCTCTCCATCACCACGCGAGCGCCGAACGGACAGCGAGAGGTACGTCGTGATGCCCGCGATGAACAGGAAGAACGGGAACACGAGGTCGGTCGGCGTCCACCCGTTCCACGGCGCGTGCTCGAGTGGAGTGTAGATGTGCTCCCAACTTCCGGGATCGTTCACCAGCAGCATCCCGGCCACCGTCATGCCGCGGAACACGTCGAGCGACAGGAGACGCTCGCGCGGCGCCTTCGACCCAGGCGTGCCCGGCGACCTCGACTCGGTGGGGCGCGGAATGCTGGGAAGGGTAGTGGCGGTCATGGGCACTCTCAGCGAGACGACTCCCGGCAACGAAAAGCCGGACGGATGATCTGTTTAACTACGCGGTCGTGGTGCGGTTTGTCGAGTCGCGGCCCGAAATGCAGCCTATCGCGAAACGTCGGTGTCCCTCAGATTCAAGCTCGGCGCGCGGGTTCCCACCTCGCGCCTGGGTACGCCTCGGGTGAGTCGCGCGGATGGATCGCGCGTGTCAGATAGCAGGATTGTCAGACACCACGCCAAGAGGGAGGTTCGACATGCGGCATTCGATCGTCCGCGACGGTATCGTCGCCGGCATGCTCGGCGCGACGGCCGTCGCCGTCTGGTTCCTTGGCGTCGACACGCTTTACGCCCACCCCTTCGCGACTCCCGAAGCACTCGGTCGCGGACTCCTGCGGCTCTTCGGGCCGCCTGGGACCGAAGGCGCGATGACCTTCGTGCTCGGGTATACCGTCTTCCATTTCGCGGCGTTCATTGCCACGGGCCTGCTCGTCTCGGTCATCGTCCACTGGGCGCAGACGTCACCGACCGTGCTTGCCGGCGCAATGATGCTGTTCGTGGCGTTCGAGATCGGCTTCTACGGACTCAGCTCCGCGCTGCAGGAGTCGCCGTTCCTCGGCGCGCTGGGCTGGGCGCAGGTCGGCACGGGAAATCTCGTCGCGGCGCTGGTGATGGGGACGTACATGTGGCGAACGCATCCCGAGCTCAAGGGTGAGCTGAACTATGCGCTGGCTGGAGAGGAGTAGCGCGCGCTCGGCCATGAGCGCTATCGAGGCACGACAGACATCCCGACCGCTCCACCGAAAAGCTTTACAGATTTACCGCAGAGGGCGCAAAGAACTGAAAGAAGCCGCAAAGGACGCAGAGCTATCTCGAGCTCTCTGCGTCCTCTGCGGCTGCTTGTTTTTCCTCTGCGCCCTCTGCGGTAAGAAGGCTCTGCGGAACGAAAGCACCTGACCCTAGAAAGCCATCTGCGCGGAGGCCGACGAGTCTTCGCCGCCTGCCCTCTGCCACTTGAAGAACACCACGCTGATGATGACGAAGAAGAACAGGCCGCCCGGCACCCACATGATCAGCGCACCGATGAGCTGATCCTGCAACGGCGTGATGCCCCAGATCCTCGGCGACGCCGAATAGAACGGGTACAGGACGTGATCGGAGTAGCCGATGCAGATGGCCACGATCGACATCGGAATGCTGAGCAGGAACAGGTACAGCATCTGGAGCGGGTATGACAGCCGGGGCAGCTCAGGCAATGGGCTGAGGATCGGCCACCACATCAGCGTCGCGGCGACCATGAAGCACAGGTGCTGCACGATGTGGATGTTGTGGTGCTCCATTGCCGTCTCGTACACCGGCGGCAGGTGCCAGACGGCCAGCACCACGCTGAAGATCCCGAAGCACACGGGCGCCGTCGTCACTCGGCGCGCCAGGCCATTGATGACGCGCGAGCGGAGCGCAGGGCGAAACATCCAGCCCGGTGTGCCCATGATGAGCAGGGGCGGCGCGACGAGCGTCAGCAGGAGGTGCTGAATCATGTGCGCGCTGAAGAGATAGAAGTCGCTCAGGTCGTGCAGCCAGCCATTGAGCGACAGGAATATCAGCAGCAGCGCGCCGAAGAACGTGGCCCGCTGGCCGCTGCTTGGCACCGCTCGGGTCGATCCGTCCGGCTGCAGAGGCCCAAGCCCTGCGCGCCAGTGGTACAGCGCGCCGAGTGCGACCAGTCCGATGACCGTGCTCGGATGCACGGTGAACTCGCCGAGCGCGATCCGCGCGGCGTCATGCAGCAGCAGCGCGACCGGCGGGTGCATCACTTGATCAACGTGACCTTTCCGAACAGGAACATCAGGCCCACGATCGTCGTCATCGCGATGATGAGCGGTCCCGTGAACAGGACGCGAAAGAGCTTGTGGTCGTAGCGGAGGTGCATGTAGAACGCGACGACGATGAAGAACTTGATCGCCGACATCACGAGCAGCACCGGGACGAAGGCGCGCGACGCGACGAAGCTGGGGATGTAGTAGATCCAGACTTCGACGACGGTCATGAGCGTGAGGATCACCGCGACCTTCCAGTAGGTGGACCAGGTCGGGTGTTCCTTCTCGATCCCCATCGCCGCATGGTCGACGTGGGCGATGTGGTCGTGCTCGTTATCGTGTGACATGATCGCCGATCCTACTTGATGAGGTAGACGAGCGTAAAGATCGCGATCCACACGACGTCGACGAAGTGCCAGTACAGCGCGGCGAGGTCGACGTTGAGGGCATCCTTCGGACCAAGGCCACGGCGGTAGTCAATGGCGAGCAACGTGAGCAGCCAGAGCACGCCCGCCGTGACGTGCGCACCGTGGAAGCCGGTGAGCGTGAAGAAGGACGAGCCGAACAGGTTGGTGCGGATGGTCAGCCCTTCGTGCACGAACGACGTGAACTCGAACGCCTGGAACGCCAGGAACGTCGTACCCAGAAGTGCGGTCATCCACAGCCACAGCTTCGACGAGCGCAGGATGCGCTCAAAGAACGCCGTGGGCATGGGCTGGTCCTTCATTTCGACCGCGGCGAGCGCGAGCACCATCGCGAGCGACGACATCAGCAGCACGAAGGTCGATGCCGACGTCACCGGAATGTTCAGGATGGCCTTGAGCGGCGTGCTGCACTGCGGCGGAAGGCATGCCTCGTGGGGAAATGGCCCCACGACACTGCGTCCCTTGTAGATGAGGTACGTGGAGATGAGCGACGCGAAGAGCATGCACTCGGAGCCGATGAAGGCCCAGATCGCGATCTTCTTGTTGTCCAGTCCCGTCGACGTCGGCGGATGCCCATGCGTCGTGTCGTGCGCGCTATGCGCGGCAACGGCGTTTGACATCTAGTGTGCGTCCTCGAGCGGCGTGAGCAGCCAGCCATAGAGTGAAACGACCATGATGAGCGCGCCGCCCATGATCACCGTGAGCGCGAGCGACATCTTGTCTTCGTGGATGAAGAGGAGCCCGGAGAACATCGTGATCATGCCGGCGGCGCAGATGAGCGGCTTGATGGTCGGATTCGGCATGGGGATGCCGAGGTCCTTGGCCGTTTCGCCTGTCGCGTGTTCCACGTGCATTCCGGATTCCGCCAGCTGCTTCGGCTCGTTGCCGATCGGGTTGGGATGTCCGTCAGCGGCATGCTTCCCCGCGACGTCGACATCGAGCCGCTTGTCACCCCCCGCCGAGTGCGGGACTTCGGCGGTGAGCGCGGGCGTCTTCACGTCCCACATGGGATAGCGCGACGTCACGCGCGGGATGCGCGCGAAGTTGAACTCGGGCGGTGGTGACGGGATCGACCACTCGAGCGTACCGCCGCCCCACGGATCGTTCCCCGCGATGGCGCCCGTCTTGAAGCTGGCGAAGAAGTTGTAAAGGAAGATCAGCGTGCCGATCATCAGGACGCCGGTGCCGTACGTGCTCAGCTTGTTGAAGACCTCCCAGCCCTGTCCCGCTTCGTAGGTGTAGATGCGGCGCGGCATGCCGAGCAACCCGGAGAAATGCATTGGGAAGAAGGTGACATTCATGCCGATGAACGTCAGCCAGAAGTGCCAGTTGCCGAGCTTCTCGCTCAACAGGCGGCCGGTCATCTTCGGATAGTAGAAGTAGATACCGCCGAAGATGCCCATCATCGATCCGCCGAACAGCACGTAGTGGAAGTGCGCGACGATGAAGTAGGTGTCGGTCTGCTGGAGGTCAGCGGGTGGCGAGGCGTGCATGACGCCCGAGATGCCGCCGATGGTGAAGAGGCCGACGAGCCCGATGGCGAACTTCATCGCCGTCGAGAACCGGATGGAGCCGCCCCACATGGTGAAGATCCAGTTGAAGATCTTCACGCCCGTCGGGATGGCGATGAGCAGCGTGGTGACGCCGAACACCGTGTCGCCAATGGGGCCCATGCCGACCGCGAACATGTGATGCGCCCACACGCCGAAGCCGAGGAACGCGATGAGCATGGTCGCGTAGACCATGACCGGGTATCCGAAGATCGGCTTCCGCGAGAAGCACGGGATGATCTCGGAGACCAGGCCGAACGCGGGCAGGATGAGGATGTACACCTCGGGATGTCCGAATACCCAGAAGAGATGCTGCCAGAGCAGTGGGTCGGCGCCCGCGGCGATCGTGTAGAAGTTCGTGCCGAAGAAGCGGTCGAACTGGAGGAACACAAGCGCAATGGTGATGACCGGGAAGGCCAGCACGAGGAGGAACTGCACGACGAAGGCATTCCACGTGAACATGCCCATGCGCATCAGGTTCATCCCTGGCGCCCGCATGTTGATGATCGTCGTGATGAAGTTGAATGCCGCTGCGAGCGAGCTGACCCCGAGGATCTGGAGGCCGATCACCCAGAAGTCGATGTTGAGTCCCGGCGAAAAGGGCATGGTGGTGAGCGGCGCGTAGCCGAACCATCCGCCATTCGGTGCCGCGCCGATGAACCAGGAGAAGTTCATGAACATGGCGCCGAACAGGTATACCCAGTAGCTGAACGCGTTGAGGCGCGGGAAGGCGACGTCGCGGGCGCCGATCTGCAGCGGGATGAGGTAGTTGAAGAACGCAGCGGACAGCGGCATGATCGCGAGGAAGATCATGGTGGTGCCGTGCATCGTGAACATCTGGTTGTACGCTTCGGCCGACAGGACGTGCCTGTTCGGACCCATGAGCTGCAGGCGGATGAGCCCTGCCTCGAGGCCGCCGACGATGAAGAAGAAAAGCGACGTGAAGAGGTACATCGTGCCGATCCGCTTGTGATCGACCGTCGTCATCCAGGCCCAGATGCCGCTCTCACCGGCGTATGCATCAGTGTGCGGCCGGAGGGCCGTTGGCGCTGCCATTGTAGCCATGTAGTCCGTTTCTCCGGTAGTCCTGGGCGTTTACTTGAGCGCCTGCAGATACGCGACGATGTCGGCGATCTGCTGGTCGTTGAGTCCGGTCTTGGGGATGTATGTCTTTTCCTTCGGGTCGTACTCGCCGGCACCGAGCGTTGGCATGATGACGCCGGGCTTCATGCGCCGCGCATTCTTGATCCAGAGCATCAGGTGCTTCGTGTCGTTCGGATATGTGCCGCCGGCGATGGTGGTGCGCGACGCGACGTGCGTGAGGTTCGGGCCCGTCCTCGATTGCATGATCGGGATGCCCCCAATCATGTGGCAGCCGATGCAGCCGCCGCCCATTTGCTTGGTCATGAAGTCGAGTCCGCGCTGCGGATTACCCTTGAGCGATTCGTTGTAGGCGAGACCCTCAGGGAGCGGCGTCTGCGGAATCACGTGCGCGGGCAGCTTGTCATGCGGGAAGGCAATGAAGCCAGCCTGTTCGACCACTGGCGTGGGGACGGTGGGGTGCGCACCAGGCCCCGCCGCGGCAGTGGCGTTTGACACTGCGTGGGGGCTGCCACTCGTCGGCGTGCTTTGCGCGAGCTGCGACGGACCGGGCTGTGTCTGCGGCGTCTGTGCCTGACGCTTCGTGGTGTCGACGACCGGAGCGGCAGCCGTTACCGTCGCCGGCGCGACCGCGCCGAACGCCGCCACCGTCATCTGGTGCTTCGTCCACGCGTCGAAGTTGGGAGGCGTGACCGTGAACACCTTGAAGTGCATGTTCGCGTGCGACGTCCCGCAATACTCCGCACAGAAGCCGTTCCATGCGCCCTCACCCACACTGTCCGGCGTGAACCACAGGTAGTTCACGTGGTTCGTGATGAGGTCGCGCTTGCCGCCCATCTGCGGAATCCAGAACGAGTGCAGCACGTCGATCGTCTGGAGCTTGAAGTTCACCTTGCGTCCGATCGGCAGGTACAACTCGTTCGCCGTGACGAGCGTGTCGACTTTTCCGTTTGCTTCGGTGGACGTGTACTGCGGATAGCGGAACTCCCACCACCACTGGTGCCCCCACACTTCCACCTGCAGCGCGTCGGCCGAGGCCTTCGCCTGGGTCTTGAAGATCGTCTGGACCGTGGGCACCGCGATGATCGCGAGGATCACGGCGGGAATGGCGGTCCAGAGGATCTCGAGCGTGGTGTTGCCGTGCACGTGTTTCGGCCGGTCGTTCTCGTTCTTCCGGCGATACTTGAAGATCGTGTAGAGCAGCAGGCCCTCCACGAACACGAAGACGAACCCGCCGAGCCAGAACAGGATGTCGAAAAGGTGGCCTACCTGGCGGTTGAAATCCGTGTGGTCATGGAAGACGGAGTTCGGGTACTGCGCATTGTTGCACGCAGTGAGAGCAACCGCGATGAGGGCCGGCAGCGCAGCGGCAAGAGGCCGGCGCAGTCGGGTGGGCACGGGCATGCGATGTCCTTGTTCCGACAGTGTCGTGAGTAGCGCGATCGCAGCCAGACCGTCGCGCACGTGCATGGGAGCGAGAATGGGGGGAAAAGTAGGGCGCACCAGGGTCGAATGCAACGCGAATTCGAGCACCCGCAATACTGTAGGACTTTCCCCCACAGCACCTTAGCCGATGTGAATCACTCCCCGGGCTTCCGAGCGCCTTCCACGATCTCTTCGATGAGCTTGTGGTTGTCCTTGATGCGCACAACCGCAATTTCGAGCTGCTGCTTGATGGAGCCCACGCCTTCCCGCAGCGTCCGCACCTTGGCGGTATCCTGGCCGCCGCGCGAGGTGATGAGGTTCAGCGCCGCGATCTGATCCGCGATCAGCCCGAATTGCGGCTTCAGCAGGCCCACGAGCGGAAAGAGCGCGCGCTTGATCTGCGACCCGAAAAGCGACGTCGGCTTGTTCTGCTTCAGCGAGAGCGCATACAGTTCGACTATGGCGTGCAGGCGCGCGACGAGGATGTTCGCCTCGTCGATGGTCTTCATTTTCTGGATTCCCGCGCCATCGAGCTTCGCACCGGCCATCGTACGCCTCACCGAAAGTTCGAGGACCCTCTGCGGTCTGACGGTCAGACTGTCCGACCTATTTCACTTTCTCCAACCTAGCGTTCGGCCGCGGCTCCCGTCCGGCTTTCGCCTGCTGCGCGCCGTTCACGCGCACCACGTCGGCCGTAAAATCCCAGCGGCCGTTGTGTATGCTCGCGCCCACCCCGTAGGCGTCAACAGGCACGCCGTCGTCCTCGAACGCGCGGATGCGGCTCACGTTGAACCCGCCCGACACCACGATCTTCACGTCGCCGAATCCCTCCGCATCGAGCGCATTGCGCACGTTCCAGACGAGCGCCGCGTTCACGCCCGTGGGCGTGAACGATCCCATCTGCGGCACCACCGAGCGATCCACCATGTACTCCGACGTGTCCAGCCGCACGCCCCACAGGCGCCCGTCGAGGGCGCGCGCCACGGCGAGGCTCGTCGCCACCGAGTCATTCTCGTAGTCCACGAGCACCACGAGCGGCACATCAGCAGGAAGCACCGAGGCCACTGCCGCCGCCGCTGCGACGGTGTCGCCATCGTAGGCGGCAATGAGCGCATGCGGAATGGTCCCGACGCCCTTCCGTCCACCGAAGGCACCCTGCGCTTCGGTCGACACACTTGCCGCTCCGCCCACCTGCGCACTGAGTCCATCGCCCGCCTGCAGCAGGGCATGGTCACTCCGTGCGCCGAACACATAGATCGGCTTCGGACGCGCGGCATCCACGAGCTCACGGACATTCGTGCAGACGCGCGTGCGTCGCCCGATCGTGCCGATGATCAACGTCTCGAGGTGCGCGAAGCTCGCGTACTCGCCCTCCACGAGCAGCACGGTGTCCCACGCCTCGATGCGGTCGCCCTCGTACAATGCCTGCACATCGAGCGTCGCAAAGTCGTCGCTGCAGAGCTTCAGCAGCGCGACCGCCTCATCAATGCCGCCGAGCCAACCGCCCCGCTTCGCGGACACCTGCCACGTGACACGCGCGGAGCGACCACTCGCACGCAGCGCTTCGCGCGACCGGTTGAAGTACACGTCGCTGTAGAAGCCCTCTCGAATGCGCTCGACCGGCAGCTCGAAGAGCGCAGGGTCGATGCGCTTACGTCGGCGCGGGGGCATGGCCGTTCAGCACTCCACGGGAACCAGGTACACGAAGACGCTGCGCCTACTCCGGCACAACCGCCGAGAACAACGGCGTCCTGCGTCCGGCCATGCGCATGGGGTCGAGCGCACGGTCGAGCTGCTCACGCGTAAGGAGCCCGCGCTCCATCACGATCTCGTAGACGCCGCGTCCGCTCGCCAGCGCATCCTGCGCGATCTCCGTGCTCGCCTCGTAGCCAAGCACCGGTACAAGCGCCGTCACGATGCCGATCGAGTGCTCCACGAACTGCCGCATGCGATCCGGATTGGCGGAGATGCCATTCACGCACCGCTCGCGCAGCACCGTGCACGCATTCGTCAACGCGCTGATTCCGCCCAGCAATCGGTACGCAATCACCGGCTCGAACACATTCAACTGAAGCTGCCCCGCCTCGGCGGCCATCGTCACCGTGATGTCGCCGCCGATGATGTCGAAGCAGACCTGGTTCACGACTTCGGGGATCACCGGATTCACCTTGCCCGGCATGATCGACGAACCCGGCTGCATCGGGGGCAGGTTGATCTCACCGAAGCCGGCGCGCGGCCCGGAACTCAGCAGGCGAAGGTCGTTGCAGATCTTGGACAACTTCACCGCGCACCGCTTCAACACGCCGCTCAACTGCACGAATGCGCCGGTGTCTGCGGTTGCTTCCACGAGGTCAGGCGCGGTGATCAGTGTGAGCCCCGCAATCTCGGACAGATGCGCACGCACCGCTTCCGCATACCCACTCGGCGCATTGATGCCGGTGCCGATGGCCGTGGCGCCCATGTTGATCTCGCGAATGAGCGCCTGCGCTTCGCCGAGCCGGTCGACGTCTTCCAGGATGGTGTGACCAAACGCCGTGAACTCCTGGCCGAGGGTCATGGGGACGGCGTCCTGCAGCTGCGTGCGTCCCATCTTGAGGAAGGGCGCGAACTCACGGCCCTTCGCCAGGAACGACTCCGCGAGCAGGCCCATCGCGCTGCACAGTCCTTCAATCGCAGTGTGCAGCGCAATCTTGACGGCGGTGGGATAGACGTCGTTCGTCGACTGGCTGAGGTTCACGTGATTGTTCGGGTGCACGTGCTGGTATTGTCCGCGCGCATGGCCCGAGAGCTCCAGCGCGCGGTTCGCGATGACCTCGTTGGCGTTCATGTTCGTGGAGGTGCCGGCACCGCCCTGGATCATGTCGACGAGAAAGTGCTCGTGATGACGGCCGGACCTGATCTCGCCCGCCGCGCGCACGATGACGTCCGCGACGTCGCGCGGCAGCAGTCCAAGGTCGGCGTTCGCGAGTGCGGCGGCGGATTTTACAGCAGCCAGCGCTTCAATCAGCGCCGGAAATTCGCGCAGCGGCACTCCCGTAATCGGAAAGTTTTCCAGGGCGCGAAGTGTCTGGATGCCGTAGAGTGCGTCGTCCGGCACGTCGCGATCGCCGAGCAGGTCGTGCTCGGCCCGAGTGGTCGTGCCGCCGAAGCCCAGGGTGCGCCCGCGTCCGACGAGGGTCGCGTCCACCGCCGAGAGACGCTGCTTGATCGCGCGCGCTGCGCGCCCGACCAGCGCGGCATAGAGCGCAGGCGACTCACGCAGCATCTCCTGCACCTGCTCCCGCGTCAGGATGAACGCCTTCACGTTCACGATGGCACGCGCGCTGGTGCCGTGGGTCGAGTCGTCGAGCAGGAGTCCTTCCCCTACCGCCTCGCCCGCGCCCAGGGTGGCGAGTCGCACCGGGCGGGTGTTCTTGCCCTTCTCGATGGCGACAGCACCGGAGACGATGAACGCCATGAGGCGGCGCGGTTCTCCCTCTTCGAAAAGGAGGGAGTCGCACGCGTACTCCGCGGGCTGGACGAGTCGCGACAGCTGATGGACGGCAGTGTCCGTCAGGCCATTCAGGAAGGCGAGGGCCCGCAGGATGTCACGATCGGAGGGAGCCATGGCGGAAAGTATATGATGGCCGACTTCCGGACAGCCTCTCTGGCGGGCGCGGCGTGAGGTCGGTATAGAGGGTGTGCGGTCGAGGGCCGCCGACTGTCATTGCGCGGCTTCCGCTCGCGCGCACCCTACCTGGAGCAGCTCATGTCGATTTCCCGTCGTGATTTCATAGGTGCCGGCGCCGCCTCCGCTGCCGGGCTCGTGCTGCCGCGCGTCGCCGGCGCTCACTCATCCAATGCCGCGATGGGCTCCGCATCCGCGCCGACCATGGCCGCCGGTCGCCCGGCCGTGATCTCGAGCGCCAATGGAATCCGGGGCGTCAAGATCGCCTACGACATGATCGTCGCCGGCGCCGATCCGCTGGACGCGGCCATCGCGGGCGTCAACATCGTGGAGCTCGACCCGACGGACCAGTCGGTAGGACTGGGCGGACTGCCCAATGCGGACGGCATCGTGCAGCTCGACGCGAGCGTGATGCACGGGCCCACGAAACGCGCGGGATCCGTTGCGGCCATCGAGGACATCGCGACGCCATCGCTCGTCGCCAAGGCGGTGATGGACTACACCGATCACCTCATGCTCGCCGGTGCCGGCGCGCGCCGGTTCGCCATCGAGATGGGCTTCACACCGCAGAACCTGCTCACGGAGAAGAGCCGCCAGGACTGGCTGCGCTGGCGCGCCAACCTGAATCCCGGTGACGCATGGCTCGATCGCACGGACGACGTGCGGATCGCGAAGCCGCCGCGTACCTCGTTGCGCAGGCCGGCCTTTCGCCAGGACGCCGCCGAACGCGACGACCACGTTTTCCTCGACGAGCGCGGCGTACCGCACACCTACGGCACGATCAACATGAACGCGCTCACCGCCTCGGGTGACGTCGCCTCCGTCACCACGACGAGCGGGATGTCGTGGAAGGTGCCGGGCCGCGTGGGCGACAGTCCCCTCATTGGCGCCGGCCAGTACTGCGACAACGAGGTCGGCGCGGCCGGGTCCACGGGGCGCGGTGAAGCGAACATCAAGGTGTGCGGCGCCTTCCTGGCGGTGGAGTTCATGCGCATGGGCATGACGCCTGAAGCGGCGCTCATGAAGGTGATGCAACGCGTAATCGACATGACGGAAAAGCGGCTCCTCAGCGCGAACGGCCGGCCGCTCTTCGACCTGGATTTCTACGCGATCAACAAGAAGGGCGAGTTCGCGGGCGCGTGCTGCTACGAGGGCAGCCGGTTCGCGGTGTGCGATGCGCAGGGGGCGCGGTTTGTCACCTCGGCGTTCCTGTACAAGCGGGGGGAACGACCCACTCGGGGCTAAAACCGGAAGAGCGTACCTGGTACATCGTACCAGGTACCTGGAATGGCATAACGGCCACGGGGAACAGTGAATGGTTCATCGCGTCCGCACCCAGCTTTCTTTACGGCGACTTTTTCCGTTGCCTGTATTCCGCCTCGCCTTATTTGACGGTGACTGTTCCCGTCATCAACGCGTGGATGGTGCACTTGAATGTGTAGGCCCCGGCCGCGGCCGGCATCGTCAGTGTTTTCGCGCCCGAAGTGTAGTTGCCCGTGGTCCCGATGGCGCTGTTGGCGAACGTCACGTTGTGGGTGATGGCGTCGTTGTTCGTGAACGTGACCACAGCACCGGATGCGACCTCGATGTTCGACGGCGCGAACGCCGTGTTGGCAATGGACACGCTCGTCGTGGCTACCGGGCTGGTGGAGCCCGGGATGGTAGGCGTCGTGTTACCGGACGTGCCCGTGGCGGACGAGCCGCCACAAGCGGCGACGAGCGCGACGACGGTGATGAGTGCGTTTCTGCGCATCACGAGCCTCCAAGGAAGATGTGACTGTAATCAGTTGATTAGTAACGCATACGGCGACCACGCTGCCCGATGCATCCTGATTACCCCACGCACTACGCCGGCGTCACAATCGCCGAACGGAGGCCGGGCAGTTCGCTAGCAGGGCGCTCCGGCTTTGACGACGGCGCGTTCGACGCCGGTTCGGCCCCCTGCGTGCGCAGCCCACCCACGAGCTTCGACAGCCGCTCGGCCGCTGTGCCGAGCTGGTTGGCCGCGCCCGCAATCTCCTGGGTGCTGGCACTCTGCTCCTCGCTCGACGCCGCAATCTCCTCCATCGATGCAGCGAAGTTTTCCGTCCCGCCTGCGAGCGACTCGAGCTGGAGTGTCATTTCCACGACGAGCTGGCTCGTGCTGGCGGCGGTCTGCTCGATCGACGCTGTCCAGAGCTCTGCCTCAGCGACGGCGGTCTCGATGTCGGTGAACGACTCCGACGCCTTCGCGGTGGCGACGCGCACGCGGGCCGCGGTTTCCACGGCGCGTCCGGCAGATTCGCGCGATGCATCGATGCCGAGCAGCACACTCCGCACGATGGCTTCGGTGTGCTCAGCGGCGTCGGTCGACATCGACGCCAACCTACGGACTTCGGACGCGACCACGGCGAACCCCGCACCCTGTGTTCCAGCGCGTGCCGCCTCCATGGCGGCATTGAGTGCGAGCAGCTTCGACTGTCGCGCGAGCTTTCGCACGAGGGTGACGAACGAGCGAATTTCTTCGCTGGCGTCGCTGAGGGCGTTGATGGCCGCCTCGCTCTCCTGCACGTCGGAGACGAGGCCGCGCAGCGATTCGTGCGTTGCGTCCAGACCGGCGCGATTCTCGAGCGCGAGCGTGCGCAGGGCGGAGTTGCGCACGACGCCATCGCGAGCGCCCTCGTCCATCGACGCCGCGAGGCCTCGCAGGGTGCCGGCGGATTCGGCGATGCTCGCGATCGACTCCGCCATCACCGTGGATTGAGCGGAGAGGTCGCTGGCGGTGTTGGCGATCTCGCCGGCGGTCGCGGCCATCTCCTCGGATCCGGCGGTGATCTCCGAGGACATGGCACCTGTCTCACTCGCGGACATCGCGATCGCCTGCGCCAGGCGGCGCAGCTCAACTACCATCGCGCTGACGGCGCGGTTGAGCCGACCGATCTCGTCGTCGGACGTGACCCGACTCACCTCCACCGAAAAATCGCCCCCCGCCACCGCCTCGGCCGTCTCGGCAAGCTCGCGAGCCGGTGCCGACAGCCGCCGATCGAGGAAGCGGTTGATGGAATAGAGCAGTAGCAGCAGCGCCAGCAGCAAAATGCCGAAGGCGGCGATCACCCCGTACGTCGACGAGCGAAGGTCAGCGGAGAAATCGGATTCTGGCTCGTGCGCGGCCACTCGCCAGCGTCGCGCACTGGACGAGAGCACGGCGGCCCGTTCGAACCCGCCGTCCACCTTCACTGAAACGGTATGGCTATCGCGACCGGTGCCAACGACCCGCAGGGTGCGGCCCACGCGCGACGGATCGGAGCTGAGGATGATGCGATCCAGTGAGTCGAGTACATCGATGCGAATTGCCCCGCCGGCGGAGCTCATCGCCTTGACGAGCGACTCCACGCTGAATGCAACCTTCACGACGCCTACCCGTTCCTTGCCATCCCGGACGAGGGCGGCGATCGATACGGTCGTTTGGCGAGCGGAGGAGTCATAGCCGATCTCCGGCACCGTGAGGCCATCACGCCATGCGTTGCGCCACCAGTCTTCATCGCTCTGGACGAAGTCGGATGGGCGACGCGTGCTGACGGCCGTATAGCCGTTCGCATCTGTGAGGAGCACCTCGGCCCCGTCCAGGGGCGTGAGCGCGTCGGTGAGATACGTCTTCGCCGCAACAGAGATGTTGAGTGACCGCTCGGCGTCGAAGCGTCGCTCCAGGAGGGCAATGTCCGCTCCAACGATGCCGAGCGCCTGGGCGTGCGCGCCGGCCTCGCGGGAGGCGCTGACGACGGCCGGGGCAAGCGCGATGACCTGCGCGAGTCGAGTGCGATCGTCAACCTGCTGGCTCACCGTCACCAACGCGCGTTGCGCGGCGTCCGCAATGTGCGCGTCGTTCTCGCGTCCGATCTGGTCCCGGAGCAGGTGGTCGACTATGGCGCCCAGGACGAGCAGCGCTATCGTGCCGAGCACGCCCGCTGCCACGATGAAGCGGTAGTGGAGCGACGGAGCCCCGCGTGCCTCGATCGGGGCGAAGAGCGAAAAGCGCATCAAGCTGCAGGTGCATGAGTTTATGCCAGGGGGCAATCGCACGCGACCGCGTCGCGGCGTGCTTGAATGCCCTTCTCCCGACACTAAATTGCAAAAAGAGACCTACGTCCATTCGCAGCCGACCCGATCGCGCTGCCCCGAGGTCCGAGCGCCGAGCCGCAAGACAATGACAGACTCCGTGACATCGCATCCCGCCGGCGATCAGCCCGTCGGATATGATCCTGCCGCCATTGAACTAAAGTGGCAGGAGCGCTGGCGTGCGGAAGGTACCAACGCGCCCGACCTCGAGAATGGAGCGCGGCCGTACTATAGCCTGATGATGTTCCCGTATCCGAGCGCGGAGGGGCTGCACGTCGGCAACCTGTTCGCGTTCACGGGGAACGACATTCATGGACGATTCCAGCGGCTGCAGGGGCACACGGTATTCGAGCCGTTCGGCTTCGACGCGTTCGGGATTCACTCCGAGAACTACGCGATCAAGGTTGGGGTGCATCCGGGGGAGCTGATTCCCCGCAACATCGACAACTTCCGGCGGCAGGTGCAGCGCACCGGCCTCATGGTGGACTGGCGCCATGAGCTGTCGACGACGGATCCGTCGTACTACCGCTGGACACAGTGGGTCTTCCTGCAGTTGTACAAGCAAGGGCTGGCCTACAAGAAGAAGGCGGCGGTCAACTGGTGTCCCTTCGACAAGACCGTGCTCGCGAACGAGCAGGTCATTGGCGGTGCATGCGAGCGGTGCGGCACGGTGGTCGAGCAGCGATTCCTGGAGCAGTGGTTCTTCCGCATCACGGACTATGCGGGACGGCTGCTGGCGAACCTAGACAAGCTCGATTGGTCGGAGACCACGAAAACGGCGCAGCGCAACTGGATCGGAAAGTCCGAGGGCGCCGAGATCGCGTTTGTCGTGCAGGATGTGCTGGAGTTCGCGGGGAGCGCGACGGCGACGGCGGGGCTGTCGGGCGAGGTGGCGGTGAGTAACACGGAGATCCGCGTGTTCACGACGCGCGCGGATACGATCTTCGGCGCCACGTATCTCGTCCTGGCGCCCGAGCATCCCCTCGTTGACTCGATCACCAGCGATGACCAGCGCGACGAAGTGCAGGCATACGTCGGCAGCGCGGCGCGGCAGGACCTCGTCACGCGGAAGACGACGAAGGAGAAGACCGGGGTGTTCACCGGCGCTTATGCGACGAACCCGGCAACGGGACAGCCGATCCCGATCTGGATCGCCGATTATGTGCTGATGGAGTACGGCACCGGTGCCATCATGGCGGTGCCGGGTCACGATGAGCGCGATCACGAATTCGCCCTGATCCATGACCTGCCGATCGTGCGGGTGGTCGCGGGGGAAGGGCACGAGTCGGCTGCGTCGATCATGAAGGCCGCCTTTACCGAGACGGACAAGTGCCGGCTCGTGAACTCGGGGCACTTCAATGGATTGAGTGTCGCGGAGGCCAAGAGCGCGATCGTGACGGAGCTCGCGGCGCACAAGGCGGCCATTCCTGTCGTGAACTACCGCCTGCACGACTGGTGCATCTCGCGCCAGCGCTACTGGGGCCTGCCGCTGCCGTTCTACCGCGACCCCACGGATGAGGAGGCCCCGATCTTCGTCGTGCGCTCCAAGGCGGACCTGCGCGAGGTCGCCGTCGACCCGGCCGCGGTCGACGCGCTGCCCGAGCTACACCGCCCCTGGATCGACGACATTCAGGTGCGACATCCCGAGACCGGGCGCCTGCTCGAGCGCGTGAGCGAGGTCGGCGACTGCTGGCTCGACGCGGGCATCGTGCCGTTCGCCACCATGGGCTGGAAGAGTGAAGAGCTGGGCGAAGGCCTCGGCGGCATGTACGCCAACGGCTCCAGCGCCGG
>JALYVY010000415.1 GCA_030852985.1 Gemmatimonadota bacterium | reverse complement strand
GCGATCATCAGCCCGAATCTACGTTTGCTGTTCATCAGAAGCTCCTGTGCGAAGGTGGGACAACAATTTGTTGCGACATCAATCGTCTGGCTGTGCAAACGCGCATGTCTGGCACGACCAGTCCCCTTTCCGGGGCGGGACATCGCTCGCCGGGGCAGGATGAAGAGACCAGATCGCGGCACTGTTGCCTGTGTTCCACTTCACAGATTCGGTGGCTTTCGCGTGAAATCGTTGAGAGACGGCCCCTCAGCTTTTATCGGGCGGCTGGGGTGTCGAGAGGTACGCCAAACGAAAGCGATCGCGGAAGTCGTTGGCATTCCGCTCGCGACGTTCGAGTACCGTTTTGCGAACACGCGCGATCGCTTTCAAGGAGCAAAATAAGTTTCGTGAAGACGGCATCGCCGAGGCATTGAGGTGGCTACGCCTGACGTCGTAGCCCCTCGTTTCTCGCGCGAGAGTCGATAGTCGTTCGAATCCAAGTCGCATATGAGCGCAACGAGCGAGATCGCCACGATATCTACGACTTCGTGACGCCGCCCTCTGGACAGCGTGGACGGTGGTTCGTCACCGGCCCATCAGAGCGTCGGCGATCCCGCGCCACGTCGGCTTTCGCGCATAGGCGTCGTCGAACGCGAGGCCCCACGGCTCGCCGGGTTGGTCCGCTGAGCAGGGCGCGGCGGCGTTGAGCCAAGATTGTGAATCGGCGAGGCCCCAAAGCGTGACCGATGGGCAGCGTGGCTCGGACATGCACGCGGCCACGATGTCGTGTGCGCGCTTGGATTGTGCCGCGAGCCGGTCGTCCTTCGTGCCGGCGCCCCCGCAGACGTTCACGTCGAGCTCGCTCACGTTGACGAGTAGACCGAGGGCCGCGATGCGGTGCATGTTGGCGGCGATATCGGCGGCGGACGGGTCGTCGCCGAGGCGGACGTGCGTTTGGAGCCCGACGCCGGAGATGGGAACGCCCGCCTCGACGAGCCCCTTTACCAGCGCGTACATAGCGTCTGCTTTTCCCCCGAGACCCTCTATTCCGTAGTCGTTGTAGAACAAGAGCGCACCGGGATCGATCTGGTGAGCGAGCCGGAAGGCGTCGGCGATGTACGCGTCGCCGAGCGCGCGGTGGAAGACGTCGTCGCGAATGGGATGATCTGGGGAGTCGTCGATGGCCTCATTCACGACATCCCAGGCCGCAACCTTGCCGCGGTAGTGGGAAACGAGCGCGGTGACGTGATTGGTCATGGCCGCGCGAACAGCGTCGGCGTTGGGGAGCGCGCTCACCCAGGCGGGAAGCTGGTTGTGCCATACGAGGGTGTGACCCTTCACGTGCATCCCATGCTGCGCGGCGAAGTCGACGACGGCGTCGCCGCCCTCGAACGTGAACTGACCCTGTGCCGGCTCGGTGGCGTCCCACTTCATCTCGTTCTCGGGCGTCGCATAGTCGAACTCGCCGCTCGCGACTTCCCGGTAGCGGGTATCGCCGAAGTGCGATGGGGAGAGGGCGACGCCTATCCATTTGCCGGCGCCGGCGGCCGCGCTTCGGAGCGACTCTTGCGCGCCCCCGCTGGGGGGCGGGCTCGTCACGGATTCCACGCGCCACCGCTGGTTTGCGGCTCCCACGCACGACCACTGCTGGACGAACGCGCCGTCGTCCGCCGATGCCCCCGCCAGGTCGACGCATTTTCCGCTGGAGACGCTCACGATGTCTACGCTTCCGTCGCCGGCCTGCCGGAGATCCCAGCGTTGGTTGTCCTGGCTCGCGCATGACCATTGCTGAATGCGCGCGCCGTCTCCCATGCTGAGACCCGCCACGTCCAGGCACCGGCCGCTGGCGACATTGGCGATCGTGTACGCACCGCTCGGCTCGAGATGAAGGCGCCACTGCTGGTTGGCTCCCGAAGCGTACGACCACTGTTGAACCAGGGCTCCGTCGTCCGCGCTGGCGCCGGCGACGTCGAGGACCTTGCCGCTCGCGACCGACACGAAGCGAACAACGGCGCCGTCGCTCACACTCGTGGAAGATGAGCCCGTAGTCTCTGGGAGGCCCGAGACCGCGCAGCCTGCGGCGGTCACCGCAAGGGCGAGTGGCAGTCGCGTCGTGAACATCGTTGACAATCGATTTCTCATGACTGAGCACGTTTGCAATGAGTATGCCGTCTTCGACTGCGAACTACCGGGGCCACGTTCTGTATTTAGAATCCACCTCATAAACACTTCGGTTTCGGCCTTGAGCGTTAGAATTACTGATCTAGTTATTGGCCACAGTAGTATGTCTCTTACTTGATTAAATCATCGTCTGTCGATTCAAGAGCTCTCATCGCAGATCCATCCGGAGGGGGCGTTGATCCACCTGCAGTGTGATGGAGGACGGGAGCGTGAATATGCAAAAATGCTATGGAACGCCGAACAGGCTAGACCGTCTCGCGGTCAAGCCTGGGTAGTGAGCTGCGACGTGGCGCTGGGAGTCCAAACAGCGTGCGGACCGACTCAGCGCAGATCGGCCTCACATGCGCCTGCGCGGCAATGAAGCGGCGCACAGCAATCGGAGTCCACCACGCATGCGCCGCA
>JALYVY010000054.1 GCA_030852985.1 Gemmatimonadota bacterium | reverse complement strand
TACATATCCGGCAGCGCATCGAACGACTGCTCGCCACCGTAGAGCTGCGTCTCGTAGATGAACTTGGCGCAGTAGCGCCGCAGGTAGTGCAGCTCCTCGAAGGCGGCGCTGCGCAGGAACGCGGGCGTCGTGGCCTTCTCGAGCCCTGTATAGCGCCTCAACCACCCCGCATCCTGCATCAGGTGATCGAAAAGCATTGCGTAGCCCTCCGTGACCGAGTTGTCGCCCATGAAGCGGAACTCGAATGGCAGGTCGGGACGCATGTACGCGAAGTGCAGCGCGTGCCCGTACTCATGAAGAAAGGTGTTCCAGTCCGTCTGGCCGCCGTGCGGACGCAAGACGAGATATACCTCATCGGGCACCTTCACCGGCGCACAGAAAGCACGCGAGCGCTTTCCCTCTCGCTCCCCGGTATCAAAGAGGATGCGGCCGTAAGCCGAGGACTCGATCCCCATCTCGGCCACTTGGCCGCGAATCGTCGTCTCCATGTCGCGCGCGGGGAAGAACTCGTCGAACTCTCGCGCACGGAAAAGGGCGAGCGCATCGGCACGCGACGCGTCACGGAGGTTCATCCCCAGCACGCGCTTCACCACCTCGGACGCGACATCGTCCCACATGGATTGCGTGTCGTGCAGAAAGGCCTCGCATTCGCCGCGCAACCCCACCAGCGAGATGCCACTCAACATCTCCCAGGTCGCGTTGTATCCGTTCGCGATACCGACGGATTCGGTGATGTCGCGCTCACGCTGCAGGCGCTCGCGCTTGAGCGGCGCCAGCTCTCGCGCGACGACTGACACCCGCGCCGATTCGATCATCGCGCGCTCCTCGCGATCGGTACTGTTGGCGATGTCGATGGCCACCCGCTGGAACGGGATCTCGCGTCCGTCGGGAAGACGTACCAGCTTCTCGCCCTCCCACTCGATCTCCCGCTCGTCGAGCGCGGCCAGCTGCTGCCCGCTCCGCGACTCCACCTGCCAATCCAGGATGATCCGCGCCGAGCGCCGCTCATCGCTGCCTTCGGCGCTCCCCTGAAACATCTCGCGCGCGACGTCCAGCGACTCGTCGCTGAAGATGGCGCGATACTTCTCGTAGACCCGCTGGAGTTGCGCCTCGCCCTTGAGTCCACTCAGGGATTGATAGAACTCGAGCGACAGCTCGCGCATGAATGCCTCGCCGTCCCGCCTCAGGCGTTCCACCGACATAGGCTCTGTCATCCGGGAAGGCGCTCCTTCAAGTAGCCGAGAAGAGCGTCGGCAGAAATGCGATCCTGTTTCAGCGTGTCCCGATCGCGAATGGTGACGGTGCCGTCCTTTACCGACTCCGTGTCCACCGTGACACAGAATGGTGTGCCCACTTCGTCCTGTCGCCGGTACCGCTTGCCGATGCTCCCCGTTTCATCGTAGTCAACGGGGAAGTGCGGACGCAGATCAGCCGCGATCTTGTGCGCCATGTCGGGCATGCCTTCCTTCTTCGTGAGCGCGAACACCGCGGCCTTGATCGGCGCCAGTGACGGATGCAATCGCAGCACCGTGCGTCCCTCGGCTTCGCCTTCGACGGTCTCCTCACGATACGCGTTCACGAGCGCCGCCAGCGTGGACCGGTCCGCACCCACCGACGTCTCGATGACGTACGGCAGGTAACGCTTGTTGTTCGGCTGGTCGAAGTACTCGAGCTTCTTGTTCGAGAACTCCTGGTGCCGACCGAGATCGAAGTCGCCGCGGTTGTGGATGCCCTCGATCTCCTGGAAGCCCAGCGTCCCGCCGAAGTCGAACTCGATGTCGAAGGCCGCACGCGCATAGTGCGCGAGCTCGCTGCCTTCGTGTTGATGGTAGTTGAGCCGCTCCGGCGCCAAGCCGAGCGACTGGTGCCACGCCATTCGCTCGGCCTTCCAGTACTCGAACCACTTCATGTCCTCGCCGGGCTCGACGAAAAACTGCATCTCCATCTGCTCGAACTCGCGCGTGCGGAAGATGAAGTTGCCGGGCGTGATCTCGTTGCGGAACGCCTTGCCGATCTGCGCGATGCCAAAGGGCACCTTCTGTCGTGTGCTCTGCTGCACGTTCAGGAAGTTGACGAAGATGCCCTGCGCCGTTTCCGGACGGAGATAGACGACCGACGCGCTCTCCTCCACCGGACCCATGAAGGTCTTGAACATGAGGTTGAACATGCGCGGCTCGGTGAGCTGGCACTGCTCCGCTTCACCCGGATGCTTGCTTGGCTTCTGGGGACAGCGCGCATCCTCGAGCCTGTCGGCGCGGAAGCGGCTCTTGCACGTCTTGCAGTCCACGAGCGGATCGCTGAAGCCGGCCACGTGCCCGCTCGCCTCCCACGTGCGCGGATGCATGAGGATGGCGGCATCGAGTCCTTCGACGTCATCGCGCATGCGGACCATGGCCTTCCACCACTGGTCCTTCATGTTCTTCTTCAGTTCGACGCCGAGTGGGCCGTAGTCCCAGACCGAACCGGTGCCTCCGTAAATCTCGGAGCTCTGGAAGATGAAGCCGCGTCGCTTGCAGAGCGACACGAGCTTGTCCATCACATCGGGTTGGGTGCTGGCGGCCATCGTACGTAACTCGTCGGGATGAATTCGGCGCCGCTGGGTGCGGTGCCGCGCGCCCTTCCCGGGCGCTCCGAACCCTGAACCTAACTCAGGTATCGAGCTCGGCGCTGAGTTGCGGTGGTGGCGGCGTCGGCTTACCGAGCAGGCGCGCGACAATCTTGTCGCCGTGGAAGCGGCCGTTCTCGATGAACACCTGGTTCGCGTCGAAGCCGGCGACAACCACACCGGCGATGAAGAGCCCCGGTATGGACGTCTCGAGCGTGTCGGGATCATGCAACGGCACGCCCGTCACCGGATCGATCGGGACACCCGCGTCGCGCAGCAACTCGGTGTTCGGCGCGAAGCCGGTCATCACGTAGACGAACCGCGCCGGGATGCTCTCCGCGCCTTCCGGTGTGTTGACGACCACGATCCCGTGGGCGATGCTCGCCACGCGGCTGTTCCACCAGGTGCCAATCACGCCTTCCTTCGCGCGATTGACGAAGTCCGGCAGCACCCAGGGCTTGATGCGCTTGTCGAAGTCCGGACCGAAATGCACCAGCGTCACGCGGGCGCCCGCGCGCCACAGGTCCAACGCTGCTTCGGCCGCCGAATTTCCCCCACCGACGACGACGACGTCCTGATCGAACGCGTCGTGGCCCTCGCGATACACGTGGCGAACATGCGGCAGGTCCTCGCCTGGCACCTTGAGATAGTTCGGCGACCCGAAGTATCCCGTCGCGACCACGACGGCGCGCGCCGGTGTGACGACTTCAGCGCCGTCGCTCGTGACGGAATGCACTTGCCACCCATCGCCATCGCGCTCGAGTCGGACAACGCGCTCGTATTGATGCACGTCGAGCTTGAAGTGACGTACGATCGCCCGATAGTATGCCAACCCATCGCGCCGCGAAGGCTTGTCCGTCGAAACCACGAATGGCACGCCGCCGAGCGACAACTTCTCCGCGGTGGAGAAGAAGCTCACATAGTACGGGTACTGCGTGATGGTGCTCACGACCGCTCCCGCGTCGAGCACGCGCGCCACCAGGCCAGCGCGTTGCGCGGAGATGGCGGCGGCAAGGCCGCACGGACCGGCACCGACGATCAGGAGGTCGATCATAGCCCGATGATCTGGTCGCGCCGTGTTCCCACGCTGACGTACGTGATCGGCGCCTCACAGAGTGCCTCGATGCGGTCGAGATACACGCGGGCCTTCGACGGCAGGTCGGCGAGCGAACGCGCATGCGCCGTCGACTCGCGCCAACCTTCGAACCGTTCGTAGCGCGGCTTCACTTTCTCCAGCGCGAGCACGTCGCTCGGAAATTCTTCATACATGTCGCCGTCCACCTCGTACCCGGTGCACAGCATCAGCTCCGGCAGCGTGTCGAGGACGTCGAGCTTGGTGACGGCGAGGTCGCTCAGGCCATTCACGCGGGTGGCGTACTTCACCACGAGCGCATCGAACCATCCGCAGCGACGTGCGCGGCCGGTCGTCGCGCCAAACTCATTACCGAGCTTGCGCACTTCGCTCTGCAATGGCTCGGCGAGCTCGGTCGGGAGCGGCCCGTTGCCGACACGCGTCGTGTACGCCTTCACCACGCCGAGCACGCGATCGATCGCGGTGGGGCCGATGCCAACGCCAATCGATGCGCCGCCTGCCGTCGTGTTACTCGACGTCACGAATGGATACGTGCCGTGGTCGATGTCGAGCAGCGAGCCCTGCGCGCCCTCGAGCAGCACGGCCGCCTTTGCCTTCACCGCGCGGTGCACCGTGAGGCCGACGTCGTCTGCTAGCGGAAGCAGGCGCTTTGACAGATGCTCCAGATGTGCGACGACGGCGTTGATGTCAATCACCGTGTCCGACCCCGACGCGACGAGTCGCCGCTGCGCGTTCTCCGCGCCCTTCGCCACGACTTCACGCAAGCGCTCCGGGTGCCGCAGGTCGAGCAGCCGAACACCGCGACGCGCGACCTTGTCCTCGTACGCCGGTCCGATACCGCGGCCAGTCGTGCCGATGGCCTTGCTCGATGCGCTCGCGCCGTCCACGGCCTTGTGATAGGGCAGCACCAGGTGAGCGCGCTCGCTGACGTACAGTCGTCCTTCAACGTCGATGCCCGCCTTCACCAGCCCATCGATCTCTTCGAAGAGCGTGTCGGGATCGAGCACGACGCCATTGCCGATGGCGCACCGCACGCCGGCGTGGAGGATGCCGCTGGGGATCTGGTGGAGCACGAAGGTACGGTCGCCGAGGTCCACGGTGTGTCCCGCGTTGGCACCGCCCTGATAGCGCACGACCCAATCGGCGCGCTCCGCCAGGACGTCGACGAGCTTCCCCTTCCCCTCATCGCCCCACTGAGCGCCAACGACGACAACGACGTGCGATTCCGGACCGAACATGGCACTCCCGAGCAGTGAGACCGGCGGACACAAAAAACGCCCCGCTGGTGCGCGGGGCGTTGGTTGAATCTAGGCCACACGGGGCAGATGTCAAACGGCCCTACCGTGACGGCGGCGGGCGGTCCTCGAGCACACGCGTGAGGTAGCGCTGTCCTTCGCCCACCCGTTCGACCTCGATCGCGATGGCTTCGACGGCCTGCTCCAGGCGCTCCAGGCGCTCCGTGCTCGCCGCCAACTTCCCACCCCCGCCGTTCAGCTCAGCCATTCGTTCGCGGTTCTGGAAAAAGCGGATTAACACCCCCGCCGAAGCAGTGATCAGGACCACGAGTGGAATGGCGACTTCTGGATTGACCACGTGGGTGCCCCTCGAGTGGATGTTGGCCGAGCGTTGGAGATGCAGGAAAGCGGAAGAGCGATTTACCACGGAGGACACAGAGAACACGGAGGACAAACTTCGAAAGCAGTTAGAAAGCCGTTGCAGTCCTCTGTGGCCTCTGTGTCCTCCGTGGTAAGGCTCTTTGCTTCTTCGTTCAGATCATAGCCGCAAACATCACCCACGCCGCCATTGCTACCCCAATTCCCACCTTCATCGCCGCCGCCAGCACCCGGCCGATCAATGCGCCCGTTGCCACGCGCGTCGACGTACCGCCACTGCTCCCGCGTGACATCTCGAATACGAACGCCCCAACGAACGCGCCTATGACCGATCCTATGATCGGGACCGGCACCCCCATCACCGCGCCGACCATGGCGCCGATTACCGCGCCCCAGCTCGCGCGTCGCGACCCGCCGTATTTCTTCGTGTACTTCGCCGTCAGCGTGAACTCGATCACCTCGGCGACGATGCACAGGATGGTCACCAGCACGACCGTGAAGATGCTGATCGACCCTGGAACGAGGATCGAATAGCCAAGGGCCGCGGCGGCGATGATCCACGTTCCGGGGAAGCCGAACGGAATCATCACCAGGCCCAGTAACAGCACGAGAGCAAGAAGCAGCTGATTCATGTGGCGAGCGCCTCCGCGGCGCGTGCGAGAACGTGAGCAACCAGGCCGATCGATGTGCCGCGCAGGTGCGCGAGCGAATCGCTCGCCGAATGCACGCGGCGCAGTGTGGCGAGCGAACCATGACTCACCGTCACGGCCTCCCAACCTGCTCCTGCGAATGCGGTGGAGTCGGTCAGCAGACCGAGCGGCATGCGGCGCGCCCATCCACACTCAGTGCCAGCCGAGCGCACTGCGTGCTGAACAGCGGCGATCACTCGTGCCGGCGCCGGCTGGTTGTACATGATCACGAGCGCACCGTCATCGTCGACTCCATCACAGTTGAGGGCAATGCCAGCCGTATGCTGTCTCACCCAGGCGCGCGCACCCGCGAGACCCAGCTCCTCCGCGCTCGGCAGCAACACGCCGAGCGCCACATCACGAGAAACAAGCGCGGCCGCCGAGAGCACTGCGGCAACCCCGGAAGCGTTGTCCACTGCGCCATCTGACCGCTCGCCCACCACGCTCGCCATCACCGGCAGTGTCCCGATTACGCCCGCCGCGATCGCGATCCACTCGATCGTACGCGAGGTGATACCCGCAAGTGTCATCAGCAGGCCGAGAGTCGCGAGCCCGAGCGCAGAGACGAGCAGCGTCACGCCCGCCACACGAATGGCGGACGGAATCGGTTGCGACTTGCTGTCGAGGTGCGCAACGAGCCATACCCGCGGCTCAGCTGCCCCGCGTCGCGCAGCAAGGTTGATCGACTGGCAACGCTGCCACCGCGCGTTCAGCACACCGTTGCGCATCATCGATCGTGCGAAGAGCGATGTGCACAGCGCGCCAGTTGCCAGCACCGCAATCGCCACGACGGTCGCGGCGCGTAGGACGAGCAGGCTCGACGTCACGATCGATGCGCCGAGTACGGCACCGGCGATCGGGGTCGCGAGTCGGCCGGGAAATGCGGAGTACTGGAAGACCTCTTCCGTTACGACGAAGCCCAGTTCGCGCAGGACATCGGCGCAGTACTCTCGTGCTCGCGACTCCGCCGCACCGCCTGCCGGCCGACCTTCGCCTGCGAGCGCGAGCAGATGCGTTACTCCGCTGCGCACCCCGACCTCACGCTGTCAGCCTACGTTCGCGACGCGGCCGGTCTCGCGTTCCGCGTTGCGCATGAGTGCTTCGAGTGCTGTTTGCTTCGTGCTGTCCAGCGCCTGCAGCGGCGGGCGCGGTCGACCGCCAGCGAGTCCAACGAGGTCCATGGCGGCCTTCACGCCGGCCACGCCCATTCCGCCAACGATCTGTGCCGCAAGAGGGGACATGACCGCTTGCGCGTGCGCCATCGCCTCGGCGTCTCCGGCCTCGTGCGCGCGCCACACGCCAACCGTGACCTCGGGCGCGAACAGGCTCGCGGCGAGAATGCCGCCACGCGCGCCCGAGCGAAGCGCTTCGGCGAAGAATCCCCCATTGCCCGTGAGCACTGTGAAGCTGTCACTTTGCGCCTCGAGGAACTGCGCAAACGGGGCGCGATCCCCGGCGCTGTCCTTGATCCCCACGATGTTCTGGTGCCTCGCAAGCTCTGCCACGACCTCAGGTGCGATAGCGAAGTGCATGTACTTCGGAATGGAGTACAGCACGACGGGAACGGCACTCGCATCCGCAACGCGCAGGAAGTGATCGCGAAGGCCGGTCGATGTCACCGCGAGGCCGTAGTAGTGCGGCGCCACGACGAGCACGCCATCGGCCCCGCGCTCGGCGGCGGCCGCAGTGCGCGCAATCGTCGCGCGCGTCGATTCCGAGCCGGTGCCGACGAGGAGCGGTACGCCGTTCGGCACCGCGTGCCGCGCGCGATCGACGAGCGCGCTGCGTTCGTTATCGTCAAGCAGCGCCGCCTCGCCGGTCGATCCGGTGATCACGATACCGGAGACGCCGGCGGCGAGGTGTGCAACCAGGTTGCTCCCGAACGCAGCGAGATCGATCTCGCCGTCGTCGGTAAAGGGCGTTACGACGGGCGCAAGCACACCGCGCAGGGTGATCACGAGTTCATGAAGTCAAAGCCGCCGGTGGTGATGCCGTCCAACCCGCTGGGTGGTGCGTCACCCGCCGGCTGCGGCGCCGCCTGCTCGGCGTCGGCGATCTGCGCGGCCGTCACGTTCGTATTCACGCGGCGGAACATGTTCATCTTGAGCTGGAAGTCCGACGGATTGGTCGCGGCGGCAACGGCGGTCTCGAACGTCACGGTGCCGTCCTGCACAAGGTCGGCGAGATGCTGGTCGAACGTCTGCATGCCGTATTGATCCCGTCCGTCTTCGATGTAGTCGCGAATCTCGCCGATGCGCTTGCCGTCGGCGATCATGTCACGCACCGCCGGGGTGACCATGAGGATCTCGGCCGCTACGGCACGGCCGTTGCCATCTGCTCGTGGAAGGAGCCGTTGTGATACAACGGACGTCAGCGTTTCGCTGAGGCGAATGCGCACGACGTCCTGCTCCTCCGGCGGGAACATCGCCATGATGCGCAGGATGGTGCTCTGCGCGTCGGGCGTATGCAGCGTCGAGATCAGCAGGTGCCCGGTTTCGGCGGCCTTCATGGCGGTGTCGATCGTCTCGGCGTCGCGCATCTCGCCGATCATGACGACGTCGGGATCCTGACGCAGTGCGGCGCGCAATCCCATCTTGAAGTCCGTCGTGTCCTGCCCGATTTCGCGCTGCGTGATGGAACTCTGCAGGTCGGTGTGCAGGAACTCGATCGGATTCTCCAGCGTGAGGATGTGACGGTTCTCGTGCTGGTTGATGTAATTCACCATGGCCGCCATCGTGCTCGACTTGCCGGAGCCCGTGACGCCGGTGACGAGCACCATGCCGCGCTCCGCCTCGGCGACACGATTCAGCGCGGGAGGAAGCCGGAGCGTCTCGAACGTCGGCACTTCGAAGGCAATCACGCGCATCACGATCATGAAGCTCGATCGCTGCTTCATGATGTTCACGCGGAACCGGCCGATGCCGGGCGCCGACCACGAGCAGTCGTAGTCGGTGATCTTGTCGATCCTGGCCTTGTCGTCCTCGTTCGACATCAGGTGCAACGCGATCGTGCGCGTCTGGTCCGGCGTCAACGCCTGCTTCGTGAGCGGGACCAGCTTGCCGTGTATGCGGGCGCGAAACACGTCGCCCGCCTTGATGTGCAAATCCGACGCGCCGCGATCGACCGCGGCCTTGATGATGCGTTCCATGAATCAGTATCCTGCGCGCTTGTCGACGACGTTTCGCAGGGGTTCTCCCGCTGTGTAGCGTCGCCAATTGTCGAGAAAAAGGTCGAGCTGTCGGGGCCAGAACCGCCCGGGTGAAACAGGGGAAACATGCGGCACCACGAGGGCTGATCGAAGCTGCCACAGGCGACTGGTCGTCGCCAGTGGTTCATGCTGGAACACGTCCAGGACGGCGCCACGCAATTGGCCGGCCTCGAGCAGGTCGGCCAATGCCTCCTCGTCGATCAGCGCACCGCGGGCCACGTTCACGACAATCGCATGGCGCGGGAGGAGTTCCAGGCGCGCGCGTGTCATGAGCGCCGACGTATCGGACGTAAGCGGCGCGGCAAGAACGAGCGCATCGGCGCGCGGCAGCTCGCTGTCGAGCGCACCCATGCCCACTGCTTTCGAGAAACCCTGCGGAGTACCAAGCTCCGGCCGACGTCTTACGCCGATGCACGTGGCGCCGAGTGCGGTGAGTCGGCGCGCCGCCTCGCCGCCAAGTCCACCCGTGCCGACGATCAGCACACGCGCGTCACCGATCTCGCGCATCGGTGAGTCGTCGGCGACGAAGAATGCCTTGCTCCACACTCCCTGCTGCTGCTGCGCAATGGCGACGTCGAGTCCCCGCATGAAGTGCAGGATGCCGGCGACCACGAACTCGCCGATTGGCGGCCCGTGAATCCCGGCGGAATTTGTGAGGATGATGTCCGTGTCCGCGATGCCGGACTTGAGCACGTTGCCGACTCCCGCAGCGGCGGAGTGCACCCATTTCAAGCGGGGCGCCGCGGCGAGCAGGTCCGCCGTAAACCCGAAGCCGAAGTACGCCTCCGCGCGGGACGCCTCGCGGCGCGCCTCATCGCTGGCAACCGGCGGGCCGTCACCGTCCGAGCTCGTCGGCGCGTTCACGATGACCACTTCCCACCCATCGGGCGTCTCGCCGCGAAGGCGCGCCGCCCCGTCGTCCGTGAGCGCCCAGTTCCGCGAGGTCGCGGCAACATCGACCACGAGGCGGCGCAGATCAGTCAACGTGCACCCCATAGATGTAGTCACGCCCGAGCAGTGCGGTCGTCGCGATCGCGAACTGGCGTGACGGCCCCGAGAGCTTGAGCTCGAAGGTGCGATCCTCTGGATGATCGAAGATGCGCAGCGAGTCGATGCTGATGCCGTGCGCGGCGAGCGCGGTGCGGACGTCTTCGATCGGCGTGTCGACGCGCGCGCGAATGGTCGCACTGGTGACGCGTCGCGCGCGGCGCACCCAGTGTTCCAGCTTGCCAAGACCGGCGAGTACGAACGTGACCAGCAGGCCGGCGCCGATTCCCTCGACATAGTAGCCGGCGCCCACGCTCATCCCGATGGCGGCGACGACCCAGATGGTGGCCGCCGAGGTGAGGCCGGTGACCATGCCCTGCGACTGCATGATGGTACCGGCGCCGAGGAAGCCCACGCCGCTGACGATCTGCGCGGCAATCCGGCCCGGATCGCCCATGCGCACCCCGTTCACGATGCCGATGCGAATGGACACGTCCATCAACAGGGCCGCGCCCATGCAGATGAGGATGTTGGTCCGCAGGCCGGCAGGTTTTCCGGCGACCTCGCGCTCGAACCCGATGATGCCGCCGAGGAGGACGGCGAGTCCAAGCTTGACGAGGAGGTCGAGACGCAGTGTGCGCACGACCTCCATCATGTGCGGCAGGTTCATGGGAGGCCCGCTCAGGGGGCCAGGCTCCCGCCCGCGATCGGCTCAGAGCAGGTCGAGATCGCGAACGTCGTCGCGTGTGGTATCGGGTGAGCTATCGCCGTAGGCCATGCTACGCGTTTGCGACTCGAGCGCATCGATCGCCGCTTCATCAGGCTCCGTCGGGGTGGCAAAGCTCCGGAACACCGTTCCCCCGCACTGACCGCAGGTGACCGCCGCCGGAACGTCGCTGGTGAAGTACTGCTCCTTGCCGCATGTGAGGCACACCAGCGTCATCACATCCTTCGCTTCTTCGTCACTCATTTCAGGCTCGCTTTGGAAGTGGAGTCCATGAGTGCAAGAGGCATGCAGGCCGACAAACGACGGCGCCGAGGCCAGCGGCGGAAGATGAGGCTGCTACTTCGCAAAAGCGAGGATCAATCGAAACCCATCCGGGCCCGCGTGGCCCGCAAGGTCTCCGCCGCGACCGCCCTGCACGTCGCTGCGCCGTCGCCGAGTGCGGCGTCGAGCACCGCCGGGGACGCGCGCAACTCAGCCGCGCGCGCTCGAATCGGGACGAGCTCTGTCTCCATCGACTCCAGCAACACCTTCTTGCAATCGATGCAGCCCCACCCAGCCGTGGAGCACTGCATCGCGACATGCTCGACAGTGGGCGGCGGACTGAACGCCTTGTGCAGGTGGTAGATATTGCAGACCTCGGGCGTTCCCGGGTCGGTCTTCTTGATGCGCTTTGGGTCCGTCATCGCGGGGCGCAGCTTCGCCCAGATCTCGTCGCGCGTTTCGAGGAGGCCGATCGTGTTGCCGGTCGACTTCGACATTTTTGCGGAGCCGTCGAGCCCCATGATTCGACGGGTCGGCGTGAGCAGCGCCTTCGGCTCGGGAAAATAGTCGGCATCCGGCGCGAACTGCGCATTCCACCGTCGTGCGATTACGCGTGACAGCTCCAGGTGCTGCACCTGGTCCTCGCCCACAGGCACCGTATCCGCCAGGTAGAGCAGGATGTCGGCGGCCTGCAGGATGGGATAGTTCAGGAGCCCGGCATTCACGCTCTCCTGGCGCTGCGACTTCTCCTTGAATTGCGTCTGTCGCTCCAGCTCGCCCACCGGCGTGACGGTGTTGAAGATCCACGCCAGCTCAGTATGTTGCGGCACGTCCGACTGGACGAACACGGTGCAGCGCTCAGGATCGAGTCCTGCGGCAAACAGGCCGATCGCCATCTCGCGCCGGCGTGCACGCAGCTCATTCGGCTCGTAGCTCGCGATGATCGCGTGATAGTCGACAATGCAGAAGAACGACTGCGCCGTGCCTTGCAGCGCGACCCAATTCTTTACCGCACCGAGATAGTTCCCGATGTGGAGCTCGCCGGACGGTTGTATTCCACTGAAGATGCGCGCCATCTGGAGAACGTAATGAACGCAGGGGAAACAGGGCAAGGAAACTATCGCGGTTTGCTCGCGACCTGCGTGGCAGCGGCCGCCCGCTCCGCGGACGTCATCCGCGATGGCGCGGCGCGGCGGGGGGCACTCACGTGGGAGTCCAAGAGCCGCTTCGACTTCGTCAGCGAAGTGGATCGCGCCAGCGAGGTCGCCCTCACCGAGGTCATCGCATCCCGGCACACCAACGCAACGCTGCTGGCCGAGGAGGGCTCACCCGACGCGGACGCAACGCGTGGCCTCGTCTTTGTCGCCGATCCGCTCGACGGCACCACCAACTTCCTGCACGGCGTTCCCTGGTACGCGGTGTCCATCGCCGCGCTGATGGATGGCGTCGTCGTCGCCGGCGCCATCATCAACGCCGCCACCGGCGAGCTCTTCTCGGCAACACTCGGCGGCGGGGCCCGTCGCGCTGGCGAGTCGATGCAAGTAAGCATGATCTCGGAGCCGCATCGTGCCTTGATCGCGACGGGGTTTCCGTTTACGCGCGACGAGGAGATCGAGCGCTATGTGCGGATCGTCCCACCCGTGATGCGTGCGACCTCCGGCCTTCGTCGGAATGGCGCGGCAGCGCTCGATCTCGCCGATGTCGCATGCGGCCGGTATGAGGCATTCTTCGAATTGCGCTTGAATGCCTGGGACATGGCGGCCGGAGCGCTCATGGTACGTGAGGCGGGTGGCCTGGTGACGACGATCGACGGAAAGCCCTGCCCCGTGGCGGAGACGTCGATGCTTGCCGGCAATCCTGCGATGCATGCGTGGATGCTCAGGACTCTGGGAGACGGATAGGATGATAGGATGATAGGATGATAGGATGATAGGAGGACGATAGGTTGCCTTGCTGTTGCACCAACCGAACTGTCTGACGACGCCAATTCTTTCTTCCTATCCTCCTATCGTCCTATCGTCCTATCCTCCTATCCCCCTATCGTCCTATCCGCCTGAAATGAAGCTCATCGAATGCGTTCCCAACTTCTCTGAAGGCCGTCGCCCCGAGGTTGTCGATGCCATCCGCCACGCGATCGCTGGCGTCGCCGGGGCGCACGTCCTGGATGCCAGCGCGGACGCGAGCCACAACCGGTGCGTGATCACGTTCGTCGCGCCGATCGACGTGGTTGTTGACGCCGCCTTCGCCGGCATCCGCGAGGCGCAGCGGCGCATCGATCTCACGATTCACTCCGGCGAACATCCACGTATGGGCGCCACCGACGTGGTTCCGTTCATTCCGCTGGAAGGCGCGACGATGGAAGACTGCATCGCGCTCGCTCGCGAGCTCGGTGCGCGCGTGGGGAACGAGCTCGGCATCCCCGTCTTCCTCTACGAGCGAGCGGCGACCCGCCCCGATCGCGAAAATCTGGCTGACGTTCGTCGCGGCGAGTTCGAGGGCATCCGCGAGGACATGGCCGCCTCCCGGCGGACGGCCGACTTCGGCCCGGCCGTCGTGCATCCCACCGCGGGTGCGGTCGCCATTGGCGCGCGCCCATTTCTCGTGGCCTACAACGTCTACCTCGGCCCCGCCACCAACATGCCGGTGGCAAAGGAGGTCGCGAAGGCATTGCGCGGGTCGTCCGGAGGGTTGCGGTACGTCAAGGCGATGGCCTTCGAGGTCGACGGACAGGCCCAGGTCTCGATGAACCTCGTCGATACGGAGAAGACGCCGCTGCATCGCGTCTTCGATATGGTGAAGATGGAGGCAGAAGCACACGGCGTCTCACCGACGTGGAGCGAGATCGTGGGACTCGTGCCCGAGCGCGTGCTGTACGCCGCAGCGGCACGGCATATCCAGCTGCGCGAGTTCACGCCCGACGTCGTGCTCGACCGCAAGGTGCGCGACGCCATCTCGGGCGGTGAATCGCTCAGCGGTTTCGTGGGGTCCGTCGCATCGCCAAGCCCCACGCCGGGCGGTGGCAGTGTGGCGGCACACGTGGGCGCACTTGGTGCCGCACTCGCGCAGATGGTCGCGGGCCTGACGATCGGCAAGAAGAAATACGCGGCAGTCGATGCGGACATGCGTGAGATCGCCGTCCGCGCCGCGGCGGTCGGGAACACGCTCGCTGCTCTCGTGGCGCGTGATGCGTCGGCTTACGCCATCGTGGCCGCAGCCTACAAGCTTCCGGCAGAAACTGACGCGGAGAAAACCGGGAAGACCGCCCGCATTGACGAGGCGCTCGTTCACGCCGCCGAGGTGCCACTCGAAACAGCGCGTGCCTGCGCCGACGTCGCGGAATTGGCATTGCTCGTGGCCGAGAAGGGCAACACGAACGCGGCGAGCGACGCGGGAGTCGCCGCCCTCCTCGCCGAGGCGGGCTGCGTTGGCGCCTCGTATAACGTGCGAATCAATTTGTCTTCCCTCAGCGACAAGTCCCGCGGCGGCCACCTCGCTGAGGAGGTCGCGGGGTGCGTCACGCGTGCGCGCTCGTCGGCGCGACGCGCGGAGGCGCTGGTAGAGAAGTCCATGTAGTCGGAGTCCTCGCACAAGAATTCCTCCCAAGCAAGCATCATTGAAGAAGGGCTGGCCTCCGCAAATGGAGGCCAGCCCTTCGCACGAACGATCCGCGTTGATCGCACTCGAGGATCGGCAGGATCCGCGTTGTATCAGTTTGCCGAGCACCAGCACCCGGCGGGATCGCGTTGAGTCAGCTTGCCGAATGCCAGCCTCCTGACAGAACCAGACTAGGGGACCGGCGCCGGATCCACCCCAGCATAGATCGAATTGAACAGCCACTTGAACGTCCCATGGGGCTGTCCGCGGAACGTGATCTCCGGCGCGAACATGTACAGCTTGCCCTTGCCGATCGTCGCCTCGACCGCTTCCACCGTGCCGTTCAGGTACGCCTGGCCCCATGCCCAACCACTGCGAAGCGGAGTGGCGTTCGGGAAGATGGCCAACGGACGAACACCCTTCGCCGCGGCGTCGGGGCCGAGCCGGTATGCGGGACTGTTGTCGAAGAAGACGTCGAGGTCGCGTGGCAGTCCGGCGGAGATCTCCTGCGTCGTATCAACCTGGACTTGCAGGATTGAACCAGGGACGTAGTACTTGTCGCCCGGCAGGTCGCGATCGACACCCGCGGCATTCTTCTCGACGAGCGCATTCGTCATCGGAAGGCCGAGGCTCATGCCCAGGTTCGCCGAGGTGCCGACGGCCACCACCGTGCCACCCGCCTCCATGAACTGCTTGAGCTGCGGCACCGTGCGCTCGACGGTGAATCGGCCCATGCGCGCGCGGAACTCCGCCGGGATGCTCGCGGTGTCAATCGCGCCACCAAAACCGCCACCGCGACCGCCCTGCCCCGCGCGCGGAAGCGCGCCCGAAGGGAGGATGATCACGTCGTACTTGCTCGCGAGATTGCCGCCGTCGATCGTGGGCGGATAGATGACGTCGAAGGGGAACTCGAACTGCTCCAGCAACCAGCGCGTGTGCCCGGACGGCATCGACCCACCGTACACGTCGTAGAGTGCAACGCGCATCGAGTGCAGGTGCTTCGCGTTCGATGGTGGCGCGGACGTCGTGACGCCGATGTTGATACCGTTCGACTTCGCGATGTCGGTAACGAGCTTCGTCGTCGCCGGCGTGGCCGCGATGTAGAACGTGCCGGCAGGGATGATGCCCTCGCCGCGAGTGTAGCGGTACACGCCTGCATTTGCCTTCAGTGCCCGATTCACGAGGATGAATCCGTCGTTCACCTGTGGCATGACGAGATAGCCCTTCGTGGCGTTCGACGACGCGAGGGTACCCGGCATCGGCTTCGCCAACTGACCCAGCGGAATCCGCGCGAACGGCCCGTCGAATGCCTCGAGGATACGGTCGAACTTCACGCCCATCTGGTAGGCGAGCGTGTAGCCGGCGTTGTCGTACGGCCGCTTCGGCGGGCCGCCAGGATACGCGAAGTCATTCGGGTGATCCTGAGGCTCGAACATGTCGAGCACGTGCGGACGGAACGCCTGCGCCGACTTCACGACGTAAGAGCCCGCGGGATACTGCTTGCCGGCGACGGTGAACGGCGCGGTCGCGCGATTCACAATGACGCCAACGTGCAGCAACGCATTCACGAACTTCGTGGCCGTCGGGAAGTCCGGCTGGTCACTCGGCAGGATGTAGCCACGCGGATCGCGAAGTGCCGGTGCGTGCAGCACGTCGGTGTAGTACTTCATGTCCGCCCCGCGACCGAACTGGAAGATCGGGTCGCCCACGGGTGCTCCCGCTGTCGCGGTGCCACTGGCTGCCGTGGTGACGCCGGCATTGGCGCCACGACCACCACCGCGTCCGCCACGACCAGCCACCGCGCCGCCTGCCGCCGCATCCGCCTCGATGCGTTGCTTCACCGCATCGATACGGCTCGGGCTCGCCGTCCACGTGTCGCGGTTGCCGCGATCGATGGAGTTCCTGCCCATGCGCCAGAAGTTGAACAGCAGGTTCTCACGCTCACGCGAGGCGATGTCGAGCACCGCGCGGTTCGCCGTCAACTCATACTCGATCGACTGACGAAAATGCCATTTCTGCGGCGCGATGGGATACGGAAGGTCCGCGCGCGGCAACTGCTGCTCGGGAATGAACGGAATCATCTCGGGCGTCGGGTTGCCGATCGCCTCCGTAAGCAGCCCAATCTGGTTATGGAAGTACACGGTCGTGCGCAGGCCACCATTCCACCACGTCGAGTAGCTCGACCCCGAGCGCATCGTCACGCCGGGCTTGCCCTCTGCCTCGAAGCGCGAGTGCATCGACGCGGCAACAAGGTCGAGCTCGACGGGAATGAGCGGATCGAAGTTGAAGTTGAACGGGTCGCGGAACGGCGGAGCGAACATCACCGTGCCCGCGGGACCGGTCTGGTGATGATTGTAGACGATCTGCGGAAACCAGTCCCAATAGAGGACGTGGTTGAGATTCTGCGTCTCCGGCTGGTTCGAGATGTAGAAGTCGCGATTGTCATCATGCCCGATGTACTTCTGGTAGAGACGCGGAATGTTCGTGTTCCGCTTCAGCGTATCCGCATCCTTCATGTACCAGTTCGACACGAGCTCCATGCCGTCCGGATTCGCATGCACCGCCAGGATGATGCAGTCATTCAGGAACCGCATCGTCTCGGCATCATTCTTCGAGAGGAGCTGGTAAACCGTCTCGATGAGTTGCGCGGCGCCGAGGACCTCGGTGGCGTGGAGTCCGCCGTCGATCCACACGATCGACTTGCCTTCCTTGGCCAGCGCATGCGCCTCCTCCTCGCTCACGCCTTCCGCGAACGCGAGCTTGTGCGAGATCTCCTTGTAGTGATCGAGCTTCGCGAGATTGGCCGGCGATGAGATGATCGACATGAGCTGCGTGCGGCCCTCGGCTGTCTTGCCGATCTCCACGAGCTTCATGCGCGGCGATTCCTTCGCCAGCTTCCGCCAGTAGGCCTCGAACTGCGTGTAGTTCGCGAGCTTGTAGTCGTCGCCGATATTGAAGCCGAACTGCTGCTTCGGCGAGGTGATCTTGCCCTGCGCAATCGCGGTCGATGCGCACAGAACGAACACGCCGGCGGTGACGAGTCCGGCAGTGAACCGACGGCGTACCGTGGTCGTGATTCCCAGCATGCATTCTCCGTGGGTGCCGAGTCTGCGGCGCAAGGTAGGCGCGCGCCGCGGGGTGGTGCCGTCCATGAGCATCGAAGTTGAACGCGACGGGGAGGTGGACCGTTGGTGCACGCGAACCCATCGAGTGCTTTCGCGCCCTGATGCTGGCGGTGATTCAGATTGCCGGTCAGTTCGCGCGACTGTCACCGGGTAACAGCAGTCGGGTGTTCAGGCGTAAGCCCCAGGGGACAAGAGGCCAAGGGGGTGTTCGGTCACGTGCGAAGCGCCAGAACCAACACCCCCTTGAGTTCCTGTGCCCTGGGGCCGAGGCCTGGGCACCCGATGCCTGGTACCTGATGGCCGGCGTTTCGCGATCTCAGAACCGTTTCGCGTGGTGCTCGTACGACTGCAGCGTCAGGGGTTCGTTGACGGGCTTGTTGGCCAGATCGCCACCCCCCGGAACGCGTGGTCAGGCGGGCAGCCGCGAAGCGGGTCAGACAGTCAGACTCGCCCGTCAGGCGGCCGTGAGGATGCGATTGCCCGACCCCGTGATCGCTACCGTGTGCTCGAAGTGCGCCGAGCGCGACCCGTCAACCGTCACGATGGTCCATTTGTCGGCGAGTGTGCGCGTCTGCGGACCGCCAATGTTCACCATCGGCTCGATCGCGATCGTGAGGCCCGGGACGAGCTTGAGACCGCGCTTCGCCTTGCCGTAGTTGGGCACCTGCGGCTCCTCGTGGAACTGCACGCCGATGCCATGGCCGACCAGATCGCGCACGACGCTGAAGCCGGCGTCTTCGACGACGCGTTGCACCGCCGCGCCGATGTCGCCCAGGTGGTTGCCCGGGACGGCCGCCGCGATGCCCGCGGCGAGGGATTCTTCAGTGACCTTCAGCAGGCGACTGGTTTCGTCATCCACGGCACCGACGGCCACGGTCGACGCCGCGTCGGTGAAGTATCCCTGGTACCCGACGCCAAGGTCGATGGAGATGATGTCGCCGTTCTTCAGCACGCGCTTCTTCGACGGGATGCCGTGCACGATCTCGCTGTTGATCGAGGCGCAGAGCGACCCGGGAAAACCATACAGGCCCTTGAACGCGGGTGTCGCTCCGGGATGCGAACGGATGAACTCCTCCGCGAGCAGGTCGAGGTCGAAGGTCGAAATCCCGTCGCGCACCTCACGGCGCATGAGCGCATGCGTTGCCGCGAGGATCTTGCCGCCTTCGGCCATCAGGTCGATCTCGCGGGTGCTCTTGAGCTGGATCATTGAAGCCTCATGACTTCCAACCTACGACGCGAGCGCGCCCAGCGCGCGGGCGGTGACGTCCTGCACGGTGCCGACGGCGTCGATGACGGCGACCTTGGTGCCATGCTCGCGGTACCACTGCAACACAGGCGCTGTCTGTTTCTGGTAAACAGCGAGGCGGTTCCGGATGGCATCGGGCTCGTCATCCTTGCGGCGGACGAGTGTTCCGCCGTCCTTGTCGCACGTGGTGCCCGGCTCGCGCCCCGTGTACGGTGTCTGACACGTGTCGCACACGGTGCGACCCGCCAGCCGCTGCACGATCTCGTCATCGTCGATCTCGAAACAGAGCACCGCGTCCACCGTCTTGCCGAGCTCCTCGCACACCTTCGAGAGACCCTCGGCCTGGGGTACGGTGCGGACCACGCCGTCCAGGAGCACGCCGCCCTTTGCACGCGGTTCGCTGAGCGCCTGCTTCATGATGCCGAGGATGACGCTGTCAGGGACCAGGTCGCCCCGGTCCATGAACGCCTTGGCCTCGAGGCCTAGCGGGGTGCCCATGCGAATGGCGGCACGAAGCTCGTCGCCTGTGGCGAGGGTTGGAACGCCAAGCGCCGCTGCGAGCAGCGGCGCTTGGGTGCCCTTTCCGGCGCCAGGCTTTCCGAAGAGAACGATGATCATCGATGAATGTTGCTGGTCGAGCGGTTAGAAGCCTCCGGGACCCGGCTGCTGCCGACCACGGATCTTGAGCTTTCCCTTCTTCATGAAGCCGTCGTACTTCCGGAGCAGCAGGTGCTGCTGCACCTGGGCCAGCGTGTCGAGCGCGACACCGACCACGATCAGCAGCGACGTGCCGCCGAACGACACGCTGCTCGGCACATTGATCAAGCGCGAGATGAGCACGGGGAGCAGCGCGATCGCCGTGAGGAACAACGCGCCAGGCAGCGTGATGCGGCTGACGACCTGGTCGATGTACTCCGCCGTCTTCGCGCCCGGCTTCACGCCGGGAATGAAGCCGCCCTGCTTCTTCAGGTTCTCCGCCAGGTCGATCGGATTGAAGATGATCGACGTGTAGAAGTACGTGAAGAACATGATCAGGATCGCCATCAGGATGAGGTACCATGCCCCACCCGGCGCGAACATCTCGGCCAGGCGCTGCGCCGTGGCGTTCTTGAAGAACTGTGCGAAGGCGCCCGGCACCACGATGATCGACTGTGCGAACACGATCGGCATGACGCCGGCGGTGTTGATGCGCAGCGGAATGAAGCTGCGGGCTGCCTCGCGCATCCGGCCCCGCGCCATGGTGCGCTGCGGGATCTGGATGAGGATGCGCCGCGCCGCCATCGTGATCGCGACCACCGCCGCCACGACTGCCACCATGAGCGCCGCAAGCACCAGCAACGAGAACGAGCCGATCGCGCCGGTGTTGACGAAGCCAAACGTCGTGCCGATGCCGGGCCAGATGCGCTCGACGATCGAGAAGAAGATGATGAGCGAGGCGCCATTACCCAGACCGCGCTCCGTGATCTGCTCGCCGAGCCACATCACGAAGATCGCGCCTGTTGTAAGGAAGAACGTCATCTGGAAGCGGAACGCCATTCCCGGGTGCGCAATGGCACCGGTGAGCGACTCCGTAAACAGCGCAAAGCCCCACGCCTGCACGGCCGCGAGCGCCACGGTCGCGTAGCGTGTCCACTGGTTGATCTTCTTACGCCCTTCCTCGTCCTTCTGCATCTTCTCGACCGACGGCACGACCGCGCCGGCGATCTGCAGGAAGATGCTGGCCGAGATGTACGGCATGATGCCGAGCGCGAACACCGTTGCCCGCGACAGCTGGCCGCCCGTGAACAGATCGTACAGCCCGAGCAGTCCACCACTTCCGGACTTGCCCTGGTTGGCAAAGAAGTCGATCAGCGCCTGGGTATCGATCCCCGGCGCCGTGATGTGCGCGCCGACGCGATAGATGAGCAGGCACAGGAGCGTGAAGACAATCTTGTCTTTCAGCTCCGGTGTGCGAAAGACACTCGATACCGCCGCTGCGGCATTGTTCTGCGCCATGAAAGATCCTCGGGGGGTGCTTCGTTACTCCTCGACCGTACCACCAGCGGCAACGATCGCGTCGCGCGCCGCGCTGCTGACCTTGAGCCCGCGCACCGTGACTGCCGTCGTGAGCTCGCCATTTGCCAGCACCTTCACCGCTCCCTTGCGCTTCACGAGCCCAGCCGCGCGCAGCCCTTCCTCGGTCACCTCACCGTCGAGCAGCATGAGCTGGTCGAGACGGATGACGTTGTTCTCCTCGCGGAATGGATTCGTGAACCCACGCTTCGGCAGCCGGCGGGTAAGCGGCATCTGGCCGCCTTCGAACTGCGGCTTGCCGCCACCCGGGCCGTGATGACCCGCGCGTGCCTTGCTTCCCTTGTGGCCCTTGCCAGACGTCTTGCCGGTGCCGGAGCCCGGACCGCGCCCGATGCGCTTGCGGTCGCGGTTGCTGCCCGGTGCGGGCGAGAGGTTATGGAGGCCGAGTTTTTCCGTCGTCACTGTCCTGACTCCTCGACAGACACCACCTCAATGAGGTGGCGCACCTGCTTGAGTTGTCCACGCAGCGCCGGGGAATCCTGCTTGATCACCTCGGCCTGGTGGTGCCGGAGCCCGATCGCCTTGAGCGTCAGGTTCATTCTCCACGAGTGGCCGATGCCGCTGCGGATCTGCTTGATCCGCACCATGCCGGTCGTCAACTCGTTCTTGCCTGTTACCTTTGGCCCCTTGCTCGGGTGCCATGCGAATGTCCGTGGCATTTATGCACTCACCTTCGATTTACCGCGCGACCGGTAACCCAGCTTCTCCGGATCAATGCCGCGCTCACGCGCGATCTGGTCGACCGTCGTCAACTGCGCCAACCCGTCCATCGCCGCGCGAACCATGTTATGCGGGTTCGTCGAGCCCAGGCTCTTCGTGAGGATGTCGCTGATGCCCACGCACTCCATCACCGCGCGAACAGCACCACCCGCGATCACACCAGCGCCCGGAGCCGCCGGCTTCATCCACACCTTGCCCGCGCCGTGCTGGCCCGTGACTTCGTGCGGAATGGTCTGGCCCGTGAGCGGAATGCGGACGAGGTTGCGACGCGCGCCTTCGACGGCCTTGCGAACCGCCTCCGACACTTCGTTCGCCTTGCCCGTGGCAAAGCCCACCTGGCCCTGACCGTCGCCCACCGCCACAAGAGCGTTGAAGCTGAAGCGCCGTCCGCCCTTCACGACCTTCGCGACGCGGTTGATCGCCACGACGTTCTCGATCAGGTCACTCTGCTCGCGATCGCCGCGGTTGTCACCGCCACGTCCGCCGCCGCCGCCACCACGCCCGCGATCGGAACCGGGCGCGCCGCCACCAGGGCCGCCGCCAGGTCCACCACGACCACCACCGGGGCC
>JALYVY010000191.1 GCA_030852985.1 Gemmatimonadota bacterium | reverse complement strand
CCGGTGAACTCGGTCACCGTTACACCGTCGAGCACTTCACTCACGCCGACGCAGACGACGACGCTCACGGCCACGACGCGCGATGCCGACAACAACGTGCTCACGGGCCGCGTCGTGACATGGACGTCGAGCAACGAGGCCGTGGCCACGGTGTCCAGCACTGGCGTCGTCACGGCCGGCACGATCACGGGCACGGCGACGATCACCGCCACGAGTGAGACGAAGACCGGAACGGCCACGATTACCGTGACGCCTGGTCCGACTGCGTCCGTTGTGGTGAGCGGCCCGTCCACGACAGTCAGTACGGGCGAGTTCCTCCAGCTTACGGCAAAGGCCTACGACGCCTTCCGGAACGAAATCACTGGCAAGGCATTCACATGGAGCTCAAGCGATGAAACAGTGGCGACAGTAACTCCGACCGATGGCAACGTCTCTGGAGTGAAGCCGGGTGGTGTCACTATCACTGCCACAGTCGACGGCGAGAGTGGCACATATCAGGTCAACGTCACGCCATGATTAGAACGCGGCTCCTGATCGCAGGCCTTCTCGTGGCGCCCTGGTGCGCCTCGGCGCAGTCTGCAGTTCGTCGCGATTCGTTAAAGCGTAGCGACCCCGACGCTCCCGCTCCCTATCGCTGCGCGCCCGTTGCAGTGCCGAGTGCGCCGAGCGAGGCAGGCCGTCGCCAGGCACGTGATCTCGCCCAGCGCAGTCAGCAGTCCGCCATCCTCGGCGACCGCGCATCGGCGCGTGATCAGCTTCGCCAGGCCGCCGCACTCGATCCGGCCAATGCGGATCTCGCATACCAGCTCGCACGCGCGAACGACGCGGCGAACGACTCGACCGGAGCGCTGCCGGAGTACTGCCGCTTTCTCTCGCTGGCGCCCAACGCTCCCGATGCTGGTGAGGCGCGTGACCGGGTCGCCGTACTCGGCCGTCCGCTGCAGACCGCGACATCGCAGCCGGCACAGGCGGCATTCCAGTCGGGCATCGCCGCATACGAACGCAACGATCTTCCCACTGCGGAGACGCAATTCGGAGGTGCGATCACCCGCCAGCCGGCGTGGGCCGACGCGTATTACAATCGCGCGCTCGTGCTGCTGGCGCTCGATGATCGGACGCAGGCCGCCGCCGATCTGGAGCAGTATCTCCGGCTGAAGCCCGAGGCCGACGATCGCGAGGCGGTCGTCGCTCTCCTCGAATCGCTGCGCGCGACGACGCTTTCGCCTGCTACCGCGCTGGCATTGGGGTTGGTGATCCCGGGAGCCGGCCAGTTCTACACGAGCCGCCCCATTGCCGGTTCACTCGCCTTGGTCGGCACGAGTGCTGCGCTCGTCTATGCGTTCTCCTCGTCCACCAGGCTGGTGAGTGAGCAGAAGCAGGGCACGGATCCATTTGGACAGTCGTATACCTACTTCGAGACGCGCAGTGTGAGCGAGCGCCGCAACCTTGCGCTCGGGCTGGCCGGTGCGGGCGCGATCGTCATCGTGAGCGCGTACGAGGCGTACCGCCACGCTGGCGCCTCGACTCAGCCGGAGGGCCGCGTGTCCATCTCCCTGGTACCGGGGCTCGACGTGGTCGCGCTGCGCGCAACGATACGGTAGCGTCCTCCCCTCGGTCCGTGATGCGAGCGGAGTGCATCGGCGAGCCTGGTGCCTTCGATCGGCATTCGCGCAGAGCCTCCAGCGGGAGGATTTATTTGGCGCGTCACGATCACACCGCTCGTCCCAATCCTGAACCGCGCTGCGGCATTTCCCCAGACCTCACCAATGCTGTGGGGCGGCGTCAGCGCCGGTAACCTCTTCCGCTGAGGACACCATGAATGGCAGCGCTCCTTCTTCGTTGCTCCTTATCCTGCTGGCGATGGTACCGCTCGGTGCGCAGCAGTCGCCTCCGCGTCGCTTCATTCCCATTCGGATCGTGACACAACTCGGCGTCATCGACGCCGAGCTCGATTCGGCACGCGCCCCGAACACGGTCGTCAACTTCCTGCGCTACGTGGACGGCCATGCCTACGACGGAGGCTCCTTCTATCGTGCGGTGAGGATGACCAATCAGCCCACCGACTCGGTGCGCATCGAGGTCATTCAGGGCGGCATGCCGCGCGGCGGCATGGCCAAATCTTCGGCCATTCCGCTCGAGCGGACGAGTGTGACCGGGCTGCACCACCGCGATGGCACCCTTTCCATGGCGCGCGGCGGCCCGGACACGGCGACCGACGCGTTCTTCATCACCATCGGCGACCAGCCGTCGCTCGACTATGGTGGCAAGCGCAATCCCGACGGTCAGGGCTTCGCGGCGTTCGGAACGCTCACGTCAGGGCGCGACGTCGTACGGACCATCCAGGAGCAACCGGTGAAAGGGCAGGCACTTGCCGCTCCGGTGGCGATCATCCGCATTGAGCGCCGCTGACGCGCGCAACGAATCAGATCGGTTGTTCGATCGATGGGCTCTGTGGCGTGAACAGGCGCGGTCCGGCGTCCGTCACGTGGAGACAATCTTCGAGACGGATGCCGAACTCGCCGTAGATGGCGATGGTCGGCTCGTCGCTGAAGCACATGCCGGGTTCGATGCGTGTCATGTTGCCGCGCACGAAGTTCGTCCACTCGTGCCCATCGAGCCCAATACCATGACCGGTGCGATGGGGGAGGCCCGGCACCTTGTAATCCGGTCCATAGCCGGCGGACGTGATCACTCCGCGGGCAGCGGCGTCCACTGACGCGCATGTCGCACCCACCTGCGCGGCGGCAAGCGCGACGGCCTGCGCCTTCTTCTCCACCTCCCACACGTCACGCTGCCGCTGCGTGGGTGTGCCGAACACCGTCGTACGCGTGATGTCGGAGACGTAACCCTCCACTGTACAGCCAGCGTCCACGAGCACGACGTCGCCTTCGCGGAGCCGCTGTGGCTGCACGCTACCGTGCGGGAACGCGCTGTACTTGCCGAAGATCACGAGCGCCCCGTCGGCCTTGCCGCCGAGCGACTTGGTCACGGCAGCGACGTTGTCGCCGACGTCGCCGGTGGTCATCCCTTCCTTCAGTCCGTGGAGAGTGGTCCCGATCGCCTGCAGCGTGATGTCATTCGCGCGCTGCAGCAGCGCGATCTCGGCGGGCGACTTGATCATGCGACATCCGGCCGTCACCGGTGTGGCGCTTACGAACTTCGCGCGCGGCAGCTCCGAGCGCAGGCCATCGTAGATGAAGAAGCGCAGACGTTCCTCGATGCCTATGGTGCCGGTGGCCTTCCGGTCGCGCAGGACTGCGGCAATGAGTTTGTACGGGCTCTCGTCTTCCTGCCAGGCGCGGATGTCGGTGGGGTTGGGAATGAGTTCACGAGAGCGCGCTTCCTCGAATCCAGGCGTCACCCACGCGAGCTCGCCGCGCGCGGGAATGACGACGGCGAAGGTGCGCTCGCTGTTTCCCCAGTGCACGCCGGTGTAGTAGTACATGCTCGTTCCGCCCTCGAGCACCAGCGCGTCGATGCCGTGCTGCGCCATGAGCCTGCGGGCCTTCTCGATGCGGGCGCGGCGTTCGTCGGCGGTGATGGGGACAACCGGCGACGGCTGCTGCGGCGTTGGCGCGAATCGCGATGCGTCCTCGGCGCCGAACAGGTTTACCGGGCCGGCAATAGCGGCTGCTCCAGCAAGCGCTGATGAACGAATGATGAAGTCTCGTCGTTGCATATCGTTCGCTAAGGGGTAAAGGAAGAAAACTGCACAAGAACTTACCACGGAGGACACAGAGGACACAGAGGAAAAACATGTGCGGCGGCGTTCGCGTGAAAGCGCTGTAGTCCTCCGTGTTCTCTGTGTCCTCCGTGGTAAAAGGCAGTTCAAATCCGCCAGTTGCCGTGACCTACACCGCGTCAGACAACGAACTGAACGTGAAGTCCCGCACCTTCAGCGCCGGCATGTACGTCGCACCGCCAGCGCCGAGCGCCTCCGACGCATTGATGCGAACCACTGGTCCGAGCGACTCGAGATTGTTCAGGAAGAAGATCGGCGACTCGTTGAAGCGGAAGTTCTTCACCGGGTGCGTCACCTTGCCGTTCTCGATCAGGAAGGTTCCGTCGCGCGTAAGGCCGGTGAAGGAAATGGTGCGCGGGTCGGTCGGGCGGATGTACCAGAAGCGCGTGACGAGAATGCCGCGCTCCGTGCTCTTGATCATCTCGGCCATCGATGTGTTGCCGCCGAGCATGCGGAGCGCACGTCCGCCGCCACCACCACCGCCGCCACGGCCACCTCCGCCAGCGCGCGTCGGCTTCACGCCCTGCTTCTGCGCCCAGAATCGATCGTAGGCAAGGTTCTTCACGATGCCGTTCTCGATCCAGACGACCTTCTCGAGCGGCAGGCCGTCGCCGTCGAAGCCGCCGTTCGTGCTCGGACTGTCCTCCGGATCCGAAAGCAGCGTGACGCGCTCGTCCACCACCTTCATGCCGATCTTGTTTCCGCCACCGGCCTTCGAGAAGAACGAGCGGCCCTCATCCGCGCTGCGGGCCTGCATGGCACCCGCAATGTTCTGAATGAGGTTACCCGCGGCCGTCGGCTCGAGAATCGTGACGTAGCGGCCCGGCTCGACCGCGACCGGACCACGCGACTTGAGGGCCTTGTCCGTTGCCACAGCGCCAACGCGTTGCGCATCGATGTCGGCAAAGGTGTCGCCATCGCTGCACGCCCAGCCGCTGCCGGTGCCGTCCGGCGTGCGTACCGTCGCCGTCATCGTGACGACGGCACTGGAGTCATACGCAAACAGTCCCTTCGAGTTCGCCAGCGCCGACGCGCCCGCGCGACACTCGATGAATCCGGTCGCGATGAGCCCCGCCGCACGCGCCTGCTCCGTCACCTTCTTCGCCGCCTGCGCACGCTCGGCGGGAGACGGCAGCGAGATGGTCCGCGCTTGCGGCGACGGATATTCCTGCGGACCGAGCTCCGGCATCCGCTCTGGATTCGCGGGGACGAGCTTGGCGATTTCAGTTGCCTCGCGCGCGGCCGCGGCGAGCGAGGCTTCGTCGAGGCGATTGGTCGTCACGCTCGCCGAGCGCCCGTTGACCAATGCGGTGATCGTGACGGACGTGTCGCGGTTCTCGCCGCTCGTCGTTACCTGGTTGAGTGCGAACCGTGTGTCGGCGCGCGCCCCGCTGTTGATGCTGACACTCGTTTCGTCGGCCGGTGATGCCTTCAGTGCGCGGTTCGCGATGTCCTGCGCATCGGAGCGCGAAAGAATGTCCACTGGCGCATAGAGGCTGCGTGAATTGATGTGACTCATGCCTTGCGTCCCGTGTTGATGATGTTGGTCTGCGTGAAGAGCGCGGGCGGACAGCCGTGGCTCACGGCGTTGCTCTGGCCGGGCTGACCCTTCGCGTCGCCGAAGGCGCCGCCGAGGTGATAGCTGCGCGGCCCGCCGATCACCTTCATCGAGCCCCAGAAGAGTGGCGTCTTGAACTGGTAGGCAACGTCCTTCAGCATGCCGACGATCTTGCCGCCCTTCACCTCGTAGAACACCTGGCCGGCAAACTGGCCGTTGTAGCGCTGCTGGTCGATCGAGAAGCTTCCGTCGCCGATGATGGCGATGCCCTTGTCCATCTGGGAGATCATGTCCTCCCACGTGTAGTCGTTCTTGCCGGGCTGGATGGAGACGTTCGGCATGCGCTGGAACTGCACGTCGGCCCAGCTCTGCGCGTAGGAACAGCCATAGCTCTTCACCGGCTTGCCGACGCGCTTGTAGTAGTCGGCGAGCATCGACGCCTGCTCGCGGGTCGTCTGATAATCGACGAAGACACCATTCTTGATGATGTCGAACTTCGTCGGCTTCACGGCCTCATCGTCCCAGCCGATGGCGCCCAGTGAGCCGTGCTGGTCGCGATCACCGACGACGTTCATGATGTTGCTGCCGAACTTCAGCTTGCCAAGGACCTTCTCCGGCGGCGCAACGAAGCTCGTGCCGGCGTAGTTGGCTTCGAAACCGAGCGCGCGGTCGAGCTCCGTGGGATGCGCGATGGTCTCGTGCACCGTGAGCCACAGGTTCGACGGATGCAGCAGGAGATCGTAGCGACCTGGCTCGATTGGCTTTGCCGAGAGCTTCGCAACCGCTTCGCCTGCCCACTTCGGCGCATTCTCGTCGAGCTTTGCGTCGAGCACGTGTTCGTAGCCGAGTCCCATTGGGGCGACGTCGTTGCTCTGGCGCGTCTGGAAATCAGTGCGGTCATCGGAGACGGCGGTGATCGACATGGACGGGTACGTCCGGTAGATCGTCTGCACGATGTACGAGCCGTCGCTCGTCATGAGCGTCTTCTCCTCGCGGAGGAAGAACATGCTCGACTGCACGTTGCGCACGTTCTTCACCTTCGCCGCGGCTTCATTCGCGGCGAGCAGCAGTGCGACCTTCTCCGGGATGGAGACCGTGAATGGATCGGTCTTGATGGGGCTCGACCATTCGCCGACCTGGTTGCCCGGCGTTGGTGCGAGCACGACTGGCCGAAGCTGGCTGGCGCGATTGGCTCTCGCCTGATCGAGCGCGAGTCGCGTCACGCCGGCGATGGAATCCTTGGTGAGGTTGCTCGTGGCCGCGAAACCCCATGCGCCATCGACGAGCGTGCGGACACCGAGCCCGAAGGTGTCGGTGTCGCCGACGCCGATCACGATCTTGTCGCGCGTCGCGACGTTCTGCTGGCGTCGCGCGGAAACGCGGACGTCGGCGTACGAGGCGCCGCCGGACTTGGCCGTGTCGAGCGCGACCTGCATGAGCGCCTTGACGGCTGGATCACCGGCCGAGGGGATGGACGAGGCGAAGGCGTCGCCCGCCCGGAGGATGCGGCTGCCGACGGCGGCGGTGGCGGCCGCAGCGGCGGAGGTTTTCAGGAATGAGCGTCGCGACTGGGTCACTGGCGGTATCTGCGCTGGAGAGGAAGGAGCCCTGCTGCCCAATATACGGTTCAGGGGCGCGCGGCGTTCGCGGTACCTCGGCGCCGGTCGCACGTGCGACGACAGTTGGCGGACTTGCGGAAAGCACGGAGGTCGGACCTGGACGTCAGATGCTCAATGCTCTTCCCGACATCCAGGTGCGATGTCCGTGCTTTCCATTCTTTCCGCCAACTGTCGTCGCGGTTCTGGTTGTCCGTCCGTAACTCGACTGCGGCTGCTCTCGAAGAGTCGGCCGAGGCCAGACATGGATATTCGCGGTGTGCGTTGCTTGATCAGATACAGTTCGCGAAGCGACGAAGGGCCTCGTCCACGCTCACCACACAGGGATCGAAGAGGCCATAGCCAAACAAGCTCGCAGATGCTATCCGAAGCTCCGCGTGGGGGCTCGGTGGAAGGTGCGTCAGAATTTCTCGCAGACGCGACTTGCCCGGATCATGGTTGACAATGAGCAGGAGCAACATCGGTTGCTCACCGGAAAATCCGGTAAGTGGCCGCTCACACTCAACAAGTCCGAGCGAAGCCTTCTGGTTAAATACGTTCACCATCTCTGCTTTCAGAGCTTCAATGGTGGCTGGATTGGCGAGATAGTCATTCACTTTCTCGACATGCCTACGGACGCCAGCCTCCCCGTCCAAAGCGCCATCCCCGCATTTCACCTCTCCGAGCACGAGACGCCGCCCCCCGGATTTCTTGCGCTCGACTGCCGTGGATGGCCAGTGGACCCCTACGAAGTCGAAGCGCCCGTGAGCGTTCGCGTACTCGATGTCGCAAATGTAGTAATCGCTCGCGCGAGCCGTACCACCGAAGTTGTTGTCCCGAACGAGGAGCTGCTGGAACTCACGTTCGTCCTTCGAGTACTTCCCGAGATGGAGGTCCATTGCGTCCTTCAAGAACGGCAAAGCCAAGAGCCAACTCGCGACGTCCGCTGCAGTGGCGAGCGTCGTAGGCAGCTCAGCCTTAACGCCGCCGCCAAAGTAGTTCGCTTCGAAAGTCGCGGTGTATCCCGCGGGCTCGAGCGACACCCGCATGAGGTTGCCGCCGCGGAAATAGACGTTGATGCAGTTGTCGCGCAGTTCAAGGCACAGGCTCTGGTCCGATTTCACGCGCTCGCGAATGGGCGCCAAGAGACCAGTCTTCAACTCCACCAGGAAGGCATCGCCAAGCCCGCGAGGTCCTCTAGCCATGAGCAAGGTCAATTGCCTCACTACAGCCTGCGCCCCGACGTCGAGTGGCGATGGCTTTCGCTCCGTCCCTCAATCTCACCAGACTGCCTTGCCGCTCGAGTCTCATGATGGCGTACTCAATCACGGATCGAGCGAGTCATCGAGTCCCAACTCGCGCAGAGCCGTTCGCGTCTCGTCCACCTTCTGCGACGACACGCCATCCGGAGGCGCCACTTCAATCCGAAGTGTCAGCCTCAAGCCAGAGCCAGCGGCGAACTTCGAGAGCACCTTGGTATAAAAGTTCATCCACTTCTGATGCGGTACATCGCCGCTCCAGACCAGCCTCGGAATGTTCGCAGCGGGTCCAGTCCCCGGATCGGAAATGGGAGTGCCGCCGCCAGTCGTCGTCGCGCCTCCCCCAGTAGGCAAGGGCGAAGCCCCGCCCCCGCCTGTTGTTCCACCGTCGGTCGTGCCAAGTGCGTTGCGCTTCGCGGCCGTGTAAGCCTCGGCAACTTCGCGCTGAATCAGGAATACGTCCTGCGAGATCTCGATGTCGTGCGTTGGCAACGACGCATTCCAATGGAAGGGCGCATAGCTCCCGTCCGCAGCCTTGCCGACGTACGCAAGCATTCCGTTTTCCACTCCGCGGGCGATCGTGTCCTTGATCGACTCTTGATTCAGGAGTCGCGGAAACTGAGGCGAGGCGAAGAACATGTCGCGGACGGACCTGGTGCTCCACTCCGTGAATGCTGGTGGCCAGTTCCGCACGAGAAAGTTCGGGCTGACGCTCTTGTCTTCAACATCGCCGGGCTGCACCAGCCGATCGACGATGAGTTGCGCGATCGACGGAGCGGCGCTCGAGTGCACAAGCCCGAGGTCTACCGTTGCCCAACTGCCATCCTTACCGAGCAGCATGATGTCCTTGTAGG
>JALYVY010000414.1 GCA_030852985.1 Gemmatimonadota bacterium | reverse complement strand
CTTCCGCTGCGCGAGCAGCGGCGATCTCCTCGGCGCGTGCGGTGGCGGCTGCGGCCTCGGCGACTTCGCGTTCTGCGCGCTCTGCGCGCTCTGCCGCATGCGTGGCTTCGACTGCATCGGTGGCCGCTTGCTCGGCGGCGGCGACTTCCGCGGCCGCAGCTACATCTGCTGCCTTGCGGCGGCGCCGAACAGGCTCGCCGACCGCGGCCTCAGGAGCGACGACGACCGCTGGCTCCGGCGCAGGCGCGGCTGCTGCCGCGCCGCGTCGACGGCGCGCTGGTGCCGGTGGTGCGGCCTGTTTCTGGGCACGGTCACGCTTCTCGCGCTCCCATCGGGCGCGGACACGCGAGACCTGATCGTCGGTCAACGGGCTCAGATGGCTACGCACCGGAACATCCATCGTACGAAGCAGACCCTGCACTTCGTCAACCGGAATTCCGAATTCGACGGCCATGTCAGTTACGCGAAGCTTGCTCAAACTGCCTCCTGTGGGGCTCCCTCGGAGCCCGACTCCACCAGATCGCGAATGCCTTTCGCGAGCTGTCGATCCACGATTCCGACGACCGCAGTGGTCTCTCGCCCCACCGCACCACCGAGTTCAGCGGCGCTTGGTACCTCGACGAATCTAACGCGCCTGGCATTCAGGAGCGGGACGATCTTGTCCAGACTGTGGCGCGACGCATCCATTGCGACGATCGCGAACGCCACCTTGTTCTTTTTCGCGCCTTCGCGCACCTGCTCCACTCCGATCACCGCACCGCGACCTCGCACGCCGAGTCCGACCAGTCGAAGGAGCTTGGCCTGGTCCATCGCGGAAAGGGTCACGGCGCTGCGCCGTCCTTCTCCGGCACCCTGCCCTCGTCGGACGCGGTGTCTTCCGTCGTCAACTCGTCGAGGAAGGCGATGATGCGATCCGCTTCCTGCGGCGCGATTCCGGCGAGGCGAAGGAAGTCGTCGCGGTCGAGATCGATGATGTCGTTCAGCGTGCGGTAGCCGGCTTCGTTCAGGACGGCGACGGTGCCGGGGTTCATGCCCTCGAGCTCCGACAGTGCGACATCGGCGGCTTCTTCGGCCTCGGCTTCTCCGGGGAGCGGGGCGAACAGTTGCTCGCCGCCGCCCTTCTCCAGCCATTCGCGGCTCGAGTACAGGTCGATCTTCCAGCCGGTGAGCTCGGAGGCGAGGCGCACGTTCTGCCCGTTGCGTCCGATCGCGAGCGACAACTGGTCCTCATCGACGACGGCCTGAATGGTCTTGCTGACGCCATCGCTGAAGACGCGAGCGACCTTGGCCGGCGCGAGCGCGAGCTTGGCAAAGCGCTCGGGATCGGAAGACCAGGGCACGATGTCAATGCGCTCGCCGCCCAGCTCGTTCACGACCGTCTGCACGCGCGAACCCTTGAGGCCCACGCAGGCGCCGACGGGATCGATCGAGTCATCGCGAGAGAAGACGGCGATCTTGGTGCGACTCCCGACTTCGCGCGCCGTCGCCCGAATCTCGACGATGTTCTGCTGGATCTCGGGCACCTCGAGCTTGAAGAGCGCCTTGACGAAGAGTCCGTCGGCGCGGCTGAGGATGAGGCGCGGGCCCTTGGGTGTTTCCTCGACGCGCTTGAGCACGGCGCGGATGGGCTCACCCTGATGGAAGTGCTCGCGATGATTCTGCTCGCGGTACGGAATGATGGCTTCCGCCTCCCGGAACTTGTTGAGCATGACGACGAGCTTGCCCCGCTCGATCTGCTGGATCTCACCAGAGAGGAGGTCGCCGACGCGCGAGGCAAACTCGTCGCGGATCTTCGTGCGCTCACCTTCGCGAACGCGCTGGATGATACGCTGCTTGGCGGCCTGGATGGCAGCGCGGCCGAAGACGCTGAAGTCGAGCGGCTCTTCCATGACATCGCCCGCCTCGAAGCCCTCGTCAAAGAGCTTGGCTTCTTCGATCGCGATCTCGCGCGCCGGATCCTCGACGGCGGCGACAACGGTCTTCAGCACGGTGATCTTGATCTCGCCCTTGGCGTCGTCAATCTCGACCTCAGCCTGCACGGTGGGGCCGTACTTCTTGGCCAGCGCGGCCATGAAGCCGTCCTGGAGGAGCCCGTAGAGCTCTGCCCGGTCGAGCTGCTTGGTGTTCGACAACTCCCGGAATGCCGCCAACATCTCTGCGGAACTAACCATCCAAAACCTCGCTGAGAAGGATCGGCGTTTCAGCCCATCCGTGACCTGTCGTTATGAAAAGCGAAACGCGAGTCTCGCCTCCTTGATGGCGCTGAGTGGAATGCTCTTCGCTTCTCCCCGCTCCGGCTGGAGCGTGACCGCGACCTGCGCATCCTCGCCGTCTACTGAAAGAATCTCCCCTTCGAGCCGACCACCGAAATCAGGGGTGAGCACGCTGGCCCACCGACCCACGAACCGCCGCCACTCGGCAGGCGTCCGCAAGGGACGCTCCCCAGGCGACGACACCTGTAATACGTACCGATCTGACACGAGCGCCCCGCCATCCAACCGCGCCTCGAGCGCACGCGAGGCACGCGCGCAATCGTCGACGGTCACCTTCTGACCATCACGCCGATCGATGCGGACTTCGAGCACCGGGCGCGAGCGCGTGCCC
>JALYVY010000053.1 GCA_030852985.1 Gemmatimonadota bacterium | reverse complement strand
GGCAACAGCTGTCAGACCAGTCGGTCGACCTGCTGTCTGACGAGCGAGGAAGCTGCGCGCAGCGCAGCGCGATGCGGGTCAGACTGTCAGACTGTCCGACCCCTAAATTGGCCGTATGCCAGACGAACTGCTGTCCCCAAGCGGTCTGCAAATCGCGCCCGTCTATCGGCCCGACGACTCGCGGGTCGACTATGATCGTGATCTCGGTGACCCCGGCACGTACCCGTTCACGCGCGGCGTGCAGCCCACCATGTACCGCGGCCGGCTCTGGACCATGCGCCAGTACGCGGGTTTCGGAACCGCCCAGGAAACCAATGCGCGATTCCGGCTGCTGCTCGAGAAAGGGCAGACGGGGCTCTCCGTCGCATTCGATCTTCCCACGCAAATGGGTATCGACTCCGATTCGCCGCGCGCGCTGGGTGAGGTCGGGCGGGTCGGTGTGGCGATCGACACCGTGGAGGACATGCACGCCCTGCTCGACCAGATTCCGTTGGACACGGTGTCCACAAGCATGACCATCAACGCGACGGCGGCCACGCTGCTCGCGATGTACGTCGTCGTCGCCGAGGAGCGCGGTATCTCACGGGATCGTTTGAGCGGCACCATCCAGAACGACATCCTCAAGGAGTACATCGCGCGCGGCACGTACATCTATCCCCCCGCGCCGTCGCTCGCCCTCATCTCGGAGATCTTCCGCTTCTGCGCGTTGGAGGTGCCGAGCTGGAATCCCATCTCGATCTCCGGCTATCACATTCGGGAGGCCGGTGCGACCGCGGTGCAGGAGCTCGCGTTCACCTTCGCCAACGCGATGGAGTATGTGCGCGGCGCCGTCGACGCCGGGCTTGCCATCGACGAATTCGCGCCGCGCCTTTCGTTCTTCTTCGCCGCACACAACGACCTCTTCGAGGAGGTTGCAAAGTTTCGCGCGGCGCGACGCATGTATGCGCGGCTCATGCGCGAGCGCTTCGGTGCGAGCGACGCCAGCTGTCGCCTGCGCTTTCACACGCAGACAGGCGGCGTAACGCTTCAGGCCCAGCAGCCCCTCAACAATGTCGTGCGCGTCACGATCCAGGCGCTCGCCGCAGTGTTGGGCGGAACGCAATCGTTGCACACCAACGGCTACGACGAGGCGCTCTCATTGCCGACCGCCGAAGCGGCGACGCTTGCGCTGCGTACCCAGCAGGTGATCGGCTTCGAGAGCGGTGCCGCCGCAACCGCAGATCCACTCGCCGGCAGCTATTTCGTGGAAGACCTCACCAACCGCCTCGAGATCGAAGCGCTCACGCTACTCGAAAAGGTGGACGCGTTAGGCGGCGCCGCAAGCGCAATCGAGGCCGGCTTTTTTCAGGAGGAGATCGCACGCTCGGCGTACGAGTTCCAGCTCCGCGCCGAGCGTGGCGACACCGTCATCGTCGGCGTCAATCGCTTTGCCAGCGGTGAGGAGCCGCCCGTTTTCCCGACGCCCGACTACTCGAGTCTCGAGCGCGGCCAGGTGGATCGACTGCGCGCGGTTCGCGCCGCCCGCGACAACGCTGCCACCGACCGAGCGCTCAATGCACTTCGGCGCGGCGCTGACGCAATGCATTCTGGAGATGCAGGCCGGAGCACACACCTCATGCCGCTGGTCATCGATGCCGTGCGTGCGCGCGCGAGTGTGGGCGAGATCAGCGATATTTTCGGCGCCGCGTGGGGCACGTATAGACCGACTGGTTGAAGGGCGCCGTCCGTCGTGGTAAGCAAAGTCTCGGGGTTGTTCGACCTCGTGGCGACGGCTAGCTTGAGCCGTAGCCGCAATCAGCCTAAGTCTCATATCGATGCCACTTTACGAGTTCCGTTGTCCCGAAGGCCATGAGTTCGAGAAGTTCTATCGCAGCATCGGGGGAGCCGAGTCCACGGCCGCCTGTCCGGTCTGCGGTGAGCGCGCCGAACGCATGATGTCCGCCGCTGGCTTTGCCTTCAAGGGATCGGGATTCTATCTCACCGACTACGGCAAGAACGCGCACCGCGGCGAGGCACCGCCCGATGCGAAGGCGGCGGCTTCGGCGGACGCATCCTCGGGATCTAACGCTTCGGAGAAATCGGATAGCCCGAAGGCCGAGTCGGCGACGTCCTCGAGCGAAGGTGGCAAGTCGGAGACGACGAAGCCTGCCGAGAGCGCAAAGCCGGCGGCTGAGGTAAAGAAGGCCGAGTCCAAGCCGGTCGAGTCGAAGAAGCCCGCGTCCAAACCCAAGCCGAGCGCCGGCGAGTGAGTGCGGGAGTTGATGCCCTGCGGCGCGAGATCACTCGCGTCGCGGTCTCACTGGGCGCACCGGCCGATATCGTGCCCCTGCTGGAACGCCCGCGCGATCCGGCATTCGGCGACTGGGCGACCAACATTGCCATGGTGCTCGCGAAGCAGCTTGGCATCAAGCCGCGCGACCTGGCGAAGACGCTGATCGACTCGCTCGACACGACGGCGGCGGGTCTCAGCTCGGCGGAGATCGCCGGACCGGGATTCATCAACTTTCGACTTGATGCGGGTACGGTCGCCCGCGGCATCGAGTCGCTCGTCGCGGCCGGCGCAGGATACGGACGCGGTGAGGCCGGAGCAGGGATGCCGGTCGTCGTCGAGTTCGTGAGTGCGAATCCGACGGGGCCGCTCCACGTCGGACATGGACGTCAGGCCGCGCTCGGTGATGCGATCTCGTCGCTGCTCGAGTGGAACGGCTGGCGCGTGTCACGTGAGTTCTACTACAACGACGCTGGCGTCCAGATCGAGAATCTCGGGCTGAGCACGCAGGCGCGCGTGCGCGAGCTTCGCGGTGCACCGACGGAAATTCCCGCGGGCGGGTACCACGGCGCGTACATCGCCGAGATCGGCGAGCGTTACTCGGCGGAGCACCCGCAGGATGCGGGCGGCGATGATCTCGATGCCGTACGCGCCTACGCGGTGCAGGCGCTGCGCAACGAACAGGATCTCGACCTGCAGGCGTTCGGCGTCGCGTTCGACACGTACTACCTCGAGTCGTCGCTGTACGAAGACGGCCGGGTGGCGAAAACGGTCGACGCGCTCGTCGCGAGCGGAGACACATACGAGAAGGACGGCGCGCTCTTCCTCCGCACCACCGACTACGGTGACGATCAGGACCGCGTGATGCGCAAGAGCGCGGAGAAGGGTGGCACCTACACCTACTTCGTGCCCGACGTCGCCTATCACGTGACGAAGTGGGAGCGCGGCTTCACGCGTGCGATCAACGTGCAGGGCTCCGATCACCACAGCACCGTCACCCGCGTGCGAGCGGGACTTCAGGCGCTCGGCGTCGGCATCCCGGTGGGGTATCCCGAGTACGTGCTGCACCAGCTCGTGACGGTCATGAAGAGTGGCGAAGAGGTGAAGATCTCGAAGCGCGCGGGAAGCTATGTCACCGTGCGCGACCTCATCGACGACGTCGGCCGCGACGCCGTGCGCTACTTCTTTCTCATGCGCAAGGGCGACTCGCAGCTCTCCTTCGACGTCGACCTCGCGCGCACGCAGAGCGAGGAAAATCCCGTCTACTACATCCAGATGGCGCATGCGCGCCTCTCGGGAATCTTCCGCGTGGGCGCAATCGATCCGACGCAGATTTCGGCCGAGGGAGCGGACTTCGCGCAGCTTTCGCTCCCGGAGGAGGCGGAGCTGATGAAGGCGCTACTCGATTTTCCGAAGACGGTGGCGAACGCAGCCGACGCACTCGAGCCGCACCGCATCGCGAGCTACCTCCACGACCTGGCCGGACGCATTCATCTCTGGTATCACAAGGCGCACGTGCTGAACGAGCCGGCGGAGATCATGAAGGCGCGCCTGCTGCTTGCGCGTGCCGCGCAGATCGTCGTGAAGAACGGCCTCGCATTGCTCGGTGTGACGGCCCCCGATCGGATGTAATTTGTAAGCTGTTTCTATCATCCTATCGTCCTATCCTCCCAGCTTCCCCATCCTCCCGCACATGCCTGTTCTCGTCGTCGGTTCCGTCGCGCTCGACTCTGTGGAAACTCCGTTCGGCAAGGCCGACAACGTCATCGGTGGATCGGGGACGTTCTTCTCCGCCTCGGCCAGCCTGCTGACGCCCGTGCAGCTGGTCGGTGTGGTGGGGAATGACTATCCGCTCGACCAGCTCGAGCCGTTGAAGCAGCGCGGCGTCGACATGGCGGGGGTGGAGCAGGTGGATGGCGAGTCCTTTCGCTGGCGCGGCCGCTATCGCCATGACCTCAACTCCGCGGAAACACTGGAGACCCGGCTGGGCGTGTTCTCGCACTTCAGCCCGAAGATTCCGGAGCAGTTCAAGAACGCGCCCTTCGTGTTCCTCGCGAATATCGACCCGCGCCTGCAGCTCGACGTCCTTCAGCAGGTGTCGCGACCGAAGCTCGTGGCGTGCGATACCATGAACTTCTGGATCGAGAGCCGTCGTCCGGATATCCTCGCGCTCATCGAGCACGTTGACCTCATCATGCTCAACGATGGAGAGGCGCGTCAACTGACGGACTGCTCCAACCTCGTGAAGGCGGCGCGATGGATCATGGCGCGCGGCCCGAAAATCGTGATCATCAAGAAGGGGGAGCACGGCGCCTTCATGTTCAAGGATCGGAGTATCTTCTTCGCGCCCGCGTATCCGCTGGAGGACGTCTTCGATCCGACCGGCGCTGGTGATTCGTTCGCCGGCGGCTTCATGGGCTACCTCGCGCAGACGGGCGACCTGAGCGACGCGAACCTTCGTCGCGCGGTCGTTGTTGGCTCCGCCATGGGATCCTTCGCCGTCGAGAAGTTTTCGGTGCAGCGCCTGCTGGAGATCAACCGCGCCGACATCGATGCCCGCGTCGCCGAATTCCGCCAGCTTGTCGCGTTCGAGGACGAAGGGACGGGCCGCGCGTGACGGACGAGGAGGGGCTCCATTACGCGGACGCCGGCGTCGACATCGACCGGTCCGATGCGGTCAAGCGCCGCATCCGGTCCGTCGTGGAGTCCACCTTCACCGCTGGCGCACGCGGCGCATTTGGTGGATTTGGTGGCATGTACCGCATCCCGGCGCACTTCCAGCGTCCGGTGCTTGTGTCGAGTGCCGACGGTGTTGGCACCAAGCTGCGTGTCGCCATCGAGGCGAATCGTCATGACACGGTTGGTCATGACCTGGTGAACCACTGCGTGAATGACGTGCTCGTGCAGGGCGCCATTCCGCTGTTCTTCCTGGACTACTTTGCCGCCGGCATTCTCGTCCCCGAGATCGTCGAGGCCGTCGTGAGTGGTGTCGCCGCGGGGTGCCGTGAGAACGGCTGCTCGCTCTCGGGTGGCGAAACTGCGGAGATGCCCGGTATCTACACGCCGCCCGACTACGATCTCGCCGGCTTCATCGTCGGCTGCGTGGAGGAAGACGCCATTCTTGGCGCTGACCGCGTCGAGGAGGGGGATGTCGTGCTCGGGCTCGCGAGCAACGGCCTGCACACGAACGGTTACTCGCTCGCGCGTCGCATCGTTACGGAGCGCATGGGACTCGGCAACGGAGATCCATTCCCGGGCGAGGACGGCACGGTCGCTGACGTGCTGCTGCGCGTGCATCGCTCCTACCTTGCCGCGCTGAAGCCTGTGCTCAAGCGCGTGCATGGGATGGCGCACATCACGGGGGGCGGCCTGCCCGGCAATGTGTCGCGTGTGCTTCCGGATACGCTCGACGCCGAGATCGATGGCACGAGTTGGAAGGTGCCCAACGTGTTTCTCCAGCTGGAGAAGGCTGGCGGCGTTGCCCGCGCCGAGATGTACCGCACGTTCAACATGGGCGTAGGAATGGTGGTCACCACGGACGACGCGGGCGCGAGTGCGATCTTCGCGAGTGCATCGTCTACTCACGTAGAGGCTTTCCCGATCGGGCGCATTGTGCGCGGATCGGGACAGGTCCGCATACTCCCAGGGATCAAATGAAGAAGCAGCTCGTCATCGCATCCACCCTCGTCTTCGCCGCGACCTCGTCACTCAGCGCGCAGGGCCTCACCGCTCCGGTGCCATGCACCGTCACGGGTGGCGACGCGCAACTGCAGGCGGCTGCGCGCGACGCGTGCCAGCAGACCTTTGACGTGTTCGAGTTCATGGCGCCGCAGTTGGGAATTTCCCTGGCCGGCGGAAACGCAACGCTGGGAACGGGATCCACGCTGGGTGGACTCGGTCACTTCTCCATCGGCGTTCGCGGGAACATCGTTCGCGGAATCATCCCGCGGATCGATCAATTCACCGAGCGCACGGGGGGCGCGACGCCGGCGCAGCAGCTGCCGTCGAAGGATCAGGTGTTCGGACTTCCCACCGCCGACGCCGCGATCGGCCTCTTCGCCGGGCTTCCCCTCGCCCTCACGAACGTCGGTGGCATCGACCTGCTCCTGAGCGCGACGTATGTCCCCACGATCGGCAATGGCAACGCGGATTTCTCACTCAAGCCGAAGCAGAACCTGCAGGTCGGCTACGGTGTCCGACTGGGGCTGCTGTCGGAATCCATCCTCGTGCCGGGCGTGTCGTTCACGTACCTGAAGCGCGACCTTCCGTCGACCACGATTAGCGGCACCGCGAACACGACGACGGACGTGCTCGGCGTCTCCACGCCGGCGACCGCGTCGCTCAGTATCGCCAACGCGAAGGTGAATACCTCCGCGTGGCGCCTCGTGGCCAGCAAGGGACTGCTCCTGTTCGGGCTGGCCGCTGGTGTCGGTCAGGACACGTACAGCCAGAACGCCGATGTGAGTGCGGTTATCACAAGCAACAATCCGCTCGTTGGCACCGCCTCGGCCACGCTGCCGAGTGCGTACCCAGACATGAAGCGCACGAACTACTTCGTCGATGCGTCGCTGAACCTGCCGCTCTTCAAGATCGTCGGCGAGCTGGGACAGGTCACGGGCGGTACTTCCAACACGTACAACAGCATCGGAACGAAGCGCGCGGATCGCGGCATGACGTACGGTTCGGTTGGTCTCCGCTTCGCGCTGTGACCGATGAGTGAGCAGGTGCGCGCCGCGACGCCAGAGGACGGCGTGTTCATGCGGCGCGCACTCCTGCTCGCGGCGCGTGGGTGGGGACAGACGGCGCCGAACCCGATGGTCGGCGCCGTTGTCGTTCGTGATGGCGTCGTCGTCGGGGAAGGTTGGCACTCACGGTACGGTGCGCCGCACGCGGAGGTGGAAGCACTGCAGGCGGCTGGTGAGGCCGCGCGCGGCGCCACGGTGTACGTCACGCTCGAGCCCTGCAATCACCACGGCCAGACACCCCCGTGCACCGATGCGCTGCTCGCCGCGGGCGTCTCCACCGTCATCGTCGCGGTATCAGACCCGCATCCCGTTGCGCAGGGGGGCGGGGCACGCCTGCGCGAGGCTGGTGTCGCCGTCAGGTTCGGCGTCGAGGAGGATGCGGCGCGAGAGCTCAATGCAGCGTTCCTGCACGACTTCAGGTCCACTCGCCCATTCGTTCGGCTCAAGGTTGCCCTCTCACTCGACGGCGCGCTCACGGATCACACGCGCGAGCGCGCCTGGCTCACGGGCGACGACGCGCGCCGACAAGTGCATCACCTGCGCGCTGGATCTGATGGTGTCGCCATCGGGATCGGAACGGCGCGCGCCGATGATCCCTCACTCACGGTGCGCGATGCAGATGCACCGCGAACGCCTCCCGCACGGATCGTCTTCGACACATGCGCGCGACTCCCACTCTCGTCGCGACTCGTCCAGACCGCGCGCGAGCAGCGCACTGTGGTCGTGTGCTGGGCCCCCGATCCCGCGCATGCCGCCGCGCTCGAGCACGCGGGGGTCGAGCTCGTGCATGCCGCGGCGCTCGCGGACGCGCTCCTCGCGCTGCGCGACGCGGGCATTCGATCCCTGCTCGTGGAAGGGGGCGCCGGACTCGCGACGTCATTCCTGCAGGACGAGCTCGTGGACCGCCTGATTATCTTTCGGGCTCCCCTGATCCTGGGGAGAGATGCCCTTGGTGCCTTCAGCGGTCTTCCGTCCTCCACCATCGGGACGGCGCCGCGATGGCGGGTGGTCGAGGCGCGTCGCTTTGGCGACGACGAGATGACGGTATATGCGCCCCAGGCGAGAGGGGCGGGAGCTATTTGAATTGTTCACCGGATTGGTCGACGACGTCGGCGTCATCCAGCGCGTTGAGCGAAGTGACGTCGGGCGCGAGCTCCGCATCACGTCGCGCTACGGCGACCTGGTTGATGGCGAGAGCATTGCCGTCAATGGCGCATGCCTCACCGTCCGCTCGTCTGGCACCGGCTGGTTCGAGGTCGCGGCGGTGGTCACCACGCTCGGCCGCACCACCATCGGGGACTGGACCGCCGGCAAGCGCGTCAATCTCGAGCGCGCCATGCGTCTCGGAGATCGCCTCGGCGGCCACCTCGTCCAGGGGCATGTCGACGACGTCGGCGTCGTCGCAAGCATCGAGCGTCTCGCAGATGCGCTCCTCGTCGATGTGCGCCTCCCCGACGACCTTGTCCCGCTAATGGTCCTCCACGGCAGTGTGACCGTCGACGGGGTGAGCCTCACCGTGAACGCTCTCCCGGCTCCAGGGATTCTTCAATTGTCGCTCATCGAGTTCACGTGGCGACACACGACTCTCGGCGCCCTGTCGATTGGGGACCGTGTGCACGTGGAAGCCGACATGCTCGGCAAGTACGTCCGGCAGCTCGTCGCTCCCTATGCGTCAGCACTCGTGGCGCCCGCTCTTTGATACCCATGCCATTCAATACAGTCGAACAAGCGATCGCGGATATTGCCGCCGGAAAGCTCATCATCGTGGCCGATGACGAGGATCGCGAGAACGAGGGAGACCTCATCTGCTCCGCGCAGCTCGTCACGCCCGAGCGCATCAACTTCATGATCAAGCGCGCGGGCGGGTTGATCTGCCTGGCGCTCACTGGGGAACGCGCTGACCAGCTCGGCCTTGCACCGATGGCCGAGAGCAACCTGGACGAGTATCGCACGGCGTACACGGTGAGCGTCGATGCATCCCCACGCTTCGGCGTCACCACCGGCATCAGCGCGCAAGACCGCGCGATGACCATTCGCACGATCGTCGATCCGGCCACCGTCGCCAGTGACCTGCGCCACGGTGGACACATCTTCCCGCTTCGCGCACGCGACGGCGGGGTGCTCCAGCGGGTCGGCCACACGGAAACGGCCGTCGATCTCGCCAGACTCGCGGGCGTGTATCCCGCGGGCGTCATCTGCGAGATCCTGAATGAGGACGGCACCACCGCGAAACGCCCGCAGCTCATCGAGTTCGCGAAGGAGCACGGCCTCACGTTCATCACGGTCGCGCAAGTCGTGGCGCACCGGCTCAAGAACGAGCGCCTCGTGCACCGCGTGGCCGAAGCACGACTGCCCACGAACTTCGGTACCTGGAAGGTGCTGGGCTACCGCAACGACGTGGACGACGCGGAACACGTGGCGATCACATACGGTGACATTGGCGACGGCGAGAACACGCTCGTCCGCATGCATTCCAAATGCCTCACGGGCGACGTCTTCCATTCGATGCGTTGCGATTGCGGCTGGCAGCTCGAGACCGCGATGACGATGATCCAGGCGGAAGGACGCGGCGTCATCGTCTACCTCGACCAGGAAGGGCGGGGCATCGGCCTGCTCAACAAGCTGAAGGCGTACGAGCTGCAGGACGCTGGCGCCGATACGGTGGAAGCCAACGAGCAACTCGGCTTCGCGCCCGACCTGCGGAACTACGGCATCGGCGCGCAGATCCTGCTCGACCTCGGCCTCAAGTCGATTCGACCGATCACGAACAACCCGCGCAAGATGGTCGGCCTGGAAGGCTACGGCCTGCGTGTGGACGAACGCGTGCCCATCGTGCAGCCGGAAAACGCAGAGAATTCCGGTTACCTGGGCACGAAGCGCGACAAGCTCGGTCACCTGCTCGCCTCCTGATCCCCCATGGCTGAATTCAACGGCGTTCCCAGCGGTGAAGGCAGGCGGTATGCGGTGCTCGCGTCCCGCTTCAATAACTCGATCACCAGCAGGCTGGCCGACGGCGCCATGGACGCGCTCATTCGTCATGGGGCGGCGGCGGAAGACGTCGACCTCGTGTGGGTGCCGGGCGCGTGGGAGCTTCCCTTCGCCGCTCGGCGTCTGGCGCAGACCGAGCGGTATAACGCCATCGTCGTTGTCGGCGCGGTCATTCGTGGCGACACGCCGCACTTCGAGTTCGTCGCTGGCGAAGCCTCACGCGGCCTCGCCGATGCGAGCAGCGAATACGAGATCCCCATCGGATTCGGGCTGCTGACGACGGACAACATGGAGCAGGCCGAGGCACGCGCCGGCGGCGAGTTCGGGAACAAGGGTTGGGATGCGGCAATCGCCGCGCTCGAGATGTCGGATCTCTTTGAACGACTCGATGTCTCGAACGAGGGTTGAGACGCGTGCGCGTGCGCGCGCGCTGCAGGCGCTCTATGCCTGGGACATGCGGGGCGACACCAGCAATCTCGAGAAGGTGGCAACGCAGGTGTGGGACGACATGGCCATCTCGCCCGAGGAGCGGAAGGTGGCTGGCCCGATCGTCCGCATCCTCGCGAATCACCGGGAGGACATCGATACACAGCTCGCGGAGGTCACGACGAACTGGCGTATGGAGCGCATTGGTGCGATCGAACGCTGCGTACTCCGGATGGCCGCCGCCGAGCTGACGATCGGCGGGACGCCGCCGAAGGTGATCATCCAGGAATCGGTCACGCTCGCGGAACGCTACGGCAGCGCGGCCAGCGCGAAGTTCGTGAACGGCGTGCTCGACGCGCTCGCACGGCGCATGGGCCGCATTTAGTGAAGCTGCTTCTCGTCAATTGGCAGGATCGCGACAATCCGCAGGCTGGAGGCGCCGAGATTCACCTGCACGAGATTTTCGGCCGCCTCGCGCGCGCGGGCCACGACGTCACCCTGCTGTGCGGCGGCTGGCCCGGATGTGAACCCACCGCTCGGCTCGACGGCATCGACGTCATCCGTGTCGGTACGCGATACACATTCCCGTTCCACGCGCGAAAATACTTCGAGCAGAATCTCGCCAAACGAGCCTTCGACCTCCTCGTGGAGGACGTGAACAAGGTGCCGCTGTACACGCCGCGCTGGGGCGGTCCACCCGTGGTGGCACTCGTCCCGCATCTCTTCGGCGCAACGGCGTTCAAGGAATTTCCGGTCCCGTTGGCGTCAGCCGTCTGGCTCGCGGAGCGACCGCTCGGTCGCACGTATCGTGGCGTCCCCTTTCAGGCGATCAGCATGAGCACCGCCGCCGATCTTGCCGAGCGTGGGATTCCGCGCGACACGATCGAGGTGATCTATCCCGGCATCGACACGGTGTCGTACAGCCCCGACGAGAGCATCCGTTCGGCTACGCCCTTGTTCGCGTACCTGGGACGGTTGAAGCGGTACAAGGGCGTGCATCTCGTCATTCGGGCATTTGCCGCGATGCAACACCCTACCGCCACGCTTGAAATCGCCGGTGCGGGCGACTATCGCCCCACGCTCGAGCGGCTCGCAGGTTCGCTTGACCTCGGCGCACGCGTACGGTTTCTTGGGCGTGTCGACGAGGAGGAAAAACTGGCGCTCCTCCGTCGCGCATGGGCGCTGGTGTTCGCGTCTCCCAAGGAGGGATGGGGTATCACCAATCTCGAGGCGGCGGCATGCGGCACTTCGGTGGTCGCGTCGAACTCACCTGGCATTCGCGAATCGGTGCGGGATGCCGAAACGGGATTCCTCGTGCCGCACGGCGACGTGCGCGCGATGGGCGCGGCGATGTCCCAGCTCGCGCGTGATCCCATGCTCGTCGCCAGCCTTGGCCTTCGCGCGCGCCAGTTCGCGGAGACGTTCACCTGGGAGCGCGCGGCCGAGGAAACCGAGCGGCATCTCGCGACGGTGCTCGCTGCGGTGGTGAAACGGTGATCCGCCGGTGACGCAATCACTCACGGTTGGTGAATTGTTCGCCCAGCTCCGCACGCTGCTGGAGCTCGAGCGCGTGCCGGGCACCGACGGATTGAGTCGCGTCGTCTCCGGCGCGGACGTCTCGAGCCCTGGTCTCGCCCTCGCGGGCTTCGTCGCGCGATTTCCGGCCGAGCGCCTGCAGGTGTTCGGCGAGACGGAAGTGACGTACCTGCGGTCGCTCGATCCTGCCACGCGACGCGAGCACCTCCAGAAGTTTTTTGCTTTTCCCTTTCCGTGCCTGTTCGTCACCAAGAAGCTCGACCTCCCCGTTGAGGTCGTCGAGGAAGCAATCAAGTTCGAAGTGCCCATCCTGCGGTCGGCGCTGAAGACCAACGAGTTCTACAGCCGCGTGAAGCCGTGGCTGGAGGATTACTTCGCGCCGCAGACGACGCTGCATGGGTCGCTCGCCGACGTGTACGGCGTCGGCGTGCTCTTCATGGGCAAGAGCGGCATCGGGAAGTCCGAGTGCGTGCTCGACCTCGTCGAGCGCGGACACCGGCTCGTGGCCGATGACCTCGTATTGGTGCGCAAGCGCGGCTCGGAGGTGCTGATTGGACGGGGACACGAGTTGCAGCGACACTACATGGAAATCCGCGGCGTGGGGCTCGTCGACATCCCGGCAATTTTCGGCATTCGCGCGGTCCGGCAACAGAAGCGCATCGAAGTCGTCGTCCAGCTCGTCGAGTGGCAGCAGGGTGCCGAAGCCGACCGCACGGGACTCGACGGGGAAACCATCGACATTCTCGGCGTCGCCACACCGCGCATCACCATCCTGCTCAATCCGGGAAAGAACATCACCGTTGTCGCCGAGGTGATTGCCATGCATCATCTCCTGAAGTGGAGCGGCATCGATCCGGCCGAGCGCTTCAATGCCGCGCTGATCAAGCAGATGCGCGACAAAACCGAAATCCAGCGCTACCTGCGCGAGGACCATGAGTGATTCGCTGAAGCGCGCCCTCGTCGCCGGACACGCGGACTTCGCCGCCGGCATGATCTCGGCCGTTGAACAGATCACGGGGCGCGGCGACGTGCTCGTTCCCATACAGGTCAACGGTCTCTGTGGCGATGACATCCAGAAGCTGTTGCGTGATTCGATGGTGAGCATGAGCGTGACCGTCATCTTCACCGACCTGCAGGCGGGGAGCTGCACGATGGCGGCGCGGCGCGTACTGCGCGACATCCGCGACGGTGTCCTCATCGCGGGAACCAACCTGCCCATGCTGCTCGACTTCGTGCTGTCGAGCGTCGCCAGCGCGGGCGATGCCGCGGCCGCCGCTGCGGAACGCGGGCGGACGTCCGTCAGCGTGCATCTGGGAACGCCCGCGTGACGCTCGTGCTGAACCGAATCGATGACCGCCTGATCCATGGCCAGGTGGTCGTCGGATGGGGCCAGCCGCTCGACGTGCGGTTCATCGTGCTCGTGGACGACGCGGTGGCCGCGAGCGAGTGGGAGCAGGACCTGTATCGCATGGGTGTCCCGCCCGACATGGACGTACGCTTCCATTCGACGGCCGATGCCGCACCGCTGCTGGACAAGTATCGCACGGAAACGCGTCCCGGCATCCTCCTCACCGGCGACATCGCCACCATGCGCGCGCTGGTCGAGCGCGGCGGGGTGCGCGAGGTCAATGTCGGCGGCATCCATCATCGTTCAGGCCGTACCCAGCACCTCCGCTACGTCTTTCTTTCGCCCACCGAGGGAGCAGAGCTCTCGGAGCTCTCCACACTCGGGGCGGTCGTCACGGCGCAGGACGTCCCCGCCGCCAAGGCGGTTTCGCTCGCGGAGCTGCTCTCCGCCCGGGAGGGCGCGTGAACGATTTGCTCCCCCTGGCGATGCTCGGCGGGATTCTCGGTCTCGATGTCGTCTGCTTTCCGCAGATGATGGTGTCGCGGCCGCTCGTCGCGGCGACGCTCGCGGGCGCATTCGTTGGCGATCCGGCAATGGGCATCTTCGTTGGGGTCACGCTCGAGCTCATCGCACTGGCCACACTTCCATTCGGGGCATCGCGCTATCCGGAGTGGGGCTCCGCGGCGGTGGTCGGCGGTGCCATCGCCGGGGCACTGCACGCGCAGCGCGCGGGCGCGCTCTCCATCGGCGTGCTCGCTGCCTTGGCCACGGCATGGGTGGGGGGCATGACGCTCGTGAAGCTGCGCGTCTGGGTCGCGTGGCTGGCGCGACGTCGCCGACCCGCGCTTGACGCGGGCTCTCGCGGCGCGGTCATCAGCCTGCAGCTAGCGGGGCTTACCGCCGATGTCGTGCGCGCGGCGGTGCTCACCACGGTCGCATACGCACTCCTGTATCCGGTCGCGGTGGCCACCCTCGGCGTCTGGTCGTTGAGCGAACCACTGTCGCGCGGATTCGTCGTGGGAGTAGCGGCCTCGGTTGCGGGCGCGGCGGCGTGGACGATCTTCCATTCCGCACGGGGCGCACGCTGGTACTTCGTCGGCGGCCTGCTCGTGGGACTTCTTATCCTGGTCGTGCGATGATCGCCGCTCCGCCAATGGCCGCAGCGCCGCGAGTGCCTGCACTGACATGGGTCAACGTCTTTACGCGGCTGCTCGCCATCCAGGGTGCCTGGAACTACGAGACGCTGCTTGGAAACGGCGTCGCGTTCTGCGTGGAGCCAGCGCTTCGCCTGCTGCCGGGCGGTGTGCATGGCGCCGAGTTCAAGGCGGCGATGTCCCGGCAAAGTGCGTACTTCAATGCCCATCCCTACCTCGCGTCCGTCGCCGTCGGAGCGCTGGCGCGAGCGGAATTGTCCGGGGTGCCTTCTGTCCACATCGAACGATTTCGCACCGCGCTGGCCGGACCGCTGGGCAGTGTCGGTGACCGGCTCGTGTGGGCCGCGTGGCTCCCACTCTGTTCGCTCGTGGGGCTGCTGTGCTTCGGCCTTGGTGCCGGCCCGGCGGTTGTCCTCATCACGTTCTTTCTGCTGTACAACACCGGGCACCTGGCACTCCGAGTCTGGGGTCTGCACGTTGGCTGGACACGCGGGCTTGGCGTCGCGTCCGCGTTGGCCAACCCCGTACTGCGCCAGGGCCCGACGCACGTGGCGCGTCTCGCGGCCGCCACCGCCGGTGTTGCCGTTCCGCTCACTGCCACACGCCTGCTCGGCACCCATGTGACGCTCATCGGTGTTGTGCTCGGTGGCGCAGCGCTGGCCTCCGTGCTCCTCGTCAGGCTGCAGGGTCGCGTGGAAGGCTACAAGGCTGCGCTCGTCCTGATCGCTCTCTTCGCCCTCGTCTCGGTGGCACGCTGATGATCGAACGCTCCGTCCAGATCCTCAACAAGAACGGCCTGCATGCGCGGCCCGCCGCCGAAATCGTCAAGATATCGGCGCGCTTCCAGAGCGACGTCACCATCATTCGCGATGGAACGGAAGTCAACGGGAAGAGCATCATGGGGGTGATGATGCTGGCCGCCGAGTGTGGCTCGACATTGATCCTCCGTGCTGAAGGCGACGATGCCGACGCGGCGCTCGACGCCCTGGCGGGACTCATCCTGAACAAGTTCGGGGAGCGCTGAGTGGAGCGTCGGATCCAGGGAATTCCTGCTTCACCCGGCATCGTCGTTGGCTTCGTGCACCTGCTTCGCTGGGAGGTGCCCGACGTCCGTCATCGCATCATTCCCGACGACCACATTCCCGCGGAGATCGAGCGACTGCACGCCGCGGTCGCCCGCGCCAAGGTGCGGCTGAGCCAGTTGCGCGCGCGCGTCGAAGCCTCCGCGGGCGCGGAGGAGGCCGCGATTTTCGACGTCCAACTCGGTATCCTCGAGGACCGCGAGTTGCTGCGCAGTGTCGAGGAGCTCGTGCGCCAGAACATTGCCGCCGAGAAGGCGTTCGACATCGTGATGCTCGAGTGGCGCACACGCTTTGCGAGGCACGCGTCGCCAATGCTGCGCGAGAAGGTCGGCGACCTTACCGACGTGCAGATTCGCGTCCTGTCGATCCTGCTCGACCTGCCTGATCACGATCCCGTCGACCTGCCGCCCGGATCAAACGCCATCCTCGTGACGCACGACCTGACCCCGAGCCTCACGGTGCAGCTCGAGAGGCATGCGATCACGGCCATCGCGACGGATGCGGGAACCCGCACGTCCCACGTGGCCATCCTGGCGCGATCGCTCGGGCTCCCCGCAATTGTCGGTCTCCGGAATGCAACCGCTGAGCTCAAGGGCGGGGAGCGCGTGGTGCTCGACGGCAGCACCGGCATGCTCGCCATCAATCCGACGGATGACGAAATCGCGGCGTACAAGGAGCGGCAGCGCGACGAGGAGAACGCCGAAGCCGCGCTCGCGGACATGGCCGCACTCGAGGCCATTACGCTCGATGGCGTGCGCGTCACCCTACGGGCGAATGTCGACATCCCCGAAGAGGCGGAGGCCGCCGCCCGCAGTGGCGCCGAGGGCGTTGGCCTGATGCGCACGGAGTTTCTCGTCGTGGGGCGCGCGAGCATGCCCGACGAGGATGAGCAGTACAAGGCCTATCGCCGCGTGATGGAGGCGTTCGTCGGTTTTCCGGTGATCATTCGCACCTTCGATATCGGAGGCGACAAGCTGCCCGTTGGCGGATTCCCTGCGGAGGCGAATCCGTTTCTCGGATGGCGCGCCATCCGCATGTGTCTCGATCAGCCGGAGATGTTCAAGACGCAGCTTCGCGCGCTGCTGCGCGCGGCGGTGCACGGCGACCTGCGAATCATGCTGCCGCTGATCGTGAGCCTTGATGAGGTGCTGGCCGCGCGCGCGCTGCTCGACGAAGCGGCGGTGGAGCTCACCGAGCGCGGCGCGCACTTCCGTGCGGACGTTCCCCTCGGTGTGATGATCGAGACGCCCGCCGCCGCGGTTGCGAGTGATACGCTCACGCGCGAGGTGGATTTCTTCAGCATCGGCACCAACGATCTCGTGCAGTACACGCTGGCCGTCGACCGCGGCAACGCGAACCTCGCGCCGCGCTTCACGCCGCTGCACCCGGCGGTGCTGCGCCTCATCAAGCGCACGGTGGAAGTCGCGGAGCTCGGCGACATCGACGTCGCGGTCTGCGGTGAGATGGCGTCGCAACCGTTGATGGCGTTTGCGCTGCTTGGGTTGGGCGTGCGCCAGATGAGCGTGGCGCCTCGCTCCGTGCCGCTCGTGAAGCGAATCGTTCGCAGCGTCACCGCGGCGCACGCAAAGCTGGCCGCGTCCGCGGCGCTGCGCGCTCTCACCGCGGAGCAGGCGCGTTACGAGCTCGCGCGACGCCTCGCGGACGTCATTGGCGAGGCGCCATATCTCTACGATGGGTTGCCCGGCGCGGGCTGACCCACTTTCTTTAGCCGTCGCCGCAACAGGCGCGAGTTTGGCCCGGCAGCATGGTGTCGGGCCTTCTTTCTTCCTCTCCAACTGCTAGTGGGGAAACTGCCGTGCATGATCGTAGCCTTTTTACATCCGAATCCGTCACAGAAGGGCATCCCGACAAGGTGGCCGATGCCATCTCCGATGCCGTGCTGGATTGCCTGCTCGAGAAGGATCCCGCGGCGCGTGTCGCCTGCGAGACGCTGGTCACCACCGGACTGGCCGTAATCGCCGGTGAGATCACGACCAGCGCCTATGTCCACCTGCCCGACGTCGTTCGCGACACCATCCGCCGCATCGGCTATACGGACGCCGGCTACGGTTTCGACAGCAACACCTGCGCGGTCATGAGCACCATCGATCGCCAGTCGCGCGACATCGGTCAGGGGGTCGACACCGGCGGCGCCGGCGATCAGGGCATGATGTTCGGCTATGCATCCGATGAAACGGAAGAGCTCATGCCCATGCCCATCATGCTCGCGCACCGCCTCACCAAGGCGCTCGCGGATCGTCGCAAGAGCGGAGACCTCAAGTGGCTGCGCCCCGACGGCAAGTCACAGGTCACGGTTGTCTACGAAGACGGACAGCCGGTCGCGGTGGATACGGTCGTCATCAGCACGCAACACGCGGACGACATCAACAACACGAAGCTCCGGAAGGCGATCATCTCGGATGTGATCGAGGCGTCCATCCCCAGGGAGCTTCGTGAGAAGAAGATCAAGTACCACATCAACCCCACGGGGCGCTTCGTCATCGGCGGTCCACAGGGTGACGCGGGCCTCACCGGTCGCAAGATCATCGTCGACACCTACGGCGGCATGGGCCGTCATGGCGGCGGTGCCTTCAGCGGAAAGGATCCCTCCAAGGTCGATCGCTCGGCATGCTATGCCGCGCGCTGGGTCGCGAAGAACATCGTTGCGGCCGGGCTCGCGCGGCGCTGCGAAGTGCAGCTCGCCTATGCGATCGGTGTCGCCGAGCCGGTGTCGGTTCGCGTGGACACCTTTGGTACGGACACGGTGCCCGAGGCGCGTATCCTCGAGGCCGTCCAGGCGAACTTCGACCTGACGCCGCGCGGAATCACCACGTCGCTCGACCTGCGCAAGCCGATCTACAGCGCGACGTCGGCGTACGGGCACTTCGGTCGGACCCCCGAGAAGATCGGCAGCGGCAAGAGCGCCGCGACTCTCTTCACGTGGGAGCGGACGGATAAGGCCGCTGCGCTCAAGAAGGCGGCGCGGGCGTTGAAGTAGCTGGCACCGGACGGGCGCGGTGAACTCCGCGCCCGGTCGGGGTACATTGCATCCATGATCGAAGTCTTCGTCTCCCGGCTTGGTCTCGACAGCGCTTCCAACTCCTACGTCGTCGTGCTGCAGGAGAAGGACGGAACGCGCCTGCTGCCCATCTGGATTGGCCAACCGGAAGCTGACTCGATCGGCAAACACATTCACCACGTGAAGTCGCCGCGACCCATCGCGCACGACCTCGTGCAGAGCCTCATCCTCGGCATGGGGGCCCGCCTGATTGGCGCGAACATCACGCGCGTGGAAGACGGTACGTATTACGCGGAGCTCCTGCTGCAACATGACGGGTCGATCGTGAAGATCGACGCACGCCCTTCGGACAGCATCGCCATCGCGCTGCGGCTGGGCGCTCCCATCAAGGCCGCGGAGGGCCTCCTCATCGAGCCAGGCGACGACTCCACCAATGACGAGGACGATAGTGGAGACGACGATACCCCTGGACTGGGTGGAGAAATGCCGAGCGGCTCGGACGGGGGCGATGACGACATCACGTCGGAGCAGCTCAAGCGCTATCTCGAAGCGCTACGCCCAGAAGATTTTGGGAAATTCAAGCCATAAGCGACTGCGTGGCGCTTGCCTCAGCCTCGTGGTGTCGCTCGCGAGTGCCAGCGTCGCCCATGCGCAGTCGATCCCCGCGGCGCCTTCCGTCGAAGCGCCGGCATCGGTCAGTGGCACGGTCGCAACGCCCGGCGTAAAGACCGACGTCCACATCGCGGGTGTCATGGTCACACTGCATCGGGTTGGCAGCGATAGCTCCGGTCCAGTGGATTCGGTGCGCACAGACGCGGCTGGACATTACGCCATCAAGTACCGTCGTTCCCCCGCCGACGAAGCGATCTACTTTGCGGCCGCCTTGTATCGCGGCATCGCGTATTTCTCTTCACCCATCAAGAGCCTGCACGTGTCGGGAGAAGAGGGGGAGATCACGGTGTTCGACACGACCACGCGCCCCATCGAGCTGCATGTGCGTGGGCATCATTTCGTGGTCAGCGCGCCACGCCCCGATGGAGCGCGCAGCATCGTCGAAGTGTGGGAGCTCTCGAACGACACGACCGTGACGCTTGTTCAGCGCGATTCGACGGCGGCCGTGTGGACCACCGCCCTTCCGCGAGGCGCAACGGAATTCAGCGGCGGCGATGGCGACGTCTCGGCCGGATCGCTCGTCGCGAGGGCAGGAAACGTATTGCTGAAGGCGCCGTTCGGGCCGGGTGTAAAGCAGCTGAGCTATTCGTACAGCCTGCCGCCTGGCGCGTTTCCCCTCGCACTGTCCATCGAGAAGCCGACCGTCGTGCTCGAGGTGCTTCTCGAGGAACCGGACGCGCAAGTCGCGGGGACCAACCTCCGCTCCATGCCCGCGGCAACCACGGGTGGTCGCACCTTCAAGCGATTTCTCGCGCAGGACGTTCCGCCAGCTTCGACGCTACGGGTCTCCGTGCCGGTCACCACGCAGGCGGTGCGCACGAAGGTGCTCGTGGTTGTCGCGTGCGCGATCGCCCTCATCATGATTGGCGCGCTCGTGCGTTCGTTGGGGCGTTCGATGAGTGGTCCGCGACGCATCGTCGTCCCGGCACGCCAGACACACGAGGATCTCGCCGCCGCGATCGCGCTGCTCGACGCGCGCAAGGATCGGGCGGACCCCACACTCGACGATGCGTCGTACGCGTCGCAGCGTGCCGTGCTGAAGACGAAGCTGCTCGACGCGCTTGCCGCCAGCGCACGCGTCACCTAGATTCGCCATTACAATTCAACGCGAACGGGGACACGGAAGCCGGTGCAATGCCGGCGCGGCCCCGCCACTGTAACGGGCATTTCCACGCGCACCCTCACTCACGCCACTGACTGCGGTCGGGAAGGCGGGGAAGCGCGGCCCGGAGCCAGGAGACGACCTCGTCCGCGATACGTTCACAGATTCCTCGGGGGAGGATCGGTGACGACGCGCGGTCCGCGTCTCCACTTTTCTTCGCCGCGCTCCGTTACGGGCACTCTCCTCATCCGGAGGTGCCCGTTTTGTCCGAAGTCACCCCGCTCCGCACGCTTCGACTTGCAGTGGGCACCGCCATGGTGTTCGGGCTGGCCGTCGCGCTGGCATGCGGCGCACACGACGCGGCACCGGCTGGCGCCATCACCGACGACTTCGGCGATACACTCCGCGTTGGCGCGCCGCCGCAACGGATTGTGTCCCTGAATCCAACCACCACCGAACTCCTCTACGCCATTGGCGCGGGGCCGCGCGTTGTTGGACGCACATCCTACGATCTCTATCCGGCCGAGGTGCTCGCCGTCCCCGACCTTGGGCCCGGACTGCGGCCGAATGTCGAAGCCGTGCTTGCTGCCCATCCGGATCTGGTGCTGCTCTACGCCAGCGCCGACAATCGCGATGCCGCGCGGCGTCTGCGCGCCAGCGGCGTGTCGACCGCGGCGTACAAGATCGATCGCATCGCCGACATGACGCGCGTGACGCTCGTCCTCGGACGCCTGACGGGTGATACGATCGCCGCGCTGCGCACGGTCGACTCTGTGCGCGCCACGCTCGCTCGCGTACGACGCGCCACTGCGGCGTTGCCCCATCCCTCCGTGTTCTGGCCGTTGTGGGAGTCTCCGTTACTCGCCGTGGGGCGCGGAAGCTTCCTCAATGAGCTCATCGAGATCGCTGGAGGTCGCAACGTGTTCGCCGACCTTCCACAGCCCTCACCCGCGGTCAGCTTCGAGGAGCTGCTCCGCCGCGACCCCGACATCATCGTCGCCGGGAACAGGTCGAAGCTGCGCTTTCAGGCCGACGATCGATTCAGGACGCTCCGCGCGGTGCGCGATCACCACATCGTCGTCATCGACACCAGCTTGATCAACGGACCATCCGCGCGGGTCGGGACCAGTGCCGTCGAGCTGGCACGGTTGCTCCACCCGGGCGTGACGTTCTAGATGCGCGTATCGCGCTGGGTCATACTCGCACTCGCGCTCAGTATCGCGCTTGTCGCCGGCGTGATGTTCGGCACGATGTCGCTATCCATCCGCGAAGTGATGAACGGCCTGCTCGGCGTCGGCGAACCGATATCGATCGCAATCGTGCGCACACTCCGATTGCCACGCGTCCTGCTCGCCGCGCTGGTCGGAGCTGGGCTCGGCGCGTCTGGCGCTGCGCTTCAGGGCGCAACCCGCAACAAACTCGCGGAGCCGTACCTGCTTGGCGTGTCGGGCGGTGCGGCCGTCGGTGCGGTACTCGCCTCCGCCCTTCACGCCTCCGCGGCGGTTGTGCCGGTCGCGGGGTTTGGCGGCGCCCTCATCGCCGTGGCGCTCACGCTGCTGGTCGCGCGCGCGTCGGGCGGGCGCGGTGATGCGCGTGTCGTGCTCATGGCGGGCGTCGTCGTCGGGGCATTCGCGAACTCGGTCATCATGGTGGCTCTCGCCAACGCCGATGCATCAGCGGTGCGCGGCGCGTTGTGGTGGATGATGGGCTCAGCGGCCGACGCTACCTGGGGTCAGGTGCGGGCGCTCGCGCTGTTTGTCGGAATCGGTGTGCTGGCCTTGCTCGCGATGGCACGTGCGATCGACGTGCTCGCGCTTGGGGATGACACGGCGGCTGGCCTGGGTGTGGACGTCACGCGCGTCTCCATCGGCGTGTACGTCGCCGGGGCGTTGCTCGCGGCAGGCACCGTCAGCGCAGCCGGTCTCGTTGGATTCGTGGGCTTGCTCGTGCCGCACCTCGTGCGGCTTGGTGGGGCGCGGACGCACCGCACCATCATCGGTGCCGCGACCCTTGGTGGCGCGGCGCTGGTCGTTGCCTCCGATCTCATCGCCCGCATCGCGCTGCCGCCAGCGGAGCTGCCGTTGGGCGCCGTCACGGCGCTCATCGGCGTGCCGTTCTTTCTCTTCCTGCTCCGGCGGCTCGCATGATCGAGTTCCGCGAGGTCGTCGTGCGGTATCCACGTCGCGACCGCGCCGCGCTCGACGCTGTTTCGCTGCTGGCGGTGCGCGGAAGGATCACCGCCGTCGTCGGGCCCAACGGCAGCGGCAAGTCCACGCTG
>JALYVY010000190.1 GCA_030852985.1 Gemmatimonadota bacterium | reverse complement strand
ATGCGCACCACGCGACCGGTCAAGGATCAACGGAAGGTGTGTAGCGAACAACTCACCACCTGACACGGTCACCAAAGCGCCAAGCGGATGCGCATCGATAAAGTCGCCCATCATCTCTGGACGATGCTCGTCGTTGCTGGCGGGGATGTACACGCTATGCTATGCCCACTTGCAAGAGAGGCGAGCACCACGGAACGTCAGCCAGCACGAGGCGCACGATTCTTCAGGATCTTCACGAACGACCGCCCCCGCAACTCATCTACGGACAACCCCGTCATCGCCACCGCGTCATCCTCGGTGATGGCAGCAGAGTTCACGCCGCGCAGGAAGAAGTTGAGCAAGCCCTGGCCAGTCGCCGCATCGTCGAACACATCACCCACCAACGTCGCCTGCGCGGCCTTGTTCACGAAGTTCGATAGCCGCGCCGCGGCGGCATCGATGCCGTCGAGAAAGAACGCGTACAGCGCGGCATAACGCGTCACGAGCTGCGCGGGATGCAGATCCCACCCCTGATAGAAGCCGCCGATGAGCGAATGCGTCACGTCGTCGAAGTGCAGCTTCCACGCTCCCGCCACACTCCGCTGATTCTCGGCGCGCTGCTCCGCTGTGATCGACGCACCAGCCGCCGCACGATGGATCGGCACCGGCATCACCGTCGTCGAGCCATCCGATAGCCAGATGCCAGTGCCCGCCAGCGACACCTGCATCACCTGCTTCGCGAACTCGCACGCCGGATGACGCATGCGTTGGTGCGCCGCCGTGATGTTCACGCCCGCCGTGTAGTCGTACGTCCCGAAGTGCGCACCCGTGAGCCGGCCCGCACACACTGCTGGAATGCGCGGAAGTAGCGACCGTCCATGCGAATCGAGGATGATCTGCGGCATCTCGACCATCACCTCGAACTTCAAGACACCATCCGCCAACCCAAGACGCTGTTCCAGTCGCGCCAATTCCGCGACCACATACTCGACCTGCTCGACAATGACGATCTTCGGCACGGTGACAACGAAATTCTCCGGCAACGCACCCGCGCGCTGCACGAGCTCCGTGAGTACGATCTCCAGCGTGCGCATCGACCGGACGCGCAACTCCTCATTCAGCGGCTTGATGCGCATGCCGATGAACGGCGGCAACGTCCCGTTCTTCATCCCGGTCGCGAGCGACTCCGCCACCTGCTTCGCGTGACCGTCCTCCTCCGCATCGGGACGATTGCCGTAGCCGTCCTCGAAGTCGACGCGAAAATCTTCTACTGGCTCGCGCTCGAGCTTCTCCCGCATCCGACTGTAGATGGTCTCCAGCGCAGGATGGTCGGCGATACCGAGCGCGTTGCCGAGCGCCGTGGCATCGGGCGCGTACTCGCGAAGCGCGCGGAGGGCGACGTCGCCAAGCTTGCGCGCGGCATCGGGGCCGAAGATCTGCGCGCCACCATACACGGTATGCACAGGCTGCCGTGCGCCCGCTTCGCCAGGATATCGGGCCGCGAACGCAAGGTTGGCCTCGCGCAACGCCTCAACAGTTCCAGCTTTCGTCATCGTCGTCATCCGTTGTAGATCTTGCCACTCTTCACCCGGTAACCCTCGAGCACAGCCTGCGCCTCCGCACGCAGCACGTTGCGCACGATGCGAATGCCGCGGTCCTCCAGATACTGGTACGACGCAGGGAACACAGGGCCTTCCTCGAAGTTCAGGCGCGATGCATCCTCGCGTGTTGCACCGTAGACCACCCGCTTCACACCACTCCAGAGCGTGGCGCCAAGGCACATGGCGCACGGCTCGCACGACGTGAAGAGCTCGTGCTCCGGCATGCCCTGCGCGGCCAGCGTGAACGAGCCGAGCCGCTGTTGCGCCATCATGAATGCCACCATCTCGCCGTGCAGGGTGCAGTTGTTCAAGCGAACGACACTGTTCATCCCCACGGCGACGAGGCGGCCGCTCAACGCCTCGAAGACGGCGGCGCCGAACGGTCCGCCTGTCTCGCGCTCCACATTCTCGCGCGACACGGCGATCGCGAGACGCATCCTTTCGTCGTCGGTCGTGTACAGACGATCCCAATCGACCACGTCCGCAACCCACGACGGATAGTCGACACTCACGGAAATGTCAGGCATCGCGGAAAGCTATGAGGTTGACGCCCCGCGGCGCGATACCCATCATACCAGACCGTAGCCAGGAAGTCGCATGCCTGCAGTCGGCACCAGCGTTGCGCGCAAGGACGGGATCGGCAAGGCGAATGGCACCACGAAATACGCCGACGATCTCGAGTTCCCCGGTATGCTCCATGGGCGGACCATCCGCTCCACCATCGCGCGCGGACGAATCACGAACATCCGCTTCGACTTCGACACGACGGGCTTCACGATCGTCGACTATCGCGACATTCCCGCGAGCGGTCGCAACGTCGTTGCGCTGATCGAGGACGACCAGCCCTTCCTCGCGGAACGTGAGATCCGCCACGCGGCCGAGCCCATCATCCTGCTCGCGCACCACGATCGCGAGAAGCTGCTCTCGGCGAATGTCATCATCGAGTACGACGCCGAGGAGCCGGAGTATGATCCCGAGCGGTCCACTGGCGTCCTCAAGGCGTTGTCCATCGACAAGGGCAGTCTCGACGCCGGCTTTGCGGAAGCCGATCTCATCGTCGAGGGGACGTATCGCACGGGCCACCAGGAACACGTCTACATCGAGACGAACGGCATGATCGCCGTGCCCGAGAACGGCGGCATCGCAGTGCATGGCTCCATCCAATGTCCCTTCTATGTCCAGAAGGCCCTCAAGAGCCTGCTCGGCAAGGACGCGTGGATTCGCGTCGTGCAGACGGAGACCGGAGGCGGATTCGGCGGCAAGGAAGAATACCCGTCGATACTCGCGGGACACGCCACGCTGCTCGCGCTCAAGTCCGGTCGCCCGGTGAAGATCATCTACGACCGCACCGAGGATATGATCGCGACGACCAAGCGCCATCCGTCCATCGTGCGGCATCGTACGGGAGTGAAGCGCGACGGGACAATCGTCGCCATGGACGTCGACATCGTCATCGACGGTGGCGCCTACATCACCCTGAGTCCGGTCGTCATCTCGCGCGGTGGCATTCACGCCGCCGGTCCATACCGCTGCGCCAACACCCGCGTCCGCGGTCGGGCCATGTTCACGAACACTCCGCCCAACGGCGCCTTCCGCGGGTTCGGCGCACCGCAGACGCTGTTCGCCGTTGAGGCGCACATGGAACGCGTCGCTGACGAGCTGGGCATGGACCCGGTGGCCTTTCGCGAACACAATGCGCTCGTGCCCGGCGACACCACCGCCACCGGACAGATCCTGGTGCAGGACTGCAGCGCACTCGAAGTGCTGCGCGAAGCGGTGCGTCGCTCGGACTTCCATCGCAAGCGCGAGGAATATCGCGGCACCAACAAGGGCATCGGCCTGGCGCTCTTCTACCACGGCGCCGGATTTACCGGCAGCGGCGAGCTGCGGCTTGCGTCGAAGGCGAAGCTCGAGCTCACCGCGAGTGGCGTGCGCATTCTCGTCTCCAGCACCGAGATCGGGCAGGGCACCCGCACCATGCACGCACAGATCGTCGCCGACTCGCTCGGCATTCCCTATGAAGACATCGAGGTCGCGCAGCCGGACACGCAGCGCGTGCCCGACAGCGGACCCACGGTGGCATCGCGCACGTGCATGGTGGTCGGCCGCATATTGCAACGCTGCGCCGAGGAGATGAAGGAGAAGCTGGGCGTGCTGTCGCCGGCGGAATACTTCGCGCAGTATGGCCCGATCGAGATCCTCAAGGAGCACGAACCGCCGGCGTGGATCCAGTGGGACGAAGGCACCTACAGCGGCGATGCCTACGCCACCTATGCATGGGGGTGCAACGTGGCCGAGGTCGAGATCGATCGCGACACCTATGAAGTGCGCCCCACGAGGCTCACGGCCGTGCTGGAGTTCGGGAAGGCAATTCACCCCGCACTCGCTCGCGGACAGATCGAAGGCGGCACCGCACAGGGACTCGGCTACGCCATCCTCGAGAAGGTCGTGATGCGCAACGGCACGATGGACAACGCATCCCTCACCAACTACACCATCCCAACGACCCTCGACACACCGCCGATGGACGTCGTCATTCTCGATAATCCTTATAAGGACGGACCTTTCGGCGCCAAGGGACTCGGCGAGCTGCCGATCGACGGGCCCGCGCCCGCCGTGATCAACGCCCTCCGCCATCTTGCCATCGACGTACGCGAAATTCCCGCCACCTCTGAGCTCGTGATGACGGCATGCGCTTCACACTGAACGGCGCCCCGGCCGACGTCGACGCTTTCCCAGGCAAGCGACTGCTCGACGTCCTCCGCGAAGAGTGCGGACTCACGGGCACGAAGGAAGGGTGTGGCGAGGGGGAATGCGGCGCATGCACGGTGTTGATGGACGGGGAGCTCGTCGTCTCGTGCCTCGTGCCCTTCGCGCAAGCGGAAGACGCGACCATCGTCACGATCGAAGGGCTGGGGAAGGACCACGACCTTCAACATCACTTCATGAACGAAGCGGGCGCACAGTGTGGCATCTGCACGCCGGGTATGGTGATGGTCGCGTCGCAGTTGCCGCCCAACGCCACCCTCGACGAGATCAAGGTCGCCCTCGCCGGAAATCTCTGCCGCTGTACGGGCTATGAAGCGATCTACCGCGCGATCCAGCGTGCCCAGGGGACGGCCACCGAATGAAGTCCCTGATCTCGCCACTCACCATCGCACGGCCACGCACGCTCGACGACGCGCTCGCCATGTTGCGCGACGAACCACTCGTGCCGATTGCCGGTGCAACCGATCTGTACGTGGGCTTGAACTTCGGCACGTTGAAAGCGCAGCGCTTCATGGACATCACGCGCCTCGATGCACTCAAGGGCATCGCGCTCGACGGCGACACACTCGTCATCGGCGCAGGGACCAGCTTCACCGATATCATGCGGTCGGCGATTGTGCAGCAGCGGCTGCCCATGCTCGTGCAGGCCGCATCGCAAGTTGGCGGTGTGCAAATCCAGAATCGCGGCACGCTCGGCGGGAACATCGCCAATGGATCGCCGGCGGGTGATTCGCTTCCGGTGCTCTCCGCGGCAGATGCGATCATCGTCATTCGCAGTGCTTCGGCGGAGCGGCGCGTGGGGTTCAACGAGTTCTACACCGGATATCGTGCGTCCGTGCTCCAGCTCGACGAGCTCATAACCGCCATCGAGGTGCCGCGTGTCGACGGAGCGCAGTGGTTCCGTAAAGTCGGCACGCGTGCCGCGCAGGCGATCTCCAAGCTCGTGATGGCCGGCGTTCGCGCCGATTCGCCGCGGATTGCGCTGGGCAGTGTTGCGGCAACAACGGTGCGGGTGCGAAAGACCGAAGCCGCGCTCGCGCGTGGGGCGACCATCGACGAGGCGGTCAACGTCCTCGAACGCGAGATCTCGCCGATCGACGACGTGCGGTCGACGGCCGACTACCGCCGCAAGGTCGCATCGAACCTTCTGCGCCGCTTCTGGGCCGACACCGGGGCATAAGTCGCAATTGCCCGAGGTCATCAAGAGCACGCGCGTGCTGATCGACGGAGAGCTGCGTCCCGCCACGCTGCACCTGCGCGACGGCATCGTCGGCTCGATCACGAGCTACGATGGCGACGAGGACGACGTCGTCATGCCCGGGCTCGTCGATACGCATGTCCACGTGAATGACCCGGGGCGCAGCGAGTGGGAGGGCTTCGAGACCGCGACGCGGGCGGCCGCGGCCGGAGGCGTGACGACCATCTTCGACATGCCGCTCAACAGCATCCCGGCGACGACGAACGTGGCCGCGCTGAAGGCGAAGATGGCGGCAGCGCAGGGTCGGAGTATCGTGAATGTGCAGTTCATCGGCGGTGTGGTGCCCGGCAATGTTGCCGATCTGGCACCGCTGCATGATGCCGGCATCACGCTCTTCAAGTGCTTCCTGGTGCCGAGCGGCGTCGACGAGTTTCCGCACGTCGCGGAGGACGACCTCATCGAGGCGCTCCCGGTGCTCGCATCGCTCGGCGCCACGTTGCTCGTGCATGCGGAGCTTCCCGAGTACCTCGTGCCGGATCCTCAAGGCGACCCGCGTCGCTACGCCACCTACCTCGCCTCTCGGCCGGATCGGGCCGAGACAGCGGCTGTCGAGATGGTGGTGCGAGTGGCCGAGCGGTTCGGGGCTCGTGTGCACATCGTGCATGTGTCGTCGCCCGAGACACTGGGGATCGTGCACGCGGCACGCGCCCGTGGCGTGCATATCACGTGCGAGACCTGCCCCCATTACCTATCGTTCGCGGCGGAGGAAATCGGCGATGGGAAGACGGCGTTCAAGTGCGCGCCGCCCATTCGCGCTGCCGCGTCGCGCGAGCAACTGTGGGACGGACTGATTCGTGGCGACATCGACCTCGTCGTGTCCGATCACTCACCGTGCCCGCCGGAGATGAAGGACCTGGAGCGAGGTGACTTCTTCCGTGCGTGGGGTGGCATCGCGTCGCTGCAACTGGGGTTGCCGGCGATGTGGCATGAGGCCAGGCAGCGAGATGTGTCGATCGCTCGGGTGGCGGAGTGGATGAGCGCAGCGCCCGCGCGCCTTGCCGGAATCGATAGCACGAAGAGCCGAATAGCTGTCGGCGCGGATGCGGATCTTGTCGTGTGGGATCCTGAAGCCAGCTTCGTTGTGGACGCCGCGCAGCTTCGCCATCGTCACCTCATTACACCATATCTGGGGCGCACCCTCACTGGAGTCGTGAAGGCCACGTACGTTGGTGGACGTCCCGTTTACACGAATGACCGCTAGCCACGCCAGATGACCGATATGACCGAGCTCGTTGACCTTGCCGCCGAGGCACTTGGCGGCACTGTCATCGTGGCAAATGATGAATTCTTCGCTCCGAAGGAAGCGCTCCTCAAGCCCACACCGGCGGAGTGGCGCGAGGGGGTTTACACGGAGCGGGGGAAATGGATGGATGGTTGGGAGACCCGTCGCCGCCGTGAACCCGGATATGACTGGGCCATCATCCATCTCGGCACACCAGGCGTCGTGCGCGGCGTCGTGATCGACACGACCTTCTTCCGTGGCAATTATCCGGAGAGCGCGAGCCTCGAGGCGTGCGACGTCGAAGGCACGCCGTCGCCCGAGGAGCTCGCGGGTGTGGGCACCTCGTGGCGCACGATTCTCACCAAGTCTCCACTCGTTGGCGACACGAAGAATCAGTTCGCCGTGACGGACGACGCTCGCGTAACGCACCTTCGCCTGAACATCTATCCGGACGGCGGCGTCGCGCGTCTGCGCGTGTTCGGCGAGGTCGACAGCACGCATCTCGACGCGAATACGCTTGTCGACCTCGCGGCGATCGAGAATGGCGGCTACAGCGTCGTCTGCAGCAACATGTTCTTCGGTCACCGGCAGAACCTCATCATGCCGGGCCGTTCCACGCACATGGGAAACGGCTGGGAGACGCAGCGACGTCGCGGCCCCGGGCACGACTGGACGATCATCCGCCTTGCGCGGCCAGGCATCGTAGAGATGGTGGAGCTCGACACGGACCACTTCAAGGGCAATGCCCCGGGCGCGTGCATGCTCGAGTACATGAACGCTCCAGATGCGACGCAAGACGAGCTGGTGACGGGCGCATGGAAGCCGCTCGTTGCTCGTCATACGCTGCAGCCACACAGCCGGCACCGCTGGCTGGTGAGCGAGTCGGCGACCGCAACGCACGTGCGACTCAATATCTATCCGGACGGCGGCGTCGCACGACTTCGCGTTATTGGCCGAGTGGCGACGACTACATGAACATGTCCGTTGCGCAGCTCGACACGATGCCGGAGACGGAGGCGGCGTTCAAGCTCGCGGCCTGTTGTGGCTCGGCGAAATGGGTGTCCGAGATGATCCGATGGCGTCCCTATCATAGTCGCGATCGGATGATGTCGGCGGCGGAGGAAGTTGCCGACACGCTGGAGAACGCCGACTGGCTGGACGCATTCGCACATCATCCGCGAATCGGCGAGGGCAAAGCCGCCGCTCCCGTTTCGGCGCAAGCGGAGGGGTGGTCGAACCGCGAGCAAGCAAGGGTGAATCGGATCAGCGGCGCGGTGCGCTCGGCGCTCGTCGAGGGCAATTTCCAGTACGAGCGAAAGTTCGGCTTCATCTTCATCATCTCCGCGGCTGGTCGCGATGCCGACACGATCCTCTCGGCCCTGCTTGCACGAGTTGAGAACTCACCAGAGGAAGAGATGGCCATCGCGGTGCAGGAGCAGCGCAAGATTACGAGGCTCCGGCTCGAGAAGTTGATCGAGGAGTCGGAGGCATCCGCGTGACGCCGACCGCGACGATCAGCACGCATGTGCTCGACACGGCCCTTGGTGCACCAGCATCGGCCATCGCGGTCACACTCTACCGCGTGAGTGAGGGCAGCGTGACGGAACTGGGTCGCGGCACGACGGACGCCGATGGGCGGGTCGCGTCGTTCGGCGTTGCTGTGTTGCAAGAGGGCACGCATCGACTCTGCTTCGAAGTGGCGTCCTACTTCGCCGAGACGAGGCGTGCGAGCTTCTACTCGGAGATCTGCATCGCGTTCGAGGTAGCAGCAGTTCCGCAGCACTATCACGTGCCGCTGCTGCTCAGTCCTTACGGGTATTCGACGTATCGGGGTAGTTGATATCTCGTTGCTCAGCGGGAGGGCGGCGTTTCGCACTCGGCTGAAAACATACGGCGGCCGCCGTTGGAAGAGTAAAGGTGCTCGACACGACTTACTCTCTGCCTCGAGTCCCCATCGCGACGCCAGGCGATAGCAACGGCGGCCGCAGAACGGCGCAGGCTACGCAATCGCTGAAAACGCTGCAACCGCCAGGGCAACAGCATTTGCCTCTTGCTGTAACAGCGTCGCCTGTGTTCGCGAAGCCTGCGCTTGTCTGCGGCCGCCGTTCAAGAGGCAGGCGAAGAAATAACGACCTACCGGCCTGAATCGATCCAGCGACCCAGCGCCGCGCGCTCCGCATCGGTGATGTTAGTGCGGTTTGCCGGCGGCATCGTTCGC
>JALYVY010000052.1 GCA_030852985.1 Gemmatimonadota bacterium | reverse complement strand
AGCAGTTCGTCTGGCATACGGCCAATTTAGGGGTCGGACAGTCTGACAGTCTGACCCGCATCGCGCTGCGCTGCGCGCAGCTTCCTCGCTCGTCAGACAGCAGGTCGACCGACTGGTCTGACAGCTATGATCTACACAGCCGGGTTGACGCGCCGCTTTTGCCACCAGATGGCTTATGAAGTCGAGTTCACGCGCCAGGGGACCGAGTCGTGTAGGCAACAGCTGTCAGACTTCAGTTGACCCGCTGTCAGACGAGGGCGGGCGGCGAAGCTGCTCGCATGGGTCAGACTGTCAGACAGTCAGACGCTGCTCGGAGCCGTCAGGCTCCGACCAGCTCAGAGTGTTGCGCGAACGTCTGCGTCGCCAGGTCCACGTCTCGCTTGCTGCCCACGTACAGCGGGACGCGTTCGTGCAACTCGCGGGGCACGATGTCCAGCACACGCTGCGTGCCATTCGTCGCGGCGCCGCCGGCCTGCTCGCAGATGAAGGCAAGGGGGTTCGCCTCGTAGAGCAGGCGCAGCTTGCCTTCGGGACAATTGCCATTCGACGGATAGCAGAACACGCCGCCCCCCAGGAGGTTGCGGTGGAAGTCCGCGACCAGTGACCCCACGTAGCGCACGTTCAGCGGCTTCCGTCCGCCCTCGAGCCCCCGATAGCGCCGCATCAATTGGCGTGTGGGCGCATCCCAGTACGCCTCGTAGGAATCGTTGACCGAGAGATAGCGCCCCTCGTCCGGAATGCGGATGTTCGGATGCGACAGCAGGAATTCGCCGATCGACGGATCGAGTGTGAACCCATGTACGCCGGAGCCCGTGGTGTACACGAGCATGGTGCTCGACCCATAGATCACGTACCCCGACGCCACCTGGCGACGACCTGGCTGGAGCATGTCCTCCATTTCACCATGACGTCCGCGCGTGATCTTCTGCACCACGCTGAAGATTGTCCCCACCGGAACGTTGACGTCGATGTTCGACGATCCATCGAGAGGGTCGAAGAGCAGGCAGTACTTGCCGCAGCGGAACCCGTCCGGAATGGGGATGATGTCCGCCTCTTCCTCCGACGCCATGGCGCACAGGCGCCCCGCATGGTCCATCGCCTTGATGATCGTATCGTTCGCGAAGATGTCGAGCTTCTGCTGGATCTCGCCCTGGACGTTCGAGTATTCCGTGGAGCCAAGAATGTCCGCGAGCCCCGCCCGGCGGACCTTGTTCGCGATCATCTTGGCGGCGAGCGCCATGTCATAGAGGATACCGGAAAGCTCGCCGGTGGCCTCCGGATGCATGCGCTCCTGCTCGATGATGAATCGCTCGATCGTGACGACCGAGGTTGCGGTGTGCTGAACCACAGTCTGTCCTCTACGCCGGAAGGTGAGACTCCGCGATCCGGCGCGCGGCAAATGCCCGCGCGTCGGCCTCGTATGGATTATTCGTATACCCGTGCCTCAGGCTGCTCCACAGGTACCGCAGCGCGAACAGCGAGTCATCCTGAAACTGATGGACGTGCCGGAGTTCGTGCAAGAGCAATTCGGCCTGCATCACTTCGTCGCTCGCAAGCCAGATGGTGTGCCAGAGTGTGATGCCTGATACCGTCGATCGCCCCAGCAGCAACCCTCCGATGCGCAGGAAGAGTCCGCCCTGCCTCCAGGATGCGTGACTGAGCTCCGGATACTGCTCGATCATTTCAGGGGGAAGCTGGAGTGCGGTTCCGAAGAGCATGCGCAATGGCTTCATCTTGGCTCGTACGCCGGCCCCCTGTTCGAGTGAAGCGCAATTTTCCAGCGCTGCCCATGCGCTTCGGCTTCGATCGAACCGGGCAAGAATCGCAGCACCACGGTGCCCAGTTGATCGGTCCGCAATGTAGTGATCCCCTCCGTGCGTAGCGCATTCATCACGCTCGCACTGGGATGCCCATAGGTGTTGTGCGCGCCCACGCTCACGAGCGCCACGCGCGGATGCACGGCCTCGAGAAATGCCGCACTCGTGCTCGTCGAGCTCCCGTGATGCCCCACCTTGAGCACGTCGGCCCGCAGCGCATCCGGCCCATGCTCGAGCAGCCACTCCTCCTCGGGCCCCTCGGCGTCCCCCGTGAACAGCACGCGCGTGGAGCCAATGCGGACTGACAGCACGCTGCTCGCGAGGTTCGCGTCGGCAAGGGTCGAGGCCCACGCAGAATCAGGCGCTAGGGCGGTGACGACGACGTCATCGACGACGAGCGAATCTCCCGGGCGCACGCGCTGCCACGGGACGTGCTCGGCCTGCGCCTCACGCAGGGCGGCCAGGTACGGAGGCGACGTGCCCACGTACCCGGGATCGAGAAAGCGCGAGGGCGGCATCATCGCGAACAGCGACGCAGCGCCACCCACGTGATCACTGTGCGGATGGGAAAGGATGAATAACGCGAGCGAGCCGCCGCGGTGAGCGAGATAGGGCGCTACAGTATTCTTGCCTGCGTCGCCGCCGATCCAGCTTCGTCCCGCATCGACGGCGATCCAGCGTCCACGTCCGGTGCGCAGCGCAAAGGCATCACCCTGCCCCACATCGATCATGTGCAGTTCCACCGGTCGCCGTGCGCTGGGCAGGATCGGCTCGATGATCAACAGGGCGAGCGCCGACAGGCACACGAAGGACGCGCGGGCCGGATGCCGAGCCTGACACGCCCACACCAATGCGACCGACGCGACGCCCGCCGCGAGGGCGCCGAGGGCCGACGGGAGCGCCGCTGGTGCGGCACCCGGCACTGAGGCCGCTATCGCGCAGACCTTCGCGAACGCGAACAACAGCACGTGCGCGGCATCGGCCGTAAACTGTTCGACGCCGTGTATCGGCACGGCCATCGCGATGAAGAGCAGCGGCTGCAACAGGCCCATGATCGGATCAGCGACAAGATTCGTGATCGGTCCGAGTAGCGAAATCCGCCCAAAGGCCCACGCCACGAGCGGTGCCGTCACGGCGGTCGCGACGATGCTGATGGTACCTGCGCTCGCCAGCGACCGGCGCCACCCAGTCCATTTGGGCGATACGATGCGCCGCGAAAGCGCACTACCCGCAATGAGCGCGGCCGTACCGGCGACGCTGAGCTGCCATCCGAGATCGAGCACGGCATGGGCGTCCCACAATGGAGCGGCCGCGCCGAGCGCCAGGATAGCCCATGGCGACGTGGGACGCTGCATGAGACGGGTGACGAGGATCGCGCCGAGCATCACCGTGGCGCGAACTGCCGACGGTGGAGCTCCGATTGCGGCCACGTACGCCGTGAGTAGCGCCACTGTGACAAGGCGGGCTGGCTTGAGCGGTAAGCGCAGTATCGACGCAAGAAGGTTCAGCGCCAACGCGACGATGCCGACGTGCAGACCCGACACGCTGAGCATATGAGCAACGCCCGCTCGCGCATACCGGTCCCGCTCGTCGGCCGGGATCGCACTCCGGTCGGCGATCACCAGCGCGCGGACCATCGGCGCGTCGCCACCGAAGATGCGGTCGATGCGCCGTCCGGCGAGTGCACGCGCCCGCGGGAACAGTGCGCCGGAGGCGACGGCGTCGATGCTCGCGTTCTCGATGAACACGCCGCGCTCGCCGACGGTGGCCCGTCCCACGACCGTGGCACCTTGCCCTGCGGCCGCACTGCCCTTCACGACCAGCAGCGCGGCGTGACTCGAGCACGATCCGTTCGTGACCACGGCGCGCGCGAGTGAGCCGGTGCCGGCATCACTCTCGAATTCGGCGCGCCATACATGCGATGCGACCAGCACTGCATCGCAGGCCGCGTCGACTCGCGTGATCACCATGGCCACGATCACGGCACCCGCCGCGACCGCACTCACGCCAGCGGGCAATCCTCGGCGCATGGTCGTGAGGACCACGCTCGCAGCGAGCGTCATGGCGAGTAACGCGACACGAGCAGTCGCATCGACGCTCAGCGCCGAGAGCAGGCCTGCAGAGTAGACGAGTACGGACCACGCGACGAGCGGCATGGACCAAGTGAACATCACGCCGACTTTGCCGCGGCATCATGGGAATGCAGGGCGCATCGATTCGCCGCGAAGTGTCGAGCATGGCAGTCCAGCCAACGATGGAAAGGCGTGGAGCTCGGCGAGTGGCACACAGCGAGATCACTCCAGGGCGTCACCGCGCAAACGGCGTACACGGCCCGTGGAAAGAGAACAAGGGCATTCACGGAATGAATGCCCTCGTCGTCTGCGCATGTTATCGAAGTCCCGCCAGGAGCACCTGGACTCCGCGGCTAGCCCGCTATCGGCAGCGGCTGGCGCTCGCGGACGATACTTCCCGTAAACGTCGATCCCGTGGTGCCCGTCAACTCGACGGTGAAGTACTGACCGAGCATCGAGCTATCGCCCGGAATGAGCACCGACTTGAAGTCGCGCGTTCGCGTGAGAAGCATCGCCTCGCCGCGCTTGGCTTCCCGCTCCACCAACACTTCATGTCGGGTGCCGAGCTGGCCAACGTTCCGCGCGCGCGAACCCGTACGGACGGTGTCCACGAGACGCTGCAGGCGTTCGCTCGCGACCTCCGCCGGCACCGACCACTCTGGCGGCAGCCGCGTGGCCGGCGTCCCGTCGCGCGGAGAAAAGATGAACGTGTACGCATCGGCAAAGCCGACCTCGCGCACGACACTCAGCGTCTCCTCGAACTCCTCCTCCGTCTCGCCCGGAAATCCGACGATGATATCGGTCGTAAGGCTCACGTTCGGGATCGCGCGACGAATGCGATCCACGCAGTCGAGGTAGCCCTCGCGCGTGTAACGCCGCAGCATGCGCTTGAGCATGCGCGACGAGCCACTCTGCATCGGCAGATGCACGTGCTCGCACACCGTCGGCACCTCAGCCATGGCGGTGATCGCACGGTCGGTGAAGTCGTTCGGATGCGGGCTCGTATAGCGCACGCGACGAATTCCCGGCACTGAACCGACGGCACGGAGGAGGTCGGCGAAGTCGTGCGTGCCGTCGGTATACGAATTCACCGTTTGGCCGAGCAGCACCACTTCGCTCATGCCCTCCGCCACGACGCTCGCGGTCTCGCGCACGACATCATCGAGCTTGCGGCTGCGCTCCGATCCACGCGTCGTGGGCACGATGCAGTACGTGCACCGGTAGTCGCAGCCGCGCTGCACCGGAATCCACGCCTTCACCTTGTCGAAGCGGCGCGGCGTGAAGTCCTCGTAGTGCTCCTCGAGGTCGAACGTCGTGTTGATCGACCGCCGTCCATGCCGCGCGCCGTCGACAAGCTGTGGGAGCGAACGATAGCCGTCGGGCCCGATCACCAGCGACACGTGCTTCGCTTTCTCGAGCAGGAGCGGTCCGAGACGCTGCGCCATGCATCCCGTGACGCCCATGATGGAATCCTTCTTCATGTGCCGCTTCAATTCGCCGAGCCGGCCAATCACGCGCTGCTCGGCGTGATCGCGAATGGCGCAGGTGTTGATGAGGATGACGTCCGCCTGGTCTGGAATGTCGACCGGCGTGTAGCCCGCTGCCGCCAGCTTGCCCAGCATCAGCTCCGAGTCGCTGACGTTCATCTGGCAGCCGTACGTCTCGACGTAGACGGTGGGCTGCGTCATCCGCGCACGATGGCGGTCGACAACGGCGTGAGCCGCGCGTACGAGGAGGGGGGCCGAATGGGCAACCAGAAATGGAAGGCACTGCCGACCATGTCGCCGCCGCTTTTCACCCAAATGCGACCGCCATGCGCCTCGACGACGAGCTTGCAGAACGCGAGTCCGAGACCAGAACTGCGCACGCGCGGAATGTGCAGCGTCTTGACCTGCTCGAACTTTCGGAAAATGATGTCGTGATACTCTGGAGGAATGCCCACGCCGTTGTCCGCAACGGTGAAGAGCGTGCCGTCATTGTCGCGCCGGGCTCCGAGCGTGACGGTCACCGCACGTGCGGAGTGTGTCAGGGAATTCTGCAGCAGGTTCCCGAACACCCGCTTGACCAGCGCCTGGTCCGTCTCGATAACCGGCGCGTCATCGGACACTTCGACGCGGAGCGTTGCCCCCTCCTGGATGGCGCGCACCTCCCACTCGTGCCGCACTTCCGTCAGCAGGGCACCCGGTGCGGTCGGCGCGAGGTTCAGCGCAAGCTCCGTTTCCTCGAGCCGCGCGACCTCCAGCAGGTCCTCGATCAGCGCCAGCAGGTCCTCGGCACGCAACTCCGCGTCGCCCATCGCGCCGCGCTGTTCCGTGGTGAGGGTGCCGAAGTCGCCGTCGATCAGCATTTCCATCGCGCCGATGATCGACGTCAACGGCGACTTGAGGTCGTGGACGATCATCTTCATGAGGTCGTCGCGGACCTTTTCGAGCTCCTTCTGCTTGCGCAGGCTCTCCTCCAAGGCGTCCGTCGCCGCCTTGAGCTTGAGCAGCGAGCGAACGCGCGCCCCAAGCACCAGTCGGTTGTGCGGCTTGGTCAGGAAGTCATCGCCGCCCGCTTCGATGGCCTTGACGCGATCCGTGGTGTCGTTGAGCGCGGTCACGAAGATCACGGGAATGCGCGCCGTGCGGGAATCGCGCTTGATGCGACGACAGACCTCGAACCCCGTCGACCGCTCGTCGACGCCGAGATCGCCCGCGGGCATGGAGACGTCGAGGATGCAGAGGTCAGGCAACTGGTCGAAACATGTCTGCAGCGCCGACGGACCATCGTGCGCGGCGATGGCGCGAAAGCCAAGCACGTGCAGCTGGTCGAAGAGCAGCTCCACGTTCGCGGGCACATCGTCCGCGACGAGGATGATCGGCGCGTCGGCCGGTGGCGGGACGAGTCCGGTCATCCGATCAGGGGCGCACCGTGATGCCGAAGCTCAACGTGTTCGCCGTCTCCGACAGCCCGGCGTCCGCATCGCGCGTGGCGCGGATGGCCGCAAAGTCAAGCGACGCGCGCCCCCGCGCGAACGACGTACCCGCCCCGACCGAATAGCTCTTCTCCGACACGCTCGACGTTGCTGTCCCGAATGGCAGCGTGCGCCAACGCGCACCGAGACGCATTTGCACGGCGCGCGCCCCAATGCGAGGTCCGAGCATGTCTGCTCCGACGCTCGTGTCCCAGCTATCCGTGATTCGCAATCCTGCGGATCCGAGGCCCGCCATGCGGGACCACGTGTCCCTGGACGTCCGCACTGCAATGGAGGAGCCGCGAATGCCGAGAAACGCGACGCTCATCCCGAGGCGGTCGGGCACGTTGGCCCTGGAGATGGTGGTGTCAGCGCGCCGCAGCGACAACGACCCACCGCGCCGATATGAACCCGCGACACTCCACGCCCTCCCGACGATGGCCTCGAAGCCCGCGGACACCGCCGAACCCGCATAGCCCACCGTCGAGGTGTCGACGAGCGACGAAAAGCGGAGCGTATCGTCAAAAATCTGCGCGTTGCGGACACGATTGTCGCCGGTGATCGCGTGGACACCCGCACCGACCCGCAGCCACGACTGGGGCGCCCACGCGAGCCCGAGCCGCAGGTTGGCAATGGCGCCGTCACTCTTGAACGCCGTCGTGCTGCTCACGGTCGAGTCACCCACCACCTGCGATCGCCGCGACGTCGTCTCGAAGCTACGGTCGAGAAAGTTCGAGACGGTCAGCCCAAGCATGATCCCATCCGTGACCGGAATGGCGGCCGCGATGAGCGGATAGCGGGCAATGCGCGCCGTCTCGGTGGCGTTGCCAAAGTGGAGCGTCCGCGATTCCGGCTCCGCCTGGAAATAGAGGGCCGAACCACCAAACGAGATGAGCGCGGCCGGATTGGCCGAGGACAATGGGTCGATTTCACCTATGGCGCCGCCGGCGCCAAGGGCACGCGAGCTCAGGGTGCCTGACGGATAGCCGAACCCCTGAGTGCTCAGGGTGCCCTGCGCGCGCGCGGCAACCGGCAACAGCGCCGCGGAGGCGGCAAACGAGAGCAGCAGACGAGGACGTATGGTCACGGAATCCCGAAGCCGCGTCGCGGCACGTAGGTGATCCGAAGAGTCGGTCGAGAACCGAGCGCACCCTCCGTCGAAACGAAGTCGAGCTCACCCGGCGTGTTCCCTTCCTGCGGAGATCGCAGCACGATGGAACGCGAGGTGTTCGTGAGACCGGCCGCGCGCCAGAATCGCAGGAGATTCACGAGCTCGAGACTTCGCAAGCCGGTGCCACGCGCGCCGAATCGCACCGAATCGATGCCATACAATCCCGGCGGTCCGAGAAACGTCGATGCGGTGAGGATATCGGTGATGCTGGGTGACGCGAGCACCGGCTGCACATAGATGCTCACCGAGTCGGCCGTCGCGGAAACATCGCGGCCCGGAAGCTGGGTGAGTTGCAGCGACGCGCGAATGACCGTCACCGAGTCGATCAGCGCGGCCGGGATGTCGAAGCGCAGGAACGTTCGCGCGCCCGCCAAACCCCCGATGATGAAGCGGCCAACGGGCGGCGCCGGCTGCAACCCCTTCACGTACACCGGAAAGAGCCGGAACACAGACTGGCCGTACAGGTCCCCCGCCGGCGAGACCGACGTCGGGAACAGCGTATCTGGTTTTACCGTGGTGTCTGGGGAGGCACGGAATCGAATCCGCGGCGGGAAGGTTGTGCCGAGCATGCGAAGCTTGGCGGTGCCGGCACCGCGCACCCTGAGGCCAACACGCAGCCGCAGCGTGTCCCTGATCTTGGCGAAGATGGCATCGTTGCTCAGGGACATCCGCAGGGTGTCGCCGGAGAAATCGGTGGCGGTGTACGTCTGCGAGCCGATCAACCGGTCCGCCCGAAAGAGCGGAAGAATTGTCGCCGTCGTCGTATCGGTCGCCGTCGTGTCGATGTCGAATGCGTCGATCGTGATCGGCGTCGTCGGCTTCGCAGAGAGCGTATCGATCCGGAAGATGAGCGTCGCGCTGTCGACCTTGCGAATCAGGCTGTCCGACGTCGCGGCGAGAATCTGGTATCGCGTGGGCAGCGTATCGTAGTGAATCCCGATGCGCACGTCTGCAGTATCGCCCTGGGTGATGAGCGTGATGTCGCGGTTGTTGCCGGGCTCCGGGTAGCCCAGGAAGGTGGAGTCGAGCGACACAACCGCGTTGAGGACGGTGTCGCGCAAGGTCGCACTCTCGTCCACACACAGCGATGGGCACCCCAGGGTACCGGTGACCTGTTCAGTGCACGCCGCAAATGTACCTACGAGCAGGAACGCGCCGAGCGCGCCCCGGATGATCCGATCAAGCACTACGTACACTCCGTCCGTCGACGTCCGGGCGCATCAGCGCCCCAACGACGTGGGGGTAAAGGCTGCCGGAAGAAGATCCGACATCGACCACTGAGCCTGCACACCGCCCCGGGTGATGCTCACCACCTCGAGCTGCGGCGCAAATTCCACCAGCACCTGCCGACACACTCCGCATGGCGGTGTTGGGACGTCCGCCTCCGTGAAAATCACGATTGCCGTAAACGACCGGACCCCGCGAGTCACCGCCGCGGCCACCGCGGCGCGCTCGGCGCAGATGCCCGCCGGATACGCCGCGTTCTCCACGTTGCACCCTTCCGAAACGCTCCCATCGGTGCCGAGGAGCGCCGCGCCTACCCGGAAACCCGAATACGGTGCGTAGGCATGCTCCATCGCGGCGGCCGCCCGCTCGCGCAACACCGCGCGCTGCCCTGCCAGCGCGCCTGCCTCTGCTGACACCTCGCGCATCACATACCCCGCTCGATCGACGGGAGGAACGACGTACCCTGCCCGACGAACGGCACGTTCAGCCACTCGGCCACGGTCGCGCCAAGGTCCGAGAACGTGCGACGGACGCCGAGTGGTCGCGCGCGCACCTGGGGACCGGCGACGAGCAGCGGCACGCGCTCGCGCGCGTGATCGCTCGAACCCGTCGTGGGATCGTTTCCATGGTCAGCCGTTATGAACAGGAGATCATCCTCGCGGAGAGCGGCGCGAATCGCCGGCAGTGCGTCGTCGAACTGGCGCAGGGCGCGCGCAAACCCGGCCACGTCACCGCGGTGACCGTACAGCGTGTCGAAATCTACAAGGTTGGCAAAGAGCATCCCACCCTGCGCACCGCCCAGCCACTCCACGATCGCACCGATCCCCTCCGCGTTGTCGGCAATGTGCCGAGAGGTCAGGGAGCCGGCGAAAAGGTCGTCCACCTTGCCCACACCCGAGCGCGGAACGCCCGCGCCAGCGAGCGCGTCGATCAGGGTTTCACTCGGCGGCGTGATCGAGTAGTCGCGGCGATTCGCCGTTCGCTGGTACGCGCCCGCCTTACCGGCGAACGGGCGCGCGATCACGCGTGACACATCGTTCGGCGGTACGAGCTGCATCCGCGCCGTCTCACATGCCGCGTACAGCTCGGTGAGCGGTACCACGCTTTCGTGCGCGGCGACCTGGAAGACCGAATCCGCCGATGTGTACACGATCCACTTTCCCGTGCGCTCGTGCTCGTCGCCGTAGCGCGCAATGATCTCGGTGCCGCTGGCAGGCACGTTGCCGAGGACCCCACGACCTGTCGCCGCGGCAAATGCGTCGATCACGTCGGGCGGAAACCCGTTGGGGAACGTTGGAAAGGGGCGCGCCAGATGCAGGCCGGCAATCTCCCAGTGCCCCGTAATGCTGTCCTTGCCGGCTGACGCGGGCTCCATGACTCCCCATGCCGCTTCGGGCGCGTCAGTGGGCGCGACTCCGTCCATCGTGACCAGGTTGCCAAGTCCCAACCGCTGAAGGTTCGGGAGGGCAAGGCCGCCGACGGCCCGCGCAACATTCCCGAGTGTATCGCTGCCGACGTCACCGTACGCGTCCGCGTCCGGCGCGGCGCCGGCACCGACGCCGTCGAGTACGAGGATCACGGCGCGACGCCTCATGAGCGCGATCCCGGCGTGTTCGCGTGACGCCGATAGTCGGGGCCGCTGCCTCCGCGGACGCGCGTGTTCGTGCCCCTTTGGCGCGGCGACGCCGAGTCCGCGCTTTCGGAATTTCCATAGTACTGCCGCGGAAGACGGAGCCGCAGGCCGGTGAGAATCTCGTAGGGCGAAACGTCACTCGCCGTGGCCAGCTCACTGACCGTGATCACGTCTCCCCCATCTTCGCCCAGCAACGTGACCAGGTCGCCAAGGGCCGCATTGGTGCCAGTGACATCGAGCATCGTCATGTCCATCGTTACGCGTCCGGCAACGGGGACGCGACGGCCGGCTAGCAGCGCCGTGCCCTTGTTGCTGAGGCTTCGGCGATAGCCGTCGGCATACCCCACTGGGACGGTGGCGATCCGCCGCTCGCCGTGCGCCGTCCACGTGGCATCGTAGCTGACGGTTTCGCCGTCTCTCACCGTCCTGATCTCGACAATGCGGGCGCGGATGGTCGCGACCGGCGCTGGAGCGAGCTCGCCGTTCGTTACGCTCGCGACGCCATAGAGGAAGATGCCGGGGCGTACGAGTGTCCACGGCGAATTCCCGCGTTGCTCGACCGCTGCGCCGTTCTCGCAATGCACGATCGCGGGACGCACGGGGAGCTCCGCGAGCGCGTCCCGAAACCGCGCCTCCTGCACGTCGCGCGTTCCGTCGGACAGCTCGGCCGAATGGAAGTGCGTGAGTGCGCCCTCTGGTGTCGCGCGGGAGAAGAGCGCGGTGTATTGCCCAACCTCGTGCCATGGCATGCCCGCGCGCGACATGCCGGTGTCGATGTGCAGGTGCCACGGCCGGCCTGTCCGGGCCCACGCCTCGATCACCGCGGGGTCGCCGAGCGCCGGCGTGAGGTCCGCGCGCCGCAGAGCGTCGATCTCGGTGCGGAGAATCGGGGTGAACACGATGATGGGCCGCGTGATGCCGCCGGTCCGGAGCTCGTCACCTTCGGCCACCGAGGACACACCGAATCCCCAGGGGTCGAGCGCGTCGAGGGCCAGGGCAGCGCGAAGCGCTCCGATGCCGTACCCGTCCGCCTTGACCATGGGGAGGATCGGCACGCCGGCGCGCGCCGCAACGGCTGCCCCATTGCGGCACAACGCGCCCAAGTCGACCTCGACCCAGGCGCGTGTCACTGAACGACGCGAGTAGCTATCATGTGTAGACTGAACAAGATACGGGGCCACCTGGAGCGATGCAACCGAAAACGGGACTTCCCGAGACGCTGGCGTTCATGAAGGATCTGCGGCGCCGCTGCGAGTGGGATGCGGCGCAGACCCACGAGTCGCTCCGGCCGTATCTCATCGAGGAAGCATACGAGGTTGATGACGCGATCCGCGCCGGTGATGACCGCATGCTGCGTGAGGAATTGGGGGACCTGCTGCTTCAGGTTCTCTTCCACAGCGTGGTCGCGGAGGAGCGTGGTGCATTCGACTTCGCGGACGTGGCAGAAGGTTTCCTCTCGAAGATGAAATCGCGGCATCCGCACCTCTACGAGGGCGGAGCGCGTCAGAGCTGGGAAGGGATGAAGGCCAGGAAGCGCGAGAGCATCGTCGATGGCCTGCCGTCGGACCTCCCGGCGCTGCACCGCGCATTTCGGCTGCAGGACCGTGCCGCCGGTGTGGGCTTCGACTGGCCGGATGCGTCTGGCCCCGCAGCCAAGGTCGAAGAGGAGTTGGCCGAGGTGCGCGTGGAGGTCGAGCGCGGTGCAGTGGCCTCGGGGAATGGCGTTCCCGATCCGCTGCTCGAGGAGGAGCTGGGAGACCTGCTCTTCTCCGTCGTCAACCTGTGCCGCAAGCTCGGCGTCCATCCCTCGCTGGCGCTCGACAAGGCGAACGTGAAGTTCGCGACGCGCTTTCAGGGAATAGAAATCCTCGCGAAGTCGCGTGGCATCGATGTGAAGACGGCTGGCCTCGAGGTGCTCGACGGACTTTGGGATGAGGTCAAGGCCGGTTCGGACCAACGTTGATCGTTTGGAAAGGCGTTGTTCGTGGGTTACGCGGATCGCCGCGGATTCTGCGGATCTACGCGGATTACTCCTGCGACACTTGAATGTTCATGGAGCACTCGGCGGAGATCCGCACAATCCGCGTGATCCGCGTTCCCCAACGAACATCGGCTCTTGACGTTTTCACCCAACTGTCCTCGCCAGGATCCTAAGGCCGCAGCCGATGCATCATCCGCGGAAACGCAATCACTTCGCGGATGTGCTGCAGCCCGCAAATCCACGCCACCGTGCGCTCGAGGCCCAGGCCGAAACCTGCATGCGTGAAGGTGCCGTAGCGCCGCAGGTCGAGATACCAGTTGTAGGCGTCGACCGGCAGACCTTCCGCATTGATGCGCGCCAGCAGCTTGTCGTAGTCGTCCTCACGCTGTGAGCCGCCCACGATCTCGCCGTAGCCTTCGGGCGCCAGGCAGTCATTACATAACACCGTGCGTGGATCGTCCGGATTCTCCTTCATGTAGAAGGCCTTCGCCTCCTTCGGATAGTTCATCACGAACACGGGCCGGTCGTAGTCTGCCACGATGAGCGCCTCGTCCTCTGCGCCCAGATCGTCACCCCAGACGACGGTCGATCCCTTCTTCTGCGCGATGGCCACCGCCTCGCCATAGTCGAGCCGGACGAACGGCGGCTTGACTGTCTGCAGCTTCGTCACGTCACGCTCCAGCTCCTTCAGCTCCACCTGCCGGCGCTCGAGCACGCGCTGCACCAGGTACGAAATGAAATCTTCCTGCAGCACCATGTTGGCCGCACTGTCGTTCCACGCCACTTCCGGCTCGATCATCCAGAATTCCGTCAGGTGCCGTCGCGTCTTGGACTTCTCGGCGCGGAAGGTCGGGCCGAATGTGTAGATCTTCCCGAAGGCCGCTGCCGCGGCCTCGCCATAGAGCTGGCCGGTCTGCGCCAGGTAGGCGTTGCCTTCATCGAAATACTCGGTGGCGAAGAGGCCGGACCGCTCGCCAATGGCCGCAGTGAGGATCGGCGTGTCGACCCGCAGGAAGCCACGCTCGTAGAAGAAGTCGTGGATCGCCTGCTCGATCTCGCTGCGGATCACCGCGATAGCGCGCTGCTTCGGCGAACGAAGCCAGAAGTGCCTGTTGTCGAGCAGGAAGTCGATCCCGTGCTCCTTCGGTTGAATCGGGTAGTCGATCGGACTGGTGCCGATGATCTCGAGATGTGTCACGCCCATCTCGAATCCGCCGGGCGATCGCGGCTCCGCACGCACGTCACCCGTCACGGCGACGGATGTCTCGGTCGTCAGGTGCCCGAAGCGCTCCCAGACGTCCGGCGCCAGCTGATTCTTGACGAAGACGGTCTGACAGATGCCCGTGCCGTCACGCAGGACCGCGAACGCGATCTTGCCAGAGGATCGGACGTGGGTGACCCACGCGCGAACGGTGACCGGCTGTCCCGCGTGGGCAGACAATTCGGCGATACGAACGAATGGGGCGGAGGGCATGGCGAAGTGGGCGTGTCAGTGGCGCGGACTCAGCGCCACGCCTAGTATCCCGAGAAGGCAGGCCGCGCTTCCGTCCGTTGCGACGCGCCTCCGGGGCCGAACCACCAATGCTACTCGACCGGGGCAACGACGCAAAGTGCCGCCCGGCGAGGTCCTTGCGTGGGCGCGGTCATACACCCGTCCGCATCCGACATGACATTGCGCACGAGGCTCGCGCTCAGCCTCGTAATCATCGCCGCCGTTCTCGTCGTCCCGCTTGTGGTGGCGCGCTTCGCGATGCAGTCATTGCATCGTGAAATGCGCGAGCTGCGCGAGGGTGACTTTCAGGCGTCCCTGCTCCTTGGCCGCCTTCGTGACGCGGTCGCCGACGTGCGCGCGCGCGAAGTGGCGCTCGGCGTCCTCGCGAGCGACACCGCGAACACGGATCTGCGCACGTCGCTGACGAAGGCGCGGTCCCTGAACGATTCGCTCGGGCGCTTTCACCTCGAGGCATCCACCACGCGCATCCACGAGGCGTTGGCGACGATCACGCCGGCATCCCAGCGCGAGTACGAGGCGCTGGCGTCGAGAAACGTCGACCTGGCCGAACGGATCTCACGCGATACCATCGGCCCCGCGCTGCGCGAGGCGGAACGCGCGATCGTCCCGGCCGAGGGGTCGCTGCGCACGCGGACGGCCGAACGCGTCGCGGCCGCAGACGACGCGCTCACGGACGGGGAGCGTTTCGCGCTCGCGGCACTGGCCGTCGCGCTGCTGCTCGCCACCGCCATCGCGCTGTGGCTTACACGCTCCATCAGCAAGCCAGTCTGGGAGCTGGAAGCGGGGATGCGCGCCGTTGCCGACGGCGAGTTGGGACATGCCCTCCAGTACGACGTGTCGCGACGCGACGAGTTCGGCCGCCTCGCGGTCAGCTTCCAGGAGATGACCCGTCAGCTCGCGGAGCTCGACAAGCTCAAGGCGGAATTCGTGTCGATCGCCTCACACGAGCTGAAGACGCCGATCAACGTGATTCAGGGTTATCTCCAATTGATCTCCGAAGGCGTCTACGGGCCGGTGAACGAGAAGCAGGAACCCATCATCCGGACCATCCAGGCGCAATCCAAGACCCTGCAGCGCCTGGCGCACCAGCTCCTCGACGTCAGCCGCTTTGAAGCAGGCGGTGGCAGGATCGAGCCGCGCCCCGTGAAGCTGCCACTCATGCTCGATGAGCTCGAGCGCACCTTTCACGTGCTGGCGGTGCAGCGGCAGATTGACTTCCAGGTCATTCGAAAGGACGGCATCCCCGTGGATGTGACCTGGGACTGGGAGCGCATCAATGAGGTGACGGGTAACCTTCTCTCGAACGCATTCAAGTTCACCGGCGCTGGCGGGACCGTTCACCTCACTGCCGGCCCGTCCGAGAACGGAGTGTGCATACAGGTTCAGGACAGTGGAGCAGGTATTGCCCCGGACCAGTTGACGCACGTGTTCGAAAAATTCTACCAGGCCGACAACCAGAAATCAGCGTCGGCTAAAGGGACAGGCCTCGGCCTTGCCATCGCCAAGGAGATCGTGGAAGCGCACCAGGGGAAGATCAGTGTGCAAAGCACCGTCGGCGCAGGGACGAATTTTACGTTGACGCTTCCGATTGCCGTCGTGAACCGGCGGCGCACCGGCGCCATTCAGCTCCTCGTCCCGACGGAAGGCGCATGACGCACGCCCGTTCCTTCGCGGCCGCCCTCGGCCTCGCGCTCAGCGCGTGCGCCACCACGACGCCACGGCTTGCGGAACCGTCTCCCACCGCGCGAGCGGACTGGACATCCTGGTTGCTGCAGGCGTCGCAGGAAGCCACCGCAGGGAACTACGCCGTGGCCGACAAGCTGCTCACCGAGTACGAGGCACGGTATCCCGCCTCGCCCGAGGCCGCAGAGGCGATGTACTGGCGCGCGCTCTACAAGATGGATCCGTCGAGTCCCGTGGCGGCCCCACACGATGCCGCCGTGCTCCTCGACGGCTATCTCGCATCGGGCATCACGACGCATCGCACTGAGGCCCAGACGTTGAGGCGCGTGGCTTCCTCCCTCGATGCGCAGGGGCGTTCCGTTACACCAGCGCCGGTCAAAGCCGAGGGCGTGAAGGTCGACGACAAAGCGCGTGAAGAGGAGATGGCGCGTCTTCGCGAAGAATTGAGCCGCGCGAACGCGGAGCTCGAGCGCATCAAGCGTCGCCTGGCGCAGCCGAAGCCCTGACGCCGTTCGCCCCTTCGCCCTTCCTGCCCCGTTTCGTCATGCGCACCAAAGTCCTCGCGCTACTGTTGCTCGTTCCGGCCTTCCCGCTCGCCGCCCAGGAGGTCGATGCCCTGCAGGCGCATATCGACCGACGGTCGTTGGCGATCGCCGAGAAGGTCACGGCATGGCGGCACGATATTCATGCGCATCCGGAACTGTCCTTCCAGGAGACGCGCACGGCAAAGCTGGTCGCGGATCACCTGCGCTCGCTCGGCCTCGAGGTGCAGGTGCGCGTTGGCGGAAACGGCGTGATCGGAATTCTCCGCGGTGGAAAGCCGGGCCCCGTCGTGGCGCTGCGCGCTGACATGGACGCATTGCCAGTGGTGGAGCGTGTGGACGTGCCCTACAAGTCCACCCTCCGCACCACGTACAATGGCCAGGACGTGGGCATCATGCACGCGTGCGGGCACGACATGCACGCGGCCATCCTCATGGGAACCGCTGAGGTGCTCGCGAGCATGAAGGCGCAGATTCCAGGCACGGTCAAGTTCCTCTTCCAGCCTGCCGAGGAAAGTCCGCCGACGGGCGGCGCCGCGCCAATGATCGACGCGGGGGCCATGGACAACCCGAAGGTCGACGCGGTGTTCGGCCTGCACGTCGGCCCGGGGGTGCTCGGCCACGTGAGCGCCAGCCCCGGCCCGTGGACGGCCGCCGCCGATTCGTGGAAGATGATTGTCCACGGGAGGCAGACGCACGGCGCATTTCCCGCGAATGGTGTGGATCCCATCGTTGTCGGCGCGCAGATCGTCCTGGCTTACCAGACCATCATCAGCCGTCAGGTCGACCTCACGACGGCCCCGGCCGTGCTCACCGTAGGCGCATTCAATGGCGGCCTGCGCGAAAATATCATCCCCGATAGCGTCGTCATGATTGGCACGCTACGGACGTACGATCCCGCAATGCGCACGTCGATCCAGTCGCGCATGGTGAAGACTGCGGAAGCGATTGCAGAGAGCGCCGGGGCCACGGCGGACGTGACGATCGTCAACGGCTACGACGTCACGGTGAACGACACCAGTCTTACCGAGCGCATGATCCCGACGCTCAAGCGCGTGGCGGGCGCGGCGAATTTCGGTCCCGGTCGTCCGAGTGCGGCCGGCGAGGATTTTTCACGCTTCGCCCGCCGCGCGCCCGGCATGTTCTTCTCCCTCGCCGTCACGCCAGCGGGCGTCAACGCGCAACAGGCCGTGAATCACTCACCATTCTTCCAAGGGGACGACGCGGCGTTGCCGATCGGTGTTCGGCTCATGACGAGCGTGGCGTTGGACTACTTGAGAGGCTGGAAAGCTCAATAGAGCTTGAGCGGCGGCGCTCCGCGCGCGCTCTCTCTCTAGCCGACCCGGAAGAGCTCCAGGCTTCGTGCGTAGCGCTCGCCCATCATGCGCCGCAGCGGCGCGTTCGACGCGGCTTCCAGCTCGGGATCGGCCGACAACAGTCGCTCTGCGGCCGCACGCGCCTCCTCGTTGAGCAACTCATCACGCAGGGGATCGGCCACGCGAAACGTCGGCACGCCGCTTTGGCGCTCGCCGAACAGGTCACCCATGCCGCGCAACCGCAGGTCCGCGCGCGCGATCTCGAAGCCATCGTCACTGCCAACGAAGACGTCGAGCCGCGCGCGAACATCCGGGCTGACGTCGCCGAGAAGGATGCAGTATGACGCTTCTGCCCCTCGTCCCACGCGGCCACGCAGCTGGTGGAGCTGTGACAGGCCAAAGCGTTCGGGATGCTCGATCAGCATCACGGTGGCGTTGCCGACGTCGATGCCGACCTCGATCACGGTCGTCGCCACCAGGACGTCGATCGCCCCATCGCGGAATCGACGCATGATGGTGTCCTTCTCATCCGCCGGCAGCTTGCCGTGCAGCAGCGCCACGCGGCGCTCGTGGAATTCTCCAGCCGAGAGAATGTCGAACATCGTGGTGGCGGCCTTGAGGTCGGACTTCTCGGACTCCTCGATGACGGGATAGACGACATACGCCTGGCGTCCCTTCAGCAGCTCGCCATTCACGAAGTCGAGCACCTTGCCCCGAGCGGCCTCCGGACGGAGCGCGGTGGTGATCGCCTGGCGACCCGGCGGCCGTTCGTCGAGCAACGAGAGATCGAGGTCGCCGTACAGTGTGAGCGCGAGTGATCGTGGGATGGGCGTCGCCGTCATCAGCAGCACATCGGGCGACTCGCCTTTCGCGGCAAGCGCCTTGCGCTGCTCCACGCCAAAGCGATGCTGCTCGTCGACGACCACGAGACCGAGATTCGAGAACTCCGTTGCCTGCTGCACCAGTGCATGCGTGCCCACGACCAGCGATGGCGTGGCTTCCGCAAGCCTCGACGCGACTTCGCGGCGCGCTTTCGTCTTCAGCGAGCCGGTCATGAGAATCGGTTCAATGCCGAGCGGCGCCAGCATGCCACTCATGGACCGGAAGTGTTGCTCGGCGAGCAACTCCGTCGGCGCCATGATCGCTGCCTGATAGCCATTCTCCATCGCGAGCATGGCCGCGCACAACGCGACGACCGTCTTGCCGCTGCCCACGTCGCCCTGCAGGAGCCGCTGCATGCGTCGATCGCTACACATATCCACGAAGATCTCGCGCAGTACGCGTACCTGCGCGCGTGTGAGCGTAAAGGGCAGGCTCTCGCGCAACCGTGTCGTGAGCTGCCGCTTGTTCTCGAACTGGATGCCGCGGCGAATCTCGCGCGCCAGCGACCGTGCGCGCAGGTGCAACAGCTGGACGAACAACAGCTCCTCGAACGCCAGCCGCGCGCGTCCCTCCATGGCCTCGGCGAGCGACGTGGGCCGGTGCACCATGCGCAGCGCGTCGGCGATCGACGGAACGCCGGCGCTCTGCAAGACCTCGGGCGGCAGGTACTCGGTGACCAGCGGCAGCAGCTCGTCGATATGCGCGTCGATGATGCCGCGGATCACCTTGAACGACAGTCCCTCGGTCGCTGGATAGACGGAGAGCACGCGACCCTGCGCGGTGCCGCTGTCGTCCTTCCCCAGATTGACGAATTCGCGCGGCTGCAACTGGCGGCCGTGGAAGAAGCGCACGCTGCCGCTCACCAGCAGCACGTCGTCCTTGTTGATCGTGCGGTCGAGATAGGGCTGACCGGGCCACGACACCTCCAGCAATCCAGTGTCGTCCTTCAACACCGCCTGGAAAATGCGAAGCCCCTTTCGTGTCGGCAGTACACCCTTCGATACCACGGTGCCGATGACGGTGCCCTGCATGCCCGTCTCCAGCGACGCGATGGGCGCAATGGTGCTCGCGTCTTCATACCGATGCGGAATGTGGTACAGCAGGTCACCCGCGGCGACGATCCCCAGGCGCTTCAGCGCTTCGGCCCTCACGGGCCCCACGCCCTTCAGGTACATGACGGGCGTATCGAGACGCAGCCTCTGCTGCCGAGGTGCGTCGCGTGTCGTCACTCGTCGCCCAGGAGCTCCCGTGCGAACGACTTCGCCTCGAACGCCTCGAGGTCGCCGCTCTGCTCGCCGGTGCCGAGAAACTTGACCGGCACGTCGATCGCTTCATGCACGGCGACGACGACACCGCCCCGCGCGGAGCCATCGAGTTTGGTAACGACCAACCCGGTGACCGGCACGGCGGCGGCAAACGTCTTCGCCTGCTGTACCGCGTTCTGGCCGATGGTGGCGTCGAGCACGAGCAGCGTCTCGTGCGGCGCACTGGGCAGTCGCTTCGTGATCACGCGTGCGACCTTCTTCAGCTCCGTCATGAGCCCTTCGCTGGTATGCAGGCGGCCTGCAGTGTCGATGATGAGGACGTCCGCCCCGCGCGCGACGGTGGCGTCGATGGCGTCGAAGGCGACGGCCGCCGGATCGGCGCCCGCCTTGGCCGAGATGAAGTCGGCGCCGGTGCGTTCGGCCCAGACGCGCAGCTGGTCGATGGCGCCGGCGCGGAACGTGTCTCCGGCAGCAACGACCACGGACTTGCCCTGCCCGCGCAGGCGCGCCGAGAGCTTCCCGATGAAGGTGGTCTTGCCGGCGCCGTTGACACCGACGATCAGGATGACCGTCGGCTGCTCAGCGGCCAGCTGAAGCGCGGGGTCGCCGTTGCCCGCGCGGAGCGCCTCTTCGATTCCCTCCTGAAGCGCGTCGAGGAACTGCGCCTGGGTCTTTACCAGCCCGCGCAGCGCGCGGCGCTCCACCTCAGCCACCAGCTTGAGCGTCGTGGGTACGCCGAAGTCCGCCTCGAGGAGGAGCTGTTCAAGCTGCTCGAGCGAGCCGGCGGATACACCGCCGCGCGCGAGCACCGCGACGTCCGTGAGCGCGACATCCTTGATCTTCTGCCAGAGCGAGCGCTTCGGCACATCGGTCGATTTTCTGAGAATCCGCATGCTGAAAGTTAGCGACGGAGAGTGTGTCTTCCGTCTACTCCGGCGCTTCGCGATAGACGTCGGCGAAGAGCTGCTCGATGTCGAGTGCAAAGGGCTGAACGTCTGCTGGAGGTTGCCACATGAACTGTGTCGTGCAGATCTCGGGTCGCTCGTCACCGCGGCGCCAACGCTCGATGAGGCGTGCGTCGGGATCGACGATCCAGTATTCCTGCACGTGCTTCTGGTACTTCGGGCGCTTCCGAACGCGATCGTGGCGTCCGCTCGACGGCGAGATGACCTCGATGGCGAGCATCAGCTCATACACAGGGTAGCCTACGCGGGTCATCCGCCGGGATTCGGCGGGCGAAACGACGAACAGATCCGGCTGCGAAACGAACTCTGGCTCCAACTCCACATCCGACGGCGAGACGCACACTTCGCCGGCGCGTATCGGGACGAGATACAGCTCGAGCGCGACCAGCAGCTTCTTCACTGTGCGTTGATGAGGCGTCCCGGGCGACGGCGTCACGAGCAGTTCCCCGTCGACCAGCTCGTAGCGCGGCGTGAGCAGCGGGTTGTCCGCCGTGAGCTGGCGGACCTGCGCGGCCGTCCACCGATGTGTATCCAATGCAGGCATGGCCATAATCTGCTCGGCGCCGAAGTTTCGAGGCAAGTAGTCACGGCATATCATTGCCGAACAGCTCCGCGAATGAGGCACCGTTTTCCTGCCTATCGGACCGCTTCAGCCCCAACGCGCACCGGGCCCTCCCCGTACCTTCGGCGGGGCAGAGACTGCCGCCCTTCCAGTTCCCGCCACGCCCCCTCGAGGAGACAGGATGTTCGACACCCGCCCCACTCGCCTTGCAGCCGTGCTGCTCACGGCCGCAGTGCTGTCATCACCATTGCGCGCACAACAGGCGAACGACGTCGAGTACACCGCGAAGATCAAGGAATACCTCCAGGATCCGCGCATCAGCACCGAGCTGGTCGACCACCTGCCCGCGTCCGCCACGGTGCCGACGCCGCTCAAGTTCCTCGGCAAAATCGTGGGCACGCCCGGTGAGCTGACCTATTCGAAGGACATCACCCGCTACTTCGACGCGCTCGCCAAGTCGTCACCACGCGTGAAGGTGTGGCGCATGGGCAAGAGCGAAGAGGGCCGCGAAATGATCGTCGCGGCGATCGCGGATGAAGCGACGTTGCGCGATCTGGACAAGTACAAGGGCATGCTAAAAACGCTCACTGACCCGCGGAAGACTACGGAGGAGCAGGCGCGCGCCACGATCAAGACGGCGAAGCCGATTTACTGGCTGACGTCGGGGATGCACTCGCCGGAAACGGGCGGCCCCGAGATGCTGATGGAACTGGCGTATCGCCTCGCCGTTGAGGAGACGCCCTTCATCCAGAACATCCGCAACAACGTGATCACGTTCATCACGCCGGTGCTCGAGGTGGACGGGCGCGAGAAGGTCGTGGACACCTACTACTTCAACAAGAAGCGCGCGACCACCGAGGCCCGCCTTCCGGTGATGTACTGGGGCAAGTATGTGCAGCACGACAACAATCGCGACGGCATGGGGCAGATGTTGCAGCTCACGCAGGCCGTCGAAAAGATGGGCCTCGAATGGCATCCGACCATTCTGCACGATTTGCACGAAGCGCAGACGTTGTTGTACGCATCGACCGGCA
>JALYVY010000413.1 GCA_030852985.1 Gemmatimonadota bacterium | reverse complement strand
CGCCCGCCGCGACGAGCAGGTCGGTCTGCCGAGACAGGAACGCGGGAATCTGCAGCACGTCCGCAATGCTCGCCGCGGCCGCGCATTGCTCCGGCAGGTGGACGTCCGTAAGAATGGGAAGCCCGGTGGCATTGCGCACGCGGTCGAGCGCCGCGAGACCCTCCTCGAGGCCGGGTCCGCGAAAGGCGCCCGCATTCGAACGGTTGGCCTTGTCGAAGCTTGCCTTGAAGATGATGCCGCCTGGCACGTGTTCCGCCAGCCGAGCCAGGTGCTCGCCGATGCGAAGGTTCAATGCGTCGTCTTCGACGACGCAGGGACCGGCAATGAGGAAGAGCGCATTACGCGGGAAGAGCGAACCGGTCATGTGAGCGCGGACGCGGGCGACGAGGAAACCTGCGGAGCACTCTTCCGGCGCTTGGCACTCGCAGCGGCGGCGATGAACCCGGCGAACAGCGGATGTGGCCGCGTGGGACGCGACTGAAGCTCCGGGTGGAACTGGCACCCGATAAACCACGGGTGCGCCGGAAACTCCACGATCTCCACGAGCTGCCCGTCGGGGGAGAGTCCACTCAGCCGCAACCCATGCTCGACGAACATCTCGCGATACTGATTTGCCACCTCGTAACGATGACGATGCCGCTCGCTGACTTCCGCCACACCATACACTTCGGCGGCCCGCGAACCACGCGCGAGCCTGCATGGATAGGCGCCGAGTCGCATCGTGCCGCCCATGTCGGTGACGTGCTGCTGTGATTCCATGAGGGCAATGACGGCATTGTCGCACTCGGGCGCGAACTCGGACGAGTGGCTATCGTCGAGTCCACACACGTTGCGCGCAAACTCGATGATCGCGGTCTGCATGCCGAGGCAGATGCCGAAGAAGGGCACGCCATTCTCTCGCGCGGCCTTGATCGCCTCGACCATTCCCTCGACGCCACGAACCCCGAAGCCGCCGGGCACAAGCAACGCATCGTGTTCCCCGAGGATCTGGCGTGCTGTCGCGGCATCGGTAAAGCTGTCGCTCGACACCCACGAGATATCAATGCCGACGTCGTTCGCGATGCCGCCGTGGATCAGCGACTCCTGGACGCTCTTGTAGCTGTCGACAAAGTCCGTGTACTTGCCGACCACCGCGATGCGCACGCGCTCGTGCGGCGCAACGACGCGTTGCACCATTTCCTTCCAGGCAGAAAGGTCGGGCGCGGGCCGCTCGAGGCCAAATTTCTCCAGTACCTTGTCGTCGAATCCCTGCTCCTTGAACTTGAGGGGAATCTGGTAGATCGACTTCACGTCGGGCGACTCGATCACCGCCCCGAACTCGACATTGCAGAACAACGCAATCTTGCGCTTGATCTCGTCCGATAGCGCTCGATCCGTTCGGACAATGAGGATGTCAGGCTGAATCCCGAGCTGCATGAGCTCGCGCACGGAGTGCTGCGTCGGCTTGGTCTTCAGCTCTCCCGCCGCCGCGATATATGGAATGAGCGTCAGGTGGACGAAGATCGCATTCTCGCGCCCCACATCGTGCCGGAACTGCCTGATCGCCTCGAGAAATGGCTGCGACTCGATGTCGCCCACCGTACCGCCAATCTCCACGATGACGATGTCATTCTCCGGCGCCACGCGACGCATGGCACTCTTGATTTCATCCGTGATATGCGGGATGACCTGCACGGTGGATCCGAGATACTCCCCTCGGCGCTCCTTCGTGATGACGTTCAGGTAGATCCGCCCTGTGGTCACGTTGTTGGCCTGCGACAGCGACCGGTCGATGAAGCGCTCATAGTGGCCGAGGTCGAGATCCGTTTCGGCGCCGTCGTCCGTGACAAAGACCTCGCCGTGCTGGAACGGCGACATGGTGCCCGGATCGACGTTGAGGTACGGGTCGAACTTCATCATGGTCACCCGGAGGCCGCGCTCCACGAGCAGGCGGCCGAGCGAGGCCGCGGCGATGCCCTTGCCGAGGGACGAGACCACACCGCCGGTCACGAAGATGAACTTGGTGGGGTGCTGCCGAGTGCTGGTCTGCATCAGTCGTTCGTCACGGAAAAGGTCGGCCATTCGCGGTTGGCGCGTTCGAGGTCGGCTTCGGTGTCTATGCCAGCGCGCAGCGGGCCCGCCACGACCGCCACGCCCATGCGCATACCGGCGGCGAGTGGTCGCAATTGCTCGAGGCGCTCGATGCGCTCCAGCGGATGTGGCGGGAGCGAAATCCAGCGCTCGAGCGCCTCCGGCGTATAGGCATACACTCCCACGTGGTGCAGCACCCGCTGGTTCCGCTCGGTGGCATCGGCGTCATCGCGCAGGTAAGGAATGGGTGCGCGCGAAAAATACATTGCTTCGCCTGCATCGTCAGTCACGACCTTCACGATATCGGGCGCAGTGAGCACGTCGGGCGCCGCGAGCACCGCCGCGGTGCCGAGCATCAGTCCCCGCTCACTTACCTCACCCAGCGCACCCTTCACGGCAGTGGATGAGACGAAAGGCTCATCCCCCTGCACATTGACGATCGCGTCATATCCACGGAATTCGCTCCGCCGCGCGACCTCCGCCACGCGGTCGGTGCCGGACGGATGGTGAGGGGACGTGATGACGGCCTGCCCACCGGCTGCATC
>JALYVY010000051.1:18209-22782 GCA_030852985.1 Gemmatimonadota bacterium | reverse complement strand
CCCGTTTTTATTCGCCGCGGCTCATTTCCGCAACAGCTTCATGCTATCCGCGTGATACCGTTCGCCCGCCGCGACGTCGAGCGGAAATGCAGCGTCGATGCTCGCGAGCTCGTCGGCCGTGAGGTCAACGCTCATTGCGCCGAGGTTCTCCTCGAGATACTTCACGCGCTTGGTGCCGGGAATCGGCACCACGTTGTCGACCTGCGCCAGCACCCACGCGAGCGCGAGTTGCGCGGGCGTACAGCCCTTCGCGGCCGACATGCGCCGCACGATGTCCACGAGCGCGAGGTTCCCGTAGAAGTTGGCGCCCTGAAAACGCGGTTGGTGGCGCCGAAAGTCATCCGGCGCGAAATCCGCTGGGCTGTTGATCTGTCCTGTGAGGAATCCGCGGCCTAAAGGGCTGTACGCTACCACGCCCACGCCCAATTCGCGGCAGAGCGGTAGCACCTCTGCTTCTGGATCGCGCGACCACAGGCTGTACTCCACCTGCACCGCGGAGATCGGATGCACGGCGTGCGCACGCCGTAACGTCTCCGGTGCCATCTCCGACAGGCCGACATATCGAATCTTCCCCTCCTTCACGAGGTCGGCGAGCGTGCCCACCGAGTCCTCGATCGGCACAGTGGGATCGATGCGGTGAAGGTAGTAGAGGTCGATATAGTGCGAGCCGAGGCGACCGAGGCTCTTGTCACAGCACTCGCGAATGTACTCAGGGCGATTGCTGATCCCGCGTTTCGACGGATCGTCCGGATCGCGAATGATGCCGCACTTGGTGGCGAGTGTAACCGCGTCTCGGCGACCCGCAATCGCTATCCCGACGAGCCGCTCGTTGGTGAACGGTCCATACACATCGGCGGTGTCGAGGAAGGTGCAGCCGAGTGCAAGCGCGCGATGGATGGTCGCGAGCGATTCGGCCTCATCCGTCTTGCCGTAAAACTCGCTCATGCCCATGCAGCCGAGTCCCATCGCGGACACGGGAAGGGCACCGAGGTTCCGCGTGTTCATCTCCTGGTCTCCGCTCAATGCAGGCCCTTCACGAAGCGAACGAACTCCGGACGCGCAGATGCAACCGCGGTGGATGGCCCGAACAGCTGGAGGAAGAGCGTTCCGTGCGGCGTTTCCGCAATGCCGGCAACAAGTGTCTGATTCGGCTGGGCGTTCGCTGCGTTTCCCGCGCCGACGCCGCGCGCGTACGTGCCGTGATACTCGGCGAACGTAATCGGAAACGGGCCAGCCGTCTCGCGCGTGATGGCTTCCTCGACGGCGGATCCATCGCGATTCGAGAACTGCGCCTTCCAGCGCGCAAGGTTCGGCGCGACCGCACCACCTTGCCCCTGTCCGAAGAAATACACCACGACCTGAGCACCAGGAGTGCTAGTCGGCCCGATGGTGTACTCGGCCAAGCGCATGGTGGAGGCTGCGGAGCGCGACGTCCACGAAGGCGGAACCGCAGTGCTGTAGCCGAGGATGCGAAGCGGGGCGTCCTGCGCGTGGAGCCTGCTGGAGGCAACGAGGCCAATCGCGACAACTGCGACAACTGCGACACTGCGTACGATTGCTGATCGTCTCATTCCAACACCCGCGATGCGATGACGGTCCAGTCGTCGGCCACTCGGCCCTTTGCGATTTCCTCGTCCATGAGTGACGCCACTCCTGGGAGCAGCATCATTGGCATGTCGCCGGCCGCCGCCTCGGCCTGCATCAACCTGACGTCCTTGCGAGCCATCCCGAGGTTCCAGGACGGATTGGAGTAGTCCGCAGCACGCACGCGGGCGAGGCGCGCTTCCGCCATCGCGCCGGGATTGAAGAACGTGAGCAGCTCAGTTACCTGATCCTGCGGAACGCTCATCGCCTTGGCGAGACCGAGCGTATCCATGAGGCCGGTTGTCACGGCGATGATGAAGTGGTTGCCGAGCAACTTCATGGCGGCCGCGCGCGATGGATCTGCACCGAGGTAGACGAGCTTGCCGGTCATCTTCTCGAGATGCGCCGAGACCGTATCGAACTGTGCTCGATCGCCGGATGCGAGCATGACGCCGGTAGCGGCGATCGCATTGGGTGGACCCATGAACACGGGTGCGTGCAGGAAAGCGATTCCCTGTTCGGCCATGCGCCGTACGCGTTCGCCCGTGGGCTCCGGCGCTGTCGTCGTGTGGTCCACGATGGGAGCGCGCGAGGGCACGGAGGCCTGTATCTGCGCGAGTACGCCATTCACCGCGGCGTCATCCGAGAGCGTCAGGTGCACACGCTCGGCGTCGCGCACCGCGTCGGCCGCGTTCGCGAACGCCACGGCGCCGAACTGCTCCAGCGATTTTGCCTTGTCGCTGGAGCGATTCCACACATGAACCGTTTCGCCGCGCGCGAGCAACGCGCGGACGAAGGCTGAGCCGAGCAGACCCGTACCGAGGTAGGCAATCATGGGTGGTTTCGAGTCGCGATGAGGAAGACGTCGTTGCGGCGGCGATATTGATACTCGGAAATACAGCGTCCTCGCCATCGCGTCCGTACCTTGAACACGGATGATCGAGCGCGCAGCACAGAGATACTCGATTCCACTTTACTCCTCAACTCGACCAACATCGTGCTCCGCAATCTTGGCACCGCTGCTCTCGCCCTCTGTATGGCTTCGCCGCTCAGTGCGCAGGCCAGACCGTCCAGCATGAAGCCTGTCTGGCCTGATGAAGGTCCGCTTACCTGGAAGCCGCGGCCGACCGTGCCGGACATCACCGCCAACGACCTTCGCACCCGACTCTACCAGTTCGCCGACGATTCAATGCTCGGTCGGCGGATCGGAGAGCCCGGCAATGCGAAAGGGACGGCGTACATCGCGCGAGAATTTCAGCGTCTAGGCCTGAAGCCGGGGGGTGACAACGGCACGTACTTCCAGAATCTGCCCTATGGCACGGCGGGGTTTGACAGCACGAGCGCAATGCTGAGTGTCGATGGACGGCCGCTCCGGTCGCGCACCGAGTGGATCCCGATGGCGCCCTCCGGTGCGCTGGGGGCGGGCGGCAGCGCGAGCATCGCCGATATCCCCACCGTGTTCGCCGGTCGCTGGGGTGACACCGCCGTGGTGCTCGATCGAGAGCGTTTTGCCGGCAAGGTCGCCGTGTTCACGGCATCGCCCGCGAGAGTGGGTTATGCTCCACCTCGCTCGATGACGGTGCTGCGGTGCGACTCGCTCCCGGACACCTTCGGGGCCGGGGCCGCGGCGGCGCGCGAGGCATTCGTGCGCGACAGCACCAAGGCCGCGGGCGGCACTCCGGCAGCCGGCGGGCGCAGCGGCGCCGTTACGCGAGACACGCGCGCGCAACGGGCCGGCGCGGCGGGGATCCTTTTCGTTGTGCTCGACTCGGTGCCCCGAACCACGGTGAAGGCAGCCTTCAACGGACATCTCGGCATGGCGCCCGTTTCCAGCGAAGGTGCAACGATCACGGCGGCGGCGATCTCCCGCAGCGTTGCCGACGCGCTCTTCGGTGGCTCGATCGGGAATGCTTCTGTCGGATCACTGGGTGCGCCGATCACGGAGCGCTGGACATACACATTTCGGCCGTCCCCGGCTCCGGCGCGCAACGTCATCGCGATCCTGCCTGGCTCCGATCCGGCACGTGCGTCGGAATTCGTGCTCGTTGGGGCGCACAACGATCACAACGGCGTGAATGCGGTTGGCGTTGACCACGATTCGCTACGCGCGGTGAACACGGTCACGCGAAGACAGGGGGCCAATGACCCCGTGTGCCGACCGTCGCCGGAACAGCAGCATCGCATCGATTCCCTGATCGCGCATGCGCGGCGCATTCGGCCCGCATTCCGCGACTCGATCATGAACGGCGCCGACGATGACGGCTCCGGGACGGTCCTCCTGCTGGAGATCGCCGAGCGGTTTGCGCACGAGAAGCCCTCGCGGTCGATCATCTTCGTGTCGCATCAGGGTGAGGAAGCGGGGCTCCTGGGTTCCGAATGGTTCACCGATCACCCCACAATCCCGCTCACCTCCGTCGTGGCTGCGCACAACATGGACATGGAGGGCAAGGGCAGAATCGAGCAGGTGAAGTTCGGTGGACCGCACTCCGTCCAGACGCTCGGCTCACGACGCTACTCACGCGAATTCGGTGACATCATCGATTCGGTGAATGCCGTGCGGCCGGAGACGATGGCGATCGACAAGACGTGGGACGTGCCGGCCAACCCGCTCAACCGCTTCTGCCGGAGCGACCAGGTGAACTACGTGCATCACAATATCCCGACGACGTATTTCTCGACCGGCTACGCGCAGGACTATCACCAGGTAACGGACGAGCCGCGTTACATCAACTACGAACACATGGCCAGCGTCGGCCGGTTCGTGCACGACATCATGTGGGCGGTGTCCGAGCGACGCGATCGACCGCGCATTAGCGGCGCCGATCCGAGCTATCCGGTCTGTCGCTAACTCGGGCGCGGCAGGCGACAACGATTCATGGCGAATTAATTGGCCCGTCGTTGCAGTTATCCGAGGTCCAAGTCCGAAATCGGCATTTTTCCGCATTCTGCCAACTGTCGTCGCGGTTTCGCTGTTTGTAACTGCGTGAAC
>JALYVY010000051.1:0-18199 GCA_030852985.1 Gemmatimonadota bacterium | reverse complement strand
GTTCACGCAGTTACAAACAGCGAAACCGCGACGACAGTTGGCGGAATACGGAAAAAGGCGGACGTCGGACCTGGATATCGGACGCCGATTGCGCAATACGGAAAAGTTGCACAGATCGGACCCGGATATCGGACGCCGATCAACGTTGGTGCTCGGCGATTGCGGTCGCCCAACGCCTTAAATCAATGCCCCGCATGGCTCAGAGCGACGGATGCTTCGTGTAAACGTCGGTATGCGTCTGCAACTGGTGCGCGACGGACAGGATGACGTCGTCGTTGTAGAGTGCGCCGGTGATGACGCCGCAAATCGGTTGCGGGTTGAGTGGCGGGGGTGGCGTAACAGGTGCCGCCCCGCCGCGTCCCCCGCCCTGCTGCACCGGCACGTCGAACTTGTACGGCACCACGGCGCACGGATGGCCGGTCTGCGCATTCGGGCCGACGTCGTCTTGCGGTGCGCCGATGAAGAGGTCGAGGTCCTTCATGAACTCGCCCCACTTCACGACAAGCGCGTAGCGACGGCGCTGGTTCTGGAGGTATTCGAACGCCTTCACGGTGCGTCCGTTCACGAAGCGCGGATTCCAGTCCGCGGGCGCCATGGGGCTCGGCGGACCGCTGGGCGCCGCGACTGTCCCGGCAAAGGGCGTGTTTCCTACGCTCGGCGTGAGCACGGTGTTCAGGTCCAGGCCGATCTCCCTTGCCTTGCGCTGGACGTACTCGTCGAACGCAGCGGCGTATTCCACGTTGAGGCTGCCTTGGCCGACGCCGGGCACGGTGGGCCGAGCGCCGATGTCCTTCGTCCGCATGCCAAGCGCACGCAGCTTGTCGACAAGCTCTTTCGGCGCCTTGGGATCGACCCCCACGCGCAACGACGCGAGCTTGATGTTCCGGTCGAACGTGAAGGGGGTCATCACCGTGGAGGGATCCTTCTCGTCCACGCCATGAATGACGTTGAACACCATGGCGCAGTCCTCGATGCTGCGGCAGATCGGGCCGACGCGATCCTGCGACCAGGCGAGCACCATGCCGCCCGCGCGACTGACGCGCCCGAACGTGGGACGGAGTGCGCTCAACCCACAGCGGATTGCGGGCGAAACGATGGAGCCCTGCGTCTCGGTGCCGATGCCGAACGCGACGCATCCGGCAGCCGTCGCCGACGACGGCCCCGCCGAGGAGCCGCTGGAGCCCTGCGACAGGTTCCACGGGTTGTTCGTGCGGCCACGAAACCACTGGTCATTCTGCGCGAAGATGCCGGTCGAGAGCTTCGCAATGAGCACCGCGCCCGCGTCGCGCAGTCGTACAACGACTTCGGCATCATCGTCGATGATGCGGTTCTCGAAGTCCGGGGTGCCCCAGGTCGTCGGAACGCCCTTGGTATTGAAGAGATCCTTCACGCCGTACGGGATACCGTGCAATGGACCGCGATATTTTCCCGCGGCGAGCTCGGCATCGGCACGCGCCGCTTCGGCGAGGCCCTGCGACTCCATGATCGCCACGGCGCAGAGCAGCGTGGGATTGAGTCGCTTGAGTCGCTCGAGGTAGATCGTGGCAAGCCGAACGGAGGTGATCTTCCGCGCCTTGATCATCGCGGACAGGCGATGCGCGGGAAGGAACGCGATCTCCTCGTCCGACGTGGGCACGGCGCCCTTCCATTTCTCGACGGTGAACGACGAGCGCTGGAACGCCTTCGCACCGTGCTGCTTCACGAGCTTCTCCATCAACGCGCCAGTCCCGCGGGGATAGGGCATGAACTGCTCGGCGGGAGGTTCACCGTTGCCGAGCGGCAGCGGCGGCACTTGTTGCTGCGGCTGCGGTGCTGCCGCGAATGGCGATGATAGGAGGCCCGGCGCTGACTGGCCGAGTGCCGAGTGCGCGCCGAATGTGCTCGCCGCCGCCGCGACCATTGACATGAAGAGAAACTCGCGGCGATCCACGCCCGACAGGTCTTCGGCTTCCTCGGCCCGCAAGGCGCGGTCGTGGTCCGTGGCGTCGAGCATTTCCTTCAGCGTCTTCATCGCGTTCCTCGGTGGTCGTGCATGATGGTTCGGTCGCCGGCGCGTGCAGGGATCATGAACCGGGGTGATACTCGCGCTCGGTGTGGTTCTTCAGGTGCGAGCGATAAAAGTAGACGTCACGCAGCTCGCCGGTGGTGTACCGCAGGGCCTGGTCGTCGAAGTGCTTCGACTTCGGGTCACCGCTCTCGCCGCCGGCGGAGATCGCCTTCGCGCGAACGCTGTCGCCAAACTCCACCACGGCGACGAAGCTGTTGCCGCTCGTGCCGTACATCTTCTTCGTGCCGGGATAGGTACGCGCACCGAACGACGCGAGCGACCCCCACCGCGACGACGTGAAGCCCACGGGAAGGCTCGGCGCGGCGTCATTGAATGGCTGCACGATATCGCCGGTGAGTCGCTGGAAGCGATTGATGTCGCCCCATGGCGTCTTCCACGTACCGAAATCCGCCGTGAGTTTATCGATCGCGCGACTGAGGGCGCGCAGGCGCTGGTCGCGTGCCGCCGGCCTCACCATGTAGTCGTCGATGGCGACGCCCGCCTGGCGTGCTTCTGGCCCGACGGCGCGCTGGAGCTCCTCGCCCCAGTAGACCGCCAGGGTAGTGGGGACGGACGTGATGGACCAGCGCTTGTCCCAGGCCCGCAATGCCGCAATCGGCTCTGCCCACTTCGACTTGGCTTCGCTGTTCACGCCGAACTGGTCATAGTCCTGAATCAGCGGAGGGATGAGCGTCTCGAACGCCGGGAGATAGCTGTCGAACGCGGCCGCCATCAAGGAATTCGGCGTGAAGTCCCTCCTGCCGGACAGGACGCGAATGGCGTGAATGCCGCGAGGGTTCTCGCCGCCCGTTTCCATGTAAGCTGGATAGGCCTCCTGCTTCGGACTGCTCGCACCCGATGCGCTGAAGGGCCAGTTGTTCGTGTTGTAAAGCCAACCGCTGGCCGGGTTGTGGATGAGCGGGCTCTCCTCGACCGAGTGAATGCCCTTCCACTCCGTGGCCGGATTGCTGCCGTCGACGGGATGGTTCCAATCGAAACGCGGGTCGCGCTTCGGGATGAAGTTGGCGTGGAAATACGCGATGTCGCCGTCGGCGTCTGCGAAGATGGTGTTGTTCGACGAGTTGGTGTGTAGCTCCATCGATTTCCGGAACTGCGCGTAGTTGCGTGCCTTGGTGCGGGTGTACGATTGCGTGAGCGCCTTCACGGGATCCTGCATCATCCGGATGGCGACCCACTTTCCATTCGCCGAACGAATGATCGGTCCGTGCTGGGTGCGGTAGACCGTGAACTCCTTCTTTGCCATTCCTGCGGCAGTTCGGTAGGGCACGACAATCTTCGACGCGATGACGGGGCGCTCCGCATTTCCGTACTTGTACGTGAATGCGGAACCCTTCTTCGACACGGTCTCGAGATATTCGTCCACGTCGTCGACACCGCTCGTGGTATGCATCCAACCGGCGCGATCGTTGAAGCCCTGATAGACGAAGAACTGCCCCCACGTCACTGCGCCGTACGCATCAAGCCTTCCTGGCTGACCATCTGGACTTCAGCGCGAAAGAAGAAGGACGTGTGCGGGTTGATCCAGAGCAGCGCATGGTGATTGGCGGTGTTGGACGGAGCAATGGCAAACCCATTCGAGCCGCCAAGCTCCTGCGGGATGGTCGAAGGTGGCGCCTGCCCCGTCGAACCCTGTCCGCCGTAGAACGCTTCCAGGTCGCGCGTCATCACCTTCTCGATGTCGCCGCCGATGCTGCCTTCGCTGAACGTCAGCGCCATCCACGGCTCGAAGCGCGTGATGAGGCGCGGTTTTACTTCCGGGTGCTTGTACAGATAGAAGTTGAGTCCATCGGCCCACGCGACCATCAGCGTCTTCAACCAGGCTGGCGACTTCCGGTACTTCGCCTGAATGCTGTCCGGATCGATGAACAACTTCATGCGCAGGTCACGATAGATCTCGCCCTGCCCTTCCACCTCGGCGAGACGGCCCATCGCGTTGATGAAGTTCGTCTCGACGCGATTGAAGTCGTCTTCGGACTGCGCGTACATCAACCCGAACACGACGTCTGCGTCGCTCTTGCCATAGATGTGGGGAATGCCCCAATCGTCGCGCAGAATCGTCACCTTCCGCGCCTGGGCTTCCCATCGCGTCGCGTCGGTCGGCCCCGCGTGTGTCGCAGGCGCGAACGTGAACACAAGCAGCGCGAGCAGTACGATGAATCGCTTCATATGATCCGTGAACATGGTGAACGTATTTCGGTGCAAAGATGCGTCTGTGACGGGTCACTCGCCATTGAGCCGGAGATTGCCCGCCCAATGAATCAATGCGGGGTGCTGTCCAGCGAAAGCCGCGCATCGTACGTTCTCCAACGTACCGGAGGACATGATGACACATTCGATCGTCCTGCTGCGCGCCTCGCTGATGCTCGCGGCCGCTACAGCGGGCATGAGTACCACCACACTGGCGCAGGCCGAGCCGCGCACGCCTGCCGAGCAGGCGAAGATGGACGGCGGCGTGATGCCGTACACCCAGGCCGACGTGCGCTTCATGCAGGGCATGATAGGGCATCATTCGCAGGCCGTGGTCATGGCGGGCTGGGCGCCGACACATGGCGCCAGCGAGAGCGTGAAGATTCTCGCGGGTCGCATCGACGTGGCGCAGCGCGACGAGATCGCGTTCATGCAGCGCTGGCTGGGCGATCGAAAGCTTCCCGTGCCGGATGCCGCCGCGCAGATGCAGCACGGAATGAGCATGCCCGGAATGGCCATGGGCGAGCTCATGCCGGGCATGCTGACGCCGGAGCAGATGGCGGAGCTCGACCGGGCCCGCGGGCCGGAGTTCGATCGCCTCTTCCTCACCGACATGATCCAGCACCATCAGGGTGCGCTCTCGATGGTCGACCAACTCTTCGGCACGCAGGGCGCCGGACAGGAGCTGTACATCTTCCGGTTCGCCTCCGACGTGAGCGCGGACCAGTTCACCGAGATCGACCGAATGCGCCTCATGCTCGCCACGTCCCCATCACCACGGAATTCGCCATGAAACCTGCTTCGCACTTCTCGCTCTCGATGGTCGCGGGCGTGCTGTTCGCGTCGGCGTGCGCGACGTCCTCGAGCACATCCTCATCGATGTCACCGGCCATGTCGTCCATGGCGCCGAGCCCCGATCCGCGCGTCGGCCAGCGTGCGGGATGGTTCGACGCCCAGGAGGCGAGCTGGAACTTGGGCGTCGTTTCCAAGACGAGACCATCGGCGGCCTTCATCAACGAGTCCACACCGGGCGACCGCCGACTGGTGAACTCGGACCTGGCGTTCACGGGCAACTACGCGATCCAGGGGAATTACAGCGGCTACCAGGTGTGGGACATCTCGGATGTGCGACACCCGACCCTCACGACGGCGTACGTCTGCCCGGGCTCGCAGAGTGATGTCTCGGTCTACCGGAACCTGATGTTCGTGTCGGGCGAATCCACGACGGGCCGACTGGACTGCGGCATGCAGGGCGTGGCGGATACGGTGAGCGGCGCGCGACTCCGCGGCATCCGCATCTTCGACGTCAGCGACATGGTCCATCCGAAATACGTCGGCAACGTGCAGACGTGCCGAGGATCGCACACGCATACTGTCGTCACCGACCCGAAGGACCAGGACAACGTCTACATCTACGTCTCCGGCTCGGCCGCCGTGCGCTCGCCGACCGAGCTACCGGGCTGCGTGGCTGACCCGAACGACCCGGCGACGGCGCTCTTTCGTATTGAAGTGATTCGCGTTCCGCTCGCGCATCCGGAACAGGCCGCGATCGTAAGCCACCCGCGCATCTTCGCCGACAACTCGAGCGGTGCGATCAATGGGCTGGGCATCGTGTCGCGCCATGCGGATCCGGCAGCGGACGTCGCGGCGGCCGCGACGGCGCGGGCCGCACGGGCGGGTGGACCTGGAGGCGCGGGCTCACCGCCGGCGCGTGTGCCGGGCATTACCCAGTGCCATGACATCACCGTGTATCCGGAGATCGGGCTCGCCGGCGGTGCCTGCGCGGGCATGGGCCTGCTGCTCGACATTCGCAATGTGGCCAACCCGGTGCGCATTGCCGCCGTCGCCGATTCGAACTTCTCATTCTGGCACTCCGCCACGTTCAACAACGACGGGACGAAGATCCTCTTCTCCGACGAATGGGGCGGCGGCTCGCAGCCGCGCTGCCGCGCGACGGATAACAAGGAATGGGGCGCCGACGCGATCTTCGCGCTCGAGAACAACAAGATGACGTTCAAGAGCTACTACAAGATGCCGGCGGCGCAGACGTCGAACGAGAATTGCGTGGCGCACAATGGCTCGCTCATTCCGGTGCCGGGGCGAGACATCATGGTGCAGTCGTGGTACCAGGGCGGCATCTCGGTGTTCGACTGGACGGACGCATCGCACCCGATGGAAATCGCCTACTTCGACTACGGGCCGATGGACGCCACCAAGTTGGTGGATGCGGGATACTGGTCGTCCTACTGGTACAACGGCGTCATCGTCGGCTCGGAGATCTCGCGTGGCCTGGACATCTTCGAGCTGAAGCCGAGTGCGTGGTTGACGCAGAACGAGATCGATGCGGCGAAGCTCGTGCACTTCGACCACCTCAACGTGCAGGACCAGCCCAAGCTGGTGTGGCCGGCCTCGTTCGTGGTGGCGCGGGCATATGTCGACCAGCTGCGACGTGGAAATGGGCTGTCCGCCGAGCGACTGTCGGCGGTGAGCCGCGACCTGGATCGGGCGGAGAAGCTCGTGGGGTCGGAGCAGCGCGCAGCGATGTCGGACCTGTCGATTGCCCTCGTGCAGGACTCGCAGCTGGCTCCGGACGGCGCGCGGGTGAGGATGCTGGCGGGAGCAGTGGGCAAGCTGGCCAAGGTGCAGCCCTGAGGGTTGCACCGCGGTGAGGTCAGGGCGATTGAAGCAGGCCCGGGCGTAACGCCCGGGCCTGTTTGCTACCGGTCGCGCAACCTTTGCCGCCGGCGGGGTAGTTGAGTTCTTCCTCATGAGCAGGACGAGGATATACTTCCCGCCGTCCCCCTTACCCAATGAGGAATTCATGAAGCATCGCGCCTCTGTTCTCGCGCTTGCCGTTGCAGCCGTCGCCGCCGTTCCCGCCATTGGCTCCGCACAGGCGATGGGCGAAACCGCCCGTTCCGTCGCATCAGGCGGTATTTCCGCCGCCGGTTGGACCGGCAAGATCGACGCGAGTGAAGCCGCCAAGGGATCCGTGCTCGAGAACTCCAAGCTCGCCATGGAGGGTTCCGCGCTGCACGTCACCACCGGTCCGGCGGTCACCTACTGGAACCCGAAGAACAGCGTAAGCGGCGATTACACCGTCATGGCGACGTTCTCCGAGCCGAAGTTCATGGCGCTCAACAGCCATCCGCACCCCTACGGTATCATGATCGGCGGCAACGACCTCGGCACCGATCAGCAGAGCTACCTGTACTGCGCGGCGTCCGGCAATGGCAACTTCATCGTCCGTGGCTTCGGTCCGGCGCCCTTCCAGCTGAACGGTCGCGGCGGTGCGTCGAGCCCCGCGATCCACAAGGCGGCCGGTGTCGGCGAGCCGGTGTCGCAGGAGATCGCGGTGTCCGTCAAGGGCGACAAGGTGGAGTGCTCAGTGAACGGCACGGTCGTCGGCAGCTACTCGAAGTCCGATGTGGTCGGCGCCGGCAAGCTGAAGTCCACCGACGGCGTATACGGCATTCGCTTCGCGCACAACACGGACGCAACTGTGAGCAACCTGATGGTGATGAAGCCCTGACGCATTCATGGGTGAACGTGCAAACGGTGAGCGGAATCATTCGCTCACCGTTTTGCGTTTTTGGAACTGGCGCTGGCGATTACTTGCCATCCACGATGTGCGCTGTCTTGATGTAGTCGACCTTCGGGAACATGCGCTTGAGATACGAATTCCCGAGCGTCGCCAGCAGGTGATAGTTGGGCGCTTCGCCGTAGCCCGAGTAGATCGAGTCGACGACGCCCATCCCTTCCACGACGCGGCCGATTGGCGAAAACCCTTGCCGATCGAGGTTCTTGTTGTCGGTGAGGTTCACGAACAGTTGATGGGTGCGCGAGTCCTTCCCATTACTCGCGAACACGAGCGTGCCTTTCGTGTTCGGTACCTTCACCGAGTCGTCAAGGATATCCTTCGCGTCCCACGATTCGTTCACCGCGCGATCGTTGTTCACGCCGAACTGCGCAACGAAGTCCGGCACGACGCGAAAGAACGCGCTTTCGTCAAAGAATCCTTCCGCCGCGAGGTCGTAAAACCGATCCGCGCCGTGGGGCGAGAGCGCCCGCACCACCTCGACGACGAAATGGCCGCGGGTGGTCTCGAACGCCACACGGAAGGAGTCCGGCGCCGGCCCGACGGGCGCTGTCCGCACCACCTTGGGTGCGCTGTCCTTGCACGCCACGGCTGCGCCTGTCGCAGCAGCCACCGCGAGAATGGAAAGGATTCTTCGGAGTCGCGCTGTTTTCATCATGCCTCAGGAATACTGGTTTGGTCGTCCCCCGTCCAGCGAGCGTCAGTGAGCGACCCGCCCGACGTCCCCCGCCGCGTGAGCACTGGATGCATATCTTCGATCCGCGGCGTGAACAGCGACAACTGGTCCGGGCTCCCGAAGACGGTCGCAAAATCGCTCGGCGTGAAGGCGCGTGCCAGCCGCGCGGCGAAGGTGTCGCGGAGAATTCGTGAGTAGTGATCGACGTCGTAGTCCCGCGGATCCGCACGCTCGGAACCGATATCCCCCTTCTCAGCAACGATGGCCGAGGAACCACGACGCGTGCGATACACGCGGATGCGATCGCCCACGCTCCACGTCGTTCGGCCCGCGGCGAGCAGCGCTTCGTACGACAACTCCCGTCGGCTCGCTCGCGTCTCGAGGTACCGCGCCGGCGACTTGGTCAATCGAACGCGCGACGAAAGCTCGTACGTCGAGAGCTCACGCTTGCGCAGCGCCGTGAGCATGTCGAGGTAGGCGTCGCGCACACCAGGCACATCGTCGCGCAGCAGGTGCCTGAGAGAGCGCCGCAGGAACGCCTCACCATATGGCTCCGCGCGGCTCGAACGGAACGCCACGCCCCGAAGCGTCAACGCGCCGTCGTAGCTGAGCAACGCGTAATTCTTTGGCTCGTGCGAGAGCATCGCCGCGTATCGGCCATCGAACTCCAATTGTACGAGCGGTGGCAACAGCGCGGCGACCTCACTCACCGCGCGTCGCTCATCCTCCTCGCTCCAGGCGGCAGGAACCGCGACATAGACCCCATCGGTATCGGCCTCGAGCAGCGTCACTCCCCGTGCATCCAGCTCCCTGCACATCAACGCGAGCGTTTCCCGTCCTCGGCGCGTCACCTCGTTGGCCGCATGCACGTCGGCAAAGCGCGTGAGCCCTCCACCGGCCGCGAGGTACCCGTACGCGGTGTTGACGACAATCTTCATCGCGCCCGACATCGCCTCGTTCGTATGACGTTCCGACGAGCCCGGGGCAGCGGCACGGGCCCTCGCCTTCGCGGCCAACCGCTGCTCAACCAGCCCGTCCACCAGCGCGAGCAATACGCCGAGATGATCGCGCGCTGGACCAATCCGGTATGCCCGCATGAGTGATGGATACAGGCTGGCCACGTCGGCCTTTACGACGCGATGCGCGACACCAGTCGCGAAGAGGTGTAGCGCGGCCCCGCTGTGCACCGTGCCGTCCCTCCTCGTGCGCGGGTAGCGCCATGCCCGACCGCAGGTACGCCCGCACGAGCAGCGGATCAATGATGCCCGTGGCCGCGCCCGCATCCGCCAACCGCTCGAAGCGACGAGGTGCCATGCGTGCGAGCGCAAAGGCAGCACCGCCGAGGAGTAGCGAGAGCGCGGCAACTTCGTCGACGTCGGCGGTTGCGTAGCGACGCACGCGTTCGGGGTCGGACTTGTACGTCGCGTAGATCAAGTCGCCGCGAATCAGCTCGCGCTCCGGACCCGAGATGCCGAAATGCCGAGCCACTGCCTTGAGCCCGTGACCCGGCAGGTCGCGAGCTGAGAAATCGTAGCGACGAACGGCGTCCAGCGTATCGATCAGTTCGCGACCCGGAGCCACGAAGCGCACGCGGCGGTCCGCATCATTCTCGCTCACGGCCCCCCGACGCGCGGCGCGTTGGCGGAGACCGGGCATGCCATCGCGTCCCAGCGCGAGACGAACGCCGAGCGTTCGGGCACGGCGGTCGAGGAAGGGGATGTCGAAGCCGTGGAGGTTGTGATTCTCGATGACATCCGGATCCACGCGCGCCACATCATCCACCAGGCGCCTGATCAAGTCCGCCTCGCCGCCATCGCTGTCGTCGTGCGCCTCGAGCAGCCAGCTGTTTCCCTCCGGGTCGCGAACGGCAATCATGAATACGCGCGAGTACCGCGGATCGAGGCCCGTGGTCTCGAGGTCGAATTGCATTCTTCGCAACTGCGAGTAGGCGAGGTCGCGAAAGTAGGTGCGGCCGGTCTGCACGAGATACTGCTCCTCGGCAGGGAGCGCGAGCACGTTGCCCTGCCCCAGCTCCTGCACCCGGCTCATGCGTCGGCCGAGACGACGCGATGCACCGTCGAGCACGGCGGAGGAGAGCGTGCGGAAGTGCGCAGCGGAAACGAGATACCGAAGCGCGCCAGGTCCACTCAGCTCGCGATAGGTGACGAGTGCGCCCGAGGTGCCATCTGGCGCGAGCGCAGCGCCGAGGTGGCGGAGGTCGTCGAGGCGATCGAGCAGCAGCCATGGGCGAAAGCGTTCTTCCTCGCGAACGAGCTCCTCGCTATCGGGGAGGCGACGCCACACCGTCGCGCCTCCGTCGTGCTCGGCCCACACCGAGACGATGCCCGGTGTGGGATCCCATCCCCAGAGCCATTCGTCTTCGCGACGAGCGCGCGTTGACGCAAGCGGCGCCACGGTGGAAGTCATTCGCGAAAGATAGGCAGCCGACGAGCGCCGCTGCGCACGCGTTGCTGCCTCTCTCGGCAGGTGATAGAATGATCGAGCGTCTTCCCAATCCAACCGTGATTCACCTCATGCATCGAACTCTCGCGAGTCGGTCTGTCGTCGCGTGCGCGTCGTTCTTTTTCATCGGCCTTGCGCCGACAATTGCTGCGCGCGCACAGTCCGGCGCCATCCCGAAGCCGGAGTCAGTGCTCGGCTTCACGGTCGGTGCAGACCTGAAGCTCGCGAACTACGACGAGTCCATGCGCTACTTCCGCGAGCTTGCGAAGTCGAGCAATCGGATCAAGTTGATCAACGTCGGCAAGACGTCGACGGGCCACGACTGGACGCTCGCCGTGATTTCGTCACCGGAGAATCTTGCGCAGCTCGACCACTATCGAAGCATCGCACAACGGCTCGCGCATCCCGATGGCTTGACCGACGCGGATGCGCACCGCCTCGCACGCGAGGGCAAGGCGTTTGTCGATATCAGCGGAGGACTTCACGCGTCGGAGATCGCGGGCTCGCAGCACACAATCCAGCTCGCCTACGACCTGTTGTCGAAGAGCGACGACCCGAAGATCAAGGCCATCCTCGACAATACGGTGCTGCTGCTCTGGCCTTCGATCAATCCCGACGGACAGAACATCGTGGCGAACTGGTACAAGGAGAACGTCGGCACGCCGTACGAAGTGGCGCCGCTGCATGAGCTCTACCAGAAGTACATCGGCCATGACAACAATCGCGACGCCTACATGCTGAACGTGGTGGAGTCGCGTGTCGTCGCGCGCACCTGGCGTGACTGGGAGCCGCAGATCATCTACGTGCAGCACCAGACGGCGCCCTTTCCCACGCGCATCTGGCTGCCACCATTCGCCGAACCAATCGCGCCACGCGTGCCGGCGCTGATGTCGCGCGAGGTGAACACGATCGGCATGACGATCGCGCAGGCGCTCGAGTCCAATGGACAGGTGGGCGCGACGCACATGGGCACCGGCTTCGACGCGTGGTATCCGGGCTACATCGACTACATGCCGATGTTGCAGAACATCGCGTCGTTCTGGACGGAGACCGCGCTGTACCGCTACGCCACGCCGCACTTCTACACCGTCGATGAATTTCCGAAGGAGATGCGCGACCTGCGCCCACAGTCGCTCTACCCGAGTCCGTGGCCCGGCGGCTGGTGGCGGATCAAGGACGCCATCGACTACATGGAAACCGGTTCGCTCGCCGTGCTCGACTACGCGACCAAGTATCGCGAGGAGTTGCTCTACAATCGCTACCAGGCCGGCCGCAACACGATCGCCCGGTATCGGAAGGACCCGCCCTACGCCTACGTCATTCCCCGCGCGCAGCGCGATCCGGAGGCAGCCGCCGCGATGATGCGTCGCCTCGCGTTCAACGGGGTGCGCATCGATGCGCTCGAGCGCGATGCGACGATCGACGGCAGCAGCTATCCGCGCGGGACGTGGGTCATTCCAATGGACCAGGAGTATGCGGAGCTCGTGCGCCAGCTCTTCGACGCGCAGGATTATCCCGACCTGCGCGAGTCCGCGGACGGCCCGCCCGAGCAGCCCTACGACGCCGCAGGCTGGACGCTTCCCTACCAGATGGACGTCCACGTGCTCGAAGTGCGCAATCCGCTCACGGAGCCATTGCGGTCCGCCATGAAACTTGTCGTTGGCAAGACGAGCGACTGGCACACGTCACCCGATGCGCCGTTCTCGACCGACTCCGTGGCCGCCGGTGTCGTGGCCCTTCCCGGTCGCATTACCGGTTCGGGCAGCCACCTCGCGCTCGATCCCGCCGAGAACAACAGCTTTCGCTTCATCAATCGCGCGCTGGCCAGCGGCGGCAGCGTCGGCTTTGCAGAAGCTAGCTCGCGCGGTGGTCGTTACGTGGTGTCCGGCGTCAGCGACGCCAAGGCCAACGAGTGGGCCACCGACCTGTCACTGCATGCGGAACGACTCACCAGCAGCGCAGCGACTGCCGCGGTGCGCCCGCGCATTGCGGTGTACAAGCCATTCACCGCGAGCATGGACGAAGGCTGGACCGAGTGGTTGCTCGACGACTATGAGTTCAAGTACACGACCATCACCAACGCCGACGTGCGCGCCGGGAATCTCGGCAGCCGCTTCGACGTGGTGCTCATCGCGTCGGACCGCGCACGATCGATTTCCGACGGCTTCGCGAAAGGCACGGTGCCTCCGAAGTACGAGGGAGGACTCGGCGACGAGGGCGCGCGCGGGCTCGACGAATTCGTACGCTCCGGCGGTACGCTGGTCTGCCTCAACCAGAGCGCGGGCTACGCGATCGCCGCGCTGCACCTGCCGGTGCGCAACGTCGTGGACACACTCTCGCGCAAGAACTACTTCTCCAGCGGGTCGATCCTCGAGGTGACGACGGATCCGTCTCAGCCCGTGATGGCCGGCATGCCGGAACGCGCAAAGGTGTTCGTCGACGGAAGCCCCGTGTTCGCGACGCTGGATGGCTTCGAGGGTACTGCACTGGCCAAGTACGCCAGGGAAGGTTCGCCGAAGATGTCCGGCTACTTGCTTGGCGAGAAGTACATCCAGGGCTACGCGGCGGCGCTCGACGTGAAGCACGACCGTGGGCATGTCGTGCTCATCGGCTTTCGTCCGCAATGGCGCGGCCAGCCGTTTGGTACGTTCCGCGTCGTGTTCAACGCGTTGCTGTTTGGTGGGGAGGTGGCGAGGTCCGCGAAGTCCAATGCGGCGTTCTGGTCGTCGCCGAAGTCGGCTGAGGTGGCGTCCCCAAAAAGATGATGCGGCTTCGAGGTTCCGGATTATGACGTCGCGCTGCTATTGCCGCGGAACCACTTCATCAATCGACGCAATGACATCGCCCTCCATGATGCCATCGACCACATCGATGCCATCTACCACCTCGGCAAACACGGTGTAGTCGCGGCCGAGTCGCAGGTTGTCGCGCAGGTTCACGAACCACTGCGCGTCGCCGGTGTCGTGGCCGCGCGTGCTCATGCCGACCGTTCCGCGCACGTGGGGGATCGTGCCCAGCTCGTCGCGCATGAACTCCGGCAGACCCACGTATTCGCTGGCGCCCGGACTTCCCCCCTGGATCACGAAGTCGTGTTCCACCCGCTGCCACGTGAGTCCGTCGTAGTAGCGCGCGCGCGCCAACGCGAGAATTCTCGAGGCCATCAGTGGGGCAACGTCGCCGCGCAGGCGCACCACGAATGACCCTCCACCACTGGTGGGCGCCATGGTGACGCGCAGGCGAACGTCCGCGCCGAGTGCGAGGGCGACCGCGTGAGGCAGCAATTCGGTGTGGACCGGTGGCGGATGGTCGTCGGTCGCGGGTCGTCCCGCGGCCTCCAGGAGCGCAGCGCGCACGTCGTGCGCGGACGCGTTACCCAGCGCCATCCACCGCGCATACGCCGATGACGCGGCAGCGCGCGCGTCAGCGCGCGGCGAACCCTTGAGGGCCACAGCCGCTGCGCGAACCGCCTGCGCGCCGCGCCCGTTCAGCGTCGTGAGATAGACGTCGTCATCGTTGTGCGCAGTGAGCTTGCTGAGTCCGTCGATGGCCGCCTCCTTCACGTTGTCGTCGGGATCGCGGGCGAGCGTTCTCAGACGGAGCGTGTCCGAGAGCACGGCGGCCGCACGCGCAGCGTAGGTGCGCACCTGGGGCTGTCGGTGCGACGCCAACCTCGATATCCGTTGCAGCGCCTCGGCGGGTCTCACACGGGCAAGCGCGACCGCCGCATGCGCCGCTGCGTGCCACGACACCCCACCGGCCCGCCGGCGCGACGCGTCCGCCGGCAACGCATCCACCCAGTCGCGTAATGTCGAGGCGGTGACGTCGTCGCTCGCGCACGCGGGAGTGAGCAGGTCGGTGGCGCGCAAGCGAACCGGCCACGCGCTATCGGCAAGCGCCGCGCGCAGCACGACGCAATCGCTCTTCGCGGTGAGCGCACGCAACCGAAGTCGCCAGGCCGGTTCGGGCCACATGGGCGGCGCAAGAACCGGCGGAAGCGAGTCTCGCGCCGCAAAGCGCGGGTCACGGATACGACCGCGAGCGCGCAGCGCGATGGTGCGCACGCGTGCATCGACGTGACGCGCACCCTCGGCCAACGCGACATCCGTGGAATCGCGCCGGTCCTCCGCGAGGAGGATGCGCCCCACGAGTGAGGAATCCGCGGCGGTGAGCGAACGAGCCTGCGCCGACACGGCCGCAGGCAGGAGCATCAATGCAGCAAGCAGTGCGAGGCGCATGGTCCGAATCGACTGCCGAGGCGCACGGCGCGCAAGCGTCGCGCGGCACTCAGCCTACATCGGTGCTATTCGTGGCACACGGCTCGTGTCACGCCTGACCAGCGTGTCGCGCCGCGGTTGCGGTTGCGTGGCGTCGCGGAACTGCGGAACCGTGTCGCGCCGCGGTTGCGGTTGCGTGGCGCGGCGGAACCGTGGCGCCGAGTCGCGCCGTGCAAGCGAATCTCGTCGCGTGGCGACCGAGTCTCCTTGCGCGGTGCGGTTGAACACCGTGGGGCTGGCAGTCGCCGCTGGTGTCTGACTGCTCCCGCCGCTCGACGTGGTGCGCAGCCTCTCGTTGGTCTTGCTCCGCAGCGAATCCGCGCGACGCGACGCCGCCACGGCCGCCGAGTCCTGCGGTGGCGTCACCGGTATCGGGATGACCGACGACGGCGCGGCCACGACCGGTGCCGGCGACGGCGCAACCACGGACTTCGCGACTGGCGCCTGCACAGGCACCGGCGCTGCATTCCGGCTCGCCAGCGCAATCACTGAACCACCAATGAGTATGACGAGCGCCGCGATCGCAGCTGGCAACTGCCACTTTCGCCTGGATGGTGCGGTATGCGTGACCGCGGAATGGAATCCGGCACTGAGGTCGGTGAGCGACGCAACCGAGGCCGATGACGCCGCGGCAACCGCGTCGCGGACCGGCTCATCGACGATGTCATCGTCGCGCATGAGGGCGGTGTCGTCGTCGAACGACGGCTCGTCGTAGGGAACATTCACGAGCGGCACGAACACGGGTGCGTTGAACTCCTCGTCATCGAGGGTGGAGCTGACGTCGCTCACGTCCTCGAGGGCTGCCTCGCGCTTCTTCTCGATCTCGAGCTCGCCCGCCGCCTTGAGCTGCGCACGCAGCGCCTCGATCTGGCGTCGATCCTCCGCCGCAATGCGCTCGACCTCGGCGCGTTGCGCCGCCGCCGTCCTCTCCAGCTCCGCGCGGAACGCCACCAGCGCCGCCCGCTCCGCCGTCACGGCGCGCTGCAGCTCCTCCTTCTCCTTCGCCGCCCGCTCACGCTCGTTGGCCTTGGCGCGCTCGAAGGCCGCGTGCTCGTCTTCCTTGACCTTTTCGTAGGCAGCGCCCTCCTCCGTTTTCTGCCGCTCGTACGTGGCGCGTTCGTCCGCCATGTACTTCTCGAAAGCGGCGCGTTCTTCGGCGGCGGTGCGCTCGAATTCCGCGCGCTCATTCGCGAGCTTCTCCCGCTCGACACGCTGCTCCTCGAGCACTTCCGCACGAATGCGATCCGCCTCGGTTTCTCCCGCGAGCAGCGGGTCGGCCATGCCGACGAGCGCGAGGTACGACTTCACGTCGTCGGGCGTGTGGACGCGATCCGCCTCGAGCATCGCGGTGGTCTCGTCGCGCAGCCGCACCGGAAGGTCGGGGCGCAACTCGGCGAGCGTCTGACCATCGTAGTCGCCCGGATCCTCGAACCCGGTGAGCATCGTGAGGACGAGATGCACAATGGCACGCGCATCTTCCGTCGCCGCGGCGATCGGCTGCAGGCGCCGGATGGGCAGCAGCCCGAACGTGACGCGCACGCGGTCCGTCTTCGGCTCCAGGAAGATACGGTCCGCACTGAGGCCGCGATGCGTGACGTTGTGCGCGCGGGCCCACTCCAGGAGGCCGTTGATCTCGCGCACGATCGCGGCCACGCGCGTGGTCGAGAATTTTTCACGCGTGGCGAGAATCTGGGTGAGCGACGGATCGCTCGTGCGCTGCGTGACGACAGCAAATGCATCCGCACCGAGCCACCGTCCCTCGACCACCGGCACCAGCCGACGATGCGTGTTCGCGGCGAGCAGCTTGGTGTCCGCCGCGAGATGGGACAGTGCGTTGCCCTCGTCGCCATCGGGAGACGTGACGACCGAGATGAGGACCGCCGTCTGGTCGTCGCGACGCTTGCCCGCGGCGGCCTTTCTGGTCGCCATGTAGGTGCGCGCGTCACGCGCTCCTCCCATCTCGCCAACGATGTCGTAGTCCGCCGCGAGGGACGAGAGATCGGGGGACTGCCTTGCCTCGGTCATCTATGGCTCCATGCCGTTCACTGTTTCGTGCTGCTCACCCGGCTGGATATAGCGGGATTGGTGCCGCGGGCTCTGCCGGTGTGTCGACCTGCTGCCGACTGTGACGCCTTCGATCGGGGCCGCCAACCGATGCGTGTCGTAAATCGTTGCTGCATAATGGATTGCATTTTTCTTGCCGCTGAGCGGATAGAAATGCGAACGCCAACGGCGGCCGCAGAAGGGCGCAGGCTTCGCAACGCAGAATCACGCAGTCAAACCACACTGACATCGAATCTCGACCGTTTCGTGCGGTTGCGCTGTTTCAGCGTCCTCTGCGCGGCGAAGCCTGCGAATTTCTGCGGCCGCCGTTCCTGCTTCGCCCCGAGGACGCTGGCACGATGGAGGTACGTGAGGAGCCCGACCCGCGCGACGCGCGAACCGGGCTCCGTCACCTCAGGTCAAGCGCAGCGCGCTATTGCCGGTAGCGAAAGTCCTCCTGATGGTCGCGCCGAACGTAGGTGCTGTTCTGCGACTTCGGAAAAATCCCGCCGTTGATGTCCTGGTTCTCCTCGTCGTCATTCTCGAACGCGCCGCCATCGCTGTCGCCGGTGCCCGAGCGCTCAACGCGAACGGTCTGCTTGTACGTCTGTCCGCCCGCCACCAACGTCACGACGTACGTGCCCGGCTCGACGAGGTTGCCACCACCGCCGAAGCCTCCACCACCACGACCATTCGCTGGCGGCTTCATGCCGATGATGTCCCAGATCTTCTGCTGTGCGGGGTCGGGTGCCCCACGGCCGCCAGCAAATGCAGCGGCGATTCCTTCGGCCGATGTATCGGCGGCCACCGCCGCTGCGCCACCCGCACCACCTGCCGCTGCACCACCCGCACCACCGGCCGTTGCGCCAGCCGCACCGCCGGCTCTACCC
>JALYVY010000050.1 GCA_030852985.1 Gemmatimonadota bacterium | reverse complement strand
CAAGGTCAACGACAAGGTCACCGTCGATTACGTCGATGAGAAGAACTCCTTCATGAAGGGCCATTTCGCCTTTCAGCAGCACAACGTCGGCGGCGAAGTCTGGATCAGGAACGTCCAGGTGCGCGAGCTGCCGAAGCGCTGACGTTCATGCGAACTGCGTCCTCGTGCAACCGTCCCGGTTAATGCCGGCGCCTGGCGGCACAGGTCGTGGTACACCGACCTCTCCCGCTTCCCGCCGCCGCCGCCGCCGGTGAGGTCGTCAGCGGTGCGGCCGCACGGTTCGCGAGGGGTGACGACAATCCAAGCGCCGTTTGGTCGGTCACACGAACATTGTCGACAATCCATCCACGAAAGCCATTGTAATTTCCGTCGACCGTATCGAAGAAGAACTCGAGTTTGATCTGCTTGCCCTTGTAGGCGGAGAGATCCAGCGATACTGGCCGATACTGCGGCGCACGATCGAAGCCGCCGGAAGAGAAAGGAATCACGTCGCGAGGACTGACGGTCGGATCGACAAAGGGATTGAGGCGCGTGAGCTCGATGGTCGTATTCGTCGACACATCGATGACGCGCACAATCATCAAGTCGTACCCCGTGGCGTTCGGGTTGACGCTCTCGATCTCGAACCACGTGTCGAAGTCCAGTGATACCACCGGCGCGTTGGCGCTGATGGTAAACGACGGGGAGGTCGCGGTGCCCGAGTTGGACGTGGTTGACGTGCCTCCCGAGCCTTGCGTGTCACCAGACAATTGGGTGCCGATGAAGTTGCCCGTGGACGCTTGTCCGTACCACAGATAGAAAGATCCTTCGCTCGCGGCGGGCAGCGCACCCGCGCTCGCATCACCCGGTGCGAGGCCGACGAATGCCGGATACGCGGTGTTCTTGATGCCGCTGCCCGTGGTGCGGTTCCAGAAACCAGTCACGGTCCAGGCCAGAGCGCCCTCGAATCCATCACTGAAGTACGTGGTCACTGCTCCGGTCGCCGTGGAGAGACTGAAGTCCACATTGGTCACGATCTTGTTCTGCTGCACCGTGATGCCGGTCTTGCTTGTCGTTCCGAATCCCGTCTTCGATGCGAACACGGTGAACGAGGTGATCGGGTTTCCAAGGGACGACTGCAACGAGATGCCTTCGAGCGTGTAGGTGCCGTCGGCGGCGCTCGTCGTGCTCTTGAACACGCCGTTGGTCTGGGTGCCACCGCTGAGTGAAATGGTCGCTCCCGCCACGGCTGTCCCATTCGTGAGCACTCGGCCCGAAATGCCGCCGATCGGATTGGTGAGCGCCGTGGGTGGCAGCGAGAAGTCGACACGCACGACGTCCCCGCCGGCGACCGACACCGTCTTCAGGTTATCGGCGGAAGTGGCCTGATAGCCGGATGTCGTTGCCGCGAGGACATAGGTGCCGGCGGAAACACTCGAGAAGCTGAAGGCGCCGGAGGTGGAGGACGTCTGGGCGAGCGCGATTCCCGTCTGGATATTCGTGAGCGTCAAGGAGGCCGATGGTATTGCCGCCAGCGTCTGGATGTCGCGGACGACGCCGTAGACGGTTGCCAGGGCGACGGGCGCCGGAACGGTGAAGCTCAGCGTCGTGCTCAGGCTACCCGACGTCGCAGTCACAACAGCCGTTCCAGCGCGCCGTGCCACCACGCGTAGCGGCTGCACGTACACGACCGCCACGAGGGTATCTGACGAGCGGAGCGACACGGGCGCACCGGCGATTGCCGTGCCGCCAGAATCGGTCACGATCGCCGCGACGGTCACCGAGTCGCCCACCTTGATCGTCGTGGAGGGCGCGGTGAGCGTGATCGCCTTCGGCACCTGCTGCACCGTGATGGTTGCGGTGTCGGCCACATCCCGACTGGTCACCGACACGCGCGCTACACCGGTGGCGCGCGCGGTGACCCGCCCCGTGGCCGAGTCCACCGTGGCGATGGCCGGCGTCAGCGCGCGATACACCAGCGAGGGCTGTGCGATGGTCCGACCCTGCGCGTCGGCCGCGACGGCGCCGAGCTGCACGGCGTATCCGATCGCGTTGAGTGTGGTGCTGCGCGGGCTCACTGTGACGCTCTGGACCACGATGCCGAGCGAGACCTCCGGTGCCTGCGTCTCCTGCCCCGGACGCGCAATGATGGGGAGCAGCATCACGCGCTCGATCACGGCGCCGTTCGCATCCAGCAGCGTGAGCTCGAGCCGCAGCACGCATACCGAAGAGAGCTGATCGACGGGGAACTCATCAGGGAGCTCGCGGTTCGAGGCCGCGAGGCACGGCGCAAGGTCGATCCGCACGGGGAGCTGTGTTTCGGTGCCCGTGAGCGCCACGGTGGCACTGTCGAAGCTCACGAGCACCTCCGCATCGGTGCGCATCCCGTAGCGGGCCAGCACTTTCATGGTCCGTCCGGCGCTGGACACCTGCGCGTTCAATACCAGGCGCACCAGTTGCGGCGCGGACGCGGGTCCGGTGGGCAATCGCCCTTCCGTACACGCGAGGCCGAGCATTGCCACCGCGGCGAGCAGCGTGCAGAGCGCTCGGGTGCGCAGGCCACCGAGCTGGCGAGCCAAAGAGGTCAATGACGACATCGGATGATCCAGGTCGTGGTTTAGAAACGCGTGGTGAGCGTCACACCGCCCGATAGGCCGGTGATCGTGCGCGTGGTGGACGAAAAGTCGAGACGGCCGGCTTGGACGCGCGCGAACGGCTCGATGGAGAGTGCTCCCTGAGGTGGTCCCATGCGCACGGCCACCGTGCCGCCCACCGCCTGCACGCCCGCAGTCGCGAAGCCGACGCCAGTGCCGCCCTCACTCGTGGGCGTGGCGCTGGTGGTTTGCACGCGCCCCTCGAGGGCGAGGCGGAGCCCATACGACGGCGTGAGCGCGCGCAGCAGCTGCGACCCCGCCTCGATCTCCGTGCGCCCCGAGCCCTCGGCTGTCTGGCCGGCGACTGAGTACGCGCCGCGATGACGAGCGACGATGAACGTGCTGGATTCGACCTGGCCCGTGCTCGCGTCGAGCTGGTACGTGCCGGTGATGCTCGGCCCGAGAGTGAGCGCGCTCGTGTTGCCGCCCGCGGTGCGGTCGCGCAGCTCGCCTGCCTGGTAGACGTCCCCGCCAATGCTGAGGGTATGGCGAATCGCGCCCGCCACCCGCTCGCCGGCCAGCGAGAGATGCACTGCGTTGCCTGGGCGCAGGTCCGACGCTGCCTGATTCACCTGCAGGGCCTCAGCGGGCGCATACGTCCCGCGCATTTCAAAGGAGGTGCCGAGTGCCATGCCCCACCCCGACACCTGGCGTGCGGCGATGAGCCCCAGCGTCGCCCCGGCGCCCGCGCCCAGCCCGGGCGAGCGAAACCGGAGCCCGGGCGCCGAGATGATGGCGAGGGCATCACGTTGCTCGTCGGTGAGGCCGGTCTTGCCGGTTGGTGCCGTGACGCCCGCCGTCAGCACCAACGCATCGCCGACGAGCTGGCCCACAACGCGGAGCCGCGTGTCGGTCAGGCCGTTGAGCTGGATGCTTCGCCCAGGTCCGCCGGTGGCGCTCGTCTGGCGCACCGTGCCCTGCACGAGCGCGGAGTAGGCGTCGACGGTCCACCCTTCGGTGAGGGGAACCACGACCGCGAGGGGGAAGGTGAACTGCGATGCGCCGGAGATCAGCGACGAGCCGCCACTGGCGGTCGTCGTGGGGACGGCCGTTGGCAGCGACCAGTTCTCATAGAACACCCCGGTGGACACGGTGGTGAGACCGAGCAGTCGCTCTTGCGCCGACACGCAGGCGGGGATGAGGAGAGCGGCGACGATAGCGTGGCGCAGGCGCGGCGCGCGGCGCGGCAGGATGTTGAGCATCGGGATCACGGGAGCTGCTTCACGTTGATGATGACGGTCGTATACGCCGGCTGCTTCTGCGCCGCGGACCCCCGGTCCTGCTGGCTGGTCTGCTGCTGCGTCGCGTTGGCGGAGGCGGTGGTGCCCACGGTGGCGACCGGACTGGGATTGATCGCACCGCCTGCCAGCGCCGTGGCGCCGGAAACGCCCCCCGATGACGACGCTGACGTAGTCGTCTCGGTCGCCGGCATGCTGGTCATGCGGACGCGCGCCGCGTTGAACGACGGGTCGGCGGCCAGGGCCGCCTGGTAGTTCGCGTTCGCGGAGGCGTACTGTCCAAAGGCTTCATCACGCACCCCGCGGCTGTACGCCAGCATCGCCGTGACGTTCGAGGTGGGGCGCTGCTCGATCGCGGCGCGCTCCTCGGGGGTCAGCGTGACACCAAGCTGATCGAACAGCCGATAGGCGAGCGCCTTCTCGGCGTCGAAGATCGAGGCTAACGGGGCTCGTGCCGACAGTGCGCCGGCGAGCGAGCCGTCGAGGGTGTTCGCCACTCGCGTGTCGATGCCGAACTCGCCGTTGCCGCGGTCATACAGCGCGCCGACCACGAGGCGTCGTGCGCCGAGCAAACGGCCGACGCGCGGCGCTTGCGTGCTGTCGACCTGTCCCGCCCGCGCCATCTGCAGCTCGCGCAGCATTGCGTCCATATGCGACCGGTCCACGACCGCGAGCTGGGAGGAGCGGGCGAGGTCGGTCATGAGCATGTCCGCGAGGCCGTACCCGAGCGGGGTCAGCGTCGTGTCGGCGGTGCGCACGACGAGCGGGGGGACCGCGATGGCGCGCTCGGGCACCGTGCTCGCATCGATCGAGGCCTCGCGGCGCAGCGCCTCGCGCGCAGCGGCGACTGCGGGATCCACACGCTCCGGTTGCGGCGAGGTGACGAGCGAGCCGGTCCGACATGCAGACAGCAGGACCAGCGGAAGCAGCGCGCGGATCACGGCGCCGGGGCGAGCAGAAATCGAGCGTGCGTGCATAACGGGACCGTTGGCGGGAGACGAGTCGGACGTCAACAGTATGGAAATGTGCCCGCTTGTCAAATGTTGAACCCCAGATGGCCTCGCGGGCACTGAGCCGCGGAAAAGCACCCGCCAGAGGACGCACTATTGACGAACGACACAGTCGACCCTGCAACGTGCGAGCTCTGCCTCCGCGAGCACCAACCAACTTACGGCACTTAGCGCGGCACCACGTTCATGAGATCCAGTACGCTCTGCTGGCGGGCCGCGTCGACTTTGTCGAACGGACCATACCAGCGGAGCCCGTACTGATCGAGCGTATTGCGGTTGCTCGCGTATGCGCGGTCGGCCTGCTTGAGGAGGTATGCCGAATAGGGGTGGTCAGGCAGTGCCTCGTTCAGCGCACCGAGCCCGCGCACGTGCGCGCCCTTGAAGGTCGGGCCATCCGCGCCGCAGTTGCCAGTCTCGCACCGGTCGCGAAGGATGCCGTCCTCGGTGTTGAGCGTTGGCGTCTCGACGGTCGCGTCGGCGATGCGGCGGGCGGTCGTGAGCAACGCGATGTCTTTCGTCGCGTGATACAACTCGACCAGTCCATTCAACAGCACACCCTGGTTGTATGACCAGACCGCGCGCCGGTTGTTCCTGCACGTGGTAAGCAGGATGCCGTCGTTCACCAGGCTCGAGTCGTTGATCATCCCGGTGCCCTGGAACCAGGCCCAGTCAGCCTCGGCCCGGGCGAGGTACGTCGTGTCGCCCGGCATGCGATTGTGCAGCGCCGCGGTGAGCTGGATGTAGAGCGAGTTGGCGATCGCGTTCTTGTAGGTCTTCTTCGTGCTCCACCAGATGCCGCCGCCGCACGTGTCGTCCCAGTACGCGCCCATGTGATCGGCGTCCGTCCGTGCGGTATCGAGATAGCGCCGATCGCCCGTGAGATCGTAGGCCGCAATCCAGGCGAGGCCCCACCAGCCAGTGTCATCGAGAAATTCGTTGCGGAACTGGCCAGCCTTCGCCGCAAGGTTGAGCTCATGCGTCCGTGCGATGGCGTAGCGGTAGCTATCCATCCCGGTGACCCGGATGTTGTCGATGATCGCCGTGATAGCGTTGGCCGAGTTCCACCAGCCGGTCGTCGCGAACAGGCCGGTGTCGTAGTTGTAGAGCGCCATCAGCGCTGTCGCGGTCGCACGGCGCCGGTCGGTGGCATTCGCCGTGGAGCGCGACCACGGGGTGCAGGTGACCGCCGCCGGATCGCCCACGCCGATGCACGCGCGCAGCGCGCCGATGCGATGCGCGTGCTCGTCGTCGACGTTCAACATCGTCGTCCGGGCAACACCCCGTTTCGCAGAGAGTTGTGTTGTCGAGAGCCGGGCGCTGGGTGTAGGGTTGCGCGCTCCATTGAACGACCGCTCGACCCAGAGCTCCCCTGGGGACATCGTGCCATCGACCGACGCCCAACCCATGCCGGTCACATCGTCGAAGTGCAGCGCGAGCGTCGCATCGCCGACCGGCATGGACACTGGCGCGCGGTCCCGTCGCGCGCGGAGGACGCTGCGTCCGTCGCAGAACTGGTTGCACACGGGCTGTGCGACGACCGGCGTCGGTGTGGTGGCAGCTGGCGGTGTCCCCTGCGCAGATGCCAGTCCGAACGGGATGGAGGCCAATCCGAGCGCGGCTGCCATCGAGCGTGTGAACCGCAAGTGCACGCTGGCTTTGGAGCGCATCGCAGGATCCCTCATTGATAGCGATACAGCTGTACGCGCCAGGAAGGGACATGAAACGCTCGACAGCGGGCGGAGCTTCATCACGCGAATGTGGGCTCTGCGAGAACGCGCGTCCAGTAACCTTTCAGCGTCGGGCGGGCAAATGGTCCGACGCGCAGTGCTTCGGTGACGCTGCGCGCACACCACCGATCCATCGTACCGCATGCGCACTTGCACACTCGGCGCCGAGGACTCTATCGTATGCACATGCCACAGCTTGCGCGGCAATGACCGTCGCGGACGTTCACGCGCTGCCCGACGACGGCAACCGGTACGAGGTCATCGACGGCGAGCTTTTCGTGACGCCGGTTCCACGCTTGCGCCACCAGGAGGCAGCGTTCGAACTCGCAGTCATGCTCCGGGAATATCTGAAGCGTGAACGCGTGGGGCACGCCTTCCTCGCACCGGCGGACGTCATCTTCACACCGACGCGACTCGTGCAGCCGGATGTCTTTGTCACCGGGCTCGTGAATGGCCGCCGCCCGCAGGAGTTCGTCGTACCGAGCGGACTACTGGTCGCCGCTGAAGTGCTCTCACCGAGTACAGCGCGCGCCGATCGGGTTGCCAAGCGGACACTGTTTCGCGACGAGGGCGTACCGGAATACTGGATCGTGGATCTCGACGCGCGCACGATCGAGCGGACGACGCCGGACGATGCCCGCCCCGAGATGCTCGTCGATTCCCTTTCGTGGCACCCCGAGGGTGTATCGGCGCCGCTGGTCATCGATCTCGTCGCGTACTTCGAGCGTGTCCTCGACGCGTAGGCGAAGCCACCCACACCTGCGCGGGCTGATCATGAGAACGTGTCAGCCGTCGATGGAGCGGGAATGGCGGGCGAACTTCTTCGCGACTCCGTGGTCGGTGGCGCGGCGGATCCCACGGTTACGCCGAAACCAGTATCTCTGTACTGCCTCGCCAACCGGGACCTACAATCCGCGGTAGCGGAAGTCGGCGAATGTTGCGCTGCCAGTGCCGATGGCGCCCAGGGCGGGACGCGCCGCCTGAAATCCGCCGCGTTGGTGATTGTGATTGAAGCTCGACGCATCGAAGTCTGCCGTCAGACGTGTCCAGCTCCGGCCATTCTCACTCGCCAGAAACTCGATACGATTTCTCCGGTTCACCATCCGAAGCCACGCGCGTTTCGCCGTCCACTCGCGAGTGGCCAGTACTGCGCCAGATCCGTACACGCGTAGTTGGCCGGTGGTCAGCTCCACATATACCGCCACCTTGGGGTTGTATTCCAGGCCCAGCGTGGCGCGCGCATCGCCGGCGATGCTTGCCATCACCTGCACGACGTAACTCTCGTCGCGTGCCATGATGGTGAGCGGCGAACACTCCGCGTAGGAATCGCCTTTCGCACGGACGGTCAGCGTTCCGTTGCCGGTGGTATAGCGACTCATGTCGGATTCTTTCCATGCCCCCCACGTCAGCTTTAACGAGGGCGTGGAGAAATCATCCGACAGCGAGATCATGGGTCGTTGCGCGACGCCCATTGGTGCAGGCATCGGTTCTGAGCGGCGTGCACCCAAGGGAGCGCGTGGCCAGCCGTCGCTCGTCCATTCGACGGGCTCCATCAGGTTATGCCGGCCGAGCGATTGAAAGTCCTTCCGGTAGCCGTGATAGATGCAGTACCAACGGTCGTCGGGTGTCGAAACGAGGCTCGCATGCCCTATGGACCACCACCCTTCGTCGCCGCTGTAGGTATGGATCAATGGGTTGAGTGGTGAGTTTTCCCATGGACCGAGCGGCGATGTGGAGCGCGCGACCACTGCCATGTGGCTGGTTGGCGGACCGGCGGTGCCTCCCTCCGCACTGACCAGGTAGTAGTACTCTCCGCGTTTCGTGAGCTTCGGACTCTCCAGCCAGACGCCCTCGGTTTTCCATTCCTGGGGAAAGACCCAACCGTCGTAGACCTTCTTTTGTTCGCCCACGGTGGACAGGCCGTCGGCGCTTAGCTCGATAACGTGGCCGCCGGCCGAATACAGGTAGCGTGTGCCGTTGGGACCTACGACATGGCCCGGATCGATGTCCTTCACTTTCAAATCGATCGGTGGACTCCAGGGTCCCCGCGGATGCTCGGCGTGTACGACGGTGAGGCGACCTGCCAGCGGGAAATAGATGAAATAGCGTCCGTCGTGCTCGACGAGATCGGGCGCCCATATCTCGCCGATGGTGTTGGAGACGGCGTGTGAGATGGGGGTCCAGTTGACCAGATCGCGGGAATGCCAGACGACCAGGCCGGGCGCATACGAATAGCTGGTATGCGTCATGTAGAAATCCTTCCCCACACGCAGAATGGTGGGGTCGGCATAGTCGCCGGCAAAAAGCGGATTCGTGAACGTGGCCTTAGCTGTGCCGTTGTTGACAACACGCTCGGGAACCTCACCCCAGGCCGGACGGAAGAAGCCGGTCAGCGCTGTCGCTGATGCCGCCGCCGTGATCTTGAGCCAGACGCGGCGGGATGTTCCGAAGGCTGGGTGTTCATCGGCCGCGGAGACATCAGCGGAGACATCGATCGTTTCGTCGACCGGCGACTTTCTGTTCGTATCCTTCATGCGTTTCATTTCAACCGGTGAACTTGCTGGTCGGGCGTGCCGGCGGCAACGAGCCGTAAGCCTCACTGATATCATGGCTCGTGGAGATTCGCAACGTCGTTGCGTAGCACCATCCGCGGCTTTCTACGCCGGCGCAAATGCGAACGCAAGGCGCGTCGTGCGCGAGTTGGTCACGCTGGTGCGCAGACGCTACCCTTGTGCATGCGAAACCAGCTCACGCAACTGCCGATGACGCTGGATGTGGCGTGGCTTCGGGACACCTGGCGGATCAGGACTTCAGTGTGATGGCGGAGAACGCCCTGTCGGACACGCTCGTCGTTGCCCTCGCCCAGCTCACTCCCGTCTGGCTCGATCGCGACGCGACCATCGCCAAGTCAGTCACCGCGATAGCCGACGCCGCGGCACAGGGCGCCGCGTTGATCGCGTTCCCTGAAGGCTTCGCGCCCGGCTATCCATTCTGGATCGAACGCACAAACGGTGCGCTGTTCGACAGTCCGGTGCAGAAGGCAATCTTCGCGCACTACCTTCGCGAAGCGGTGCAGATCGAAGCCGGACATCTCGCACCAATCCAGGATGCTGCCCGTCGCGGCAACATCGCGGTGATGTACGGGTGCATCGAACGGCCTGTTGACCGCGGCGGTCACAGCGTCTATGCGAGCCTCGTGTACATCGACGCCACGGGCGTGATCCGCTCGGTGCACCGCAAGCTCGTGCCGACCTACGAAGAACGGCTCGTCTGGTCGCCTGGCGATGGTCATGGCCTGCAGGTTCACGCGCTCGGTCCCTTCACCGTCGGTGGCCTGAACTGTTGGGAAAACTGGATCCCGCTGGCGCGTGCCGCGCTGTATGGAATGGGAGAAGACGTGCACGTCGCGGTCTGGCCGGGCAGCGACTGCAACACGCGTGATATCACACGATTCATCGCGCGCGAATCACGGTCGTACGTGATGTCGGTGAGCTCCGTCATGACCTGCGACGACATCCCCTCTACTGTTCCTCATCGCGACCTGATCATCGCCGGTGGTGGCGACACGCTGGCCAACGGTGGCTCGTGCATCGCGTCACCGGACGGAAGCTGGCTGGTGGAGCCGGTGGTCGGCGTGGAGCGGGTGATGGTCTCGACGATCGAGCACCGACGCGTGCGCGAAGAGCGGCAGAACTTCGATCCGTCAGGGCACTACGCGCGACCCGATGTGCTGCAGCTTTCGGTCGATCGGCGCCGGCAGGCAAGTGTGCAGGTCATCGACTGACCGCGGACGGAAGTCATCACCACCTGATCTGATCGAGGAACCGCGCCACGGGCAGGATCGTGACGTCAACGTGCTTGCGCAGCGCGCGCAGGAGTGTCGAACGCGCCTGGCGATCCTCAAGGCGACCATGGTGCAGGGCCGTCGGCCTTGGCGCGAAGGAATTTCGCGTTGGTGTCGCGGTACCACGCGTGCAGGCGCGTACGAAGGGTCGCCACTCTCGCAGGTTCGGCCCTGGCGAGGTCGTGATGCTCACCGAGATCGTCGTGAAGGTTGAAGAGCGCGACCGAGCCGTCTTCGTAGTTCTCGACGAGCTTCCAGTCACCCATGCGAATTGCTCCGCCGGGGAAGCCGCCCTGGTTGCCGTAGTGCGGGTAATGCCAGAAGAGCGCGTCGCGTGCGGGTGCGGGTTCGCCGCGCAGGATCGGCAGCAAGTTTACGCCGTCGATCTTCAGGCCAGCGGGCAACGCCACGCCGGCGGCGGCGAGTACGGTGGGGAAAATATCAGTGCTCATGATCGGAGTCGCGCTCGTCTGGCCGTTGCGCGTCGCGCCCGGCAGGCGGATGACCCACGGCTCGCGGATGCCGCCTTCATACACCCAGCCCTTGCCGCCACGCAGCGGGAGGTTCGAGGTCGGCGTGCCTTCGGAGGTGGAGAGGCCGCCGTTGTCGGAGGTAAAGATCACGAGCGTGTTTTCGGAGAGGCCGAGCTCGTCGAGCTTGCGGAGGATGCGGCCAGCGGCGGTGTCCATCTCCTCGACCATCGCGGCGTAGGTGGCGTGGCTCTGCACCGCGCGCACCAGGCGTGGACCCTTGGCCGAGAGGTAGTATTGCGGCTCCTGGGTGTACGTGTCTTTCAAGCCAAGCCGCTGCGCCTTGGCGCGATATTTCTCGATCAGCGAGGGCAGGGCCTGCAAGGGCGTATGCACTTCATAGAAACTGTGCATCAGAAAAAACGGCTTTCCCTCGGCCTTGAATTTTTCCAGGAGATGCAGGGTTTCGGTCGCGAGTCGCTCCGTGAGAAGTTCGTCGGTCGGTCCGTCCTCCAGGCGAGGATTTTTATAGGGTGCGAAGTAACTGCTTGGGTGCCCGCCCGCCCAGCCGGCGATGTTGATGTCGAAGCCCTGGAACTCGGGCCAGTATTTCTGTTCCTCGCCGAGATGCCACTTGCCCACGAACGCCGTGCGGTAGCCAGCGGAGCCGAGCACCTCGGCGAGCGTCGTCTCCTCGAGCGCCATTTGCAGCGTGAGCGGCGCTTCCTGGAAACGCTCGGTCCGCACGCCCGGCAGCCAGTTGGTGAGTCCGGCGCGCGTGGGATATTTCCCGGTCATCACGCTGTAGCGAGTGGGGCTGCACACGGGACTGGCGGCGTAGCCAGTCGTGAAACGCACCCCCTGCGCGGCGAGTCGGTCGAGGTTCGGCGTCTCGTAGAACGTCGCGGGATTGTTGGCACCGAGGTCCATCCAGCCGTAGTCATCGGTGAGGAGCACGACAACGTTCATCGGCGCGGCGGGCGCGGATTGGAAGGCGGCGACCGGACGGGCCGCGACCAGCAAGCAGCCGAGACGGAGCAGGGATTTCAGTTGCATGGGTGAGTAGGGACGTTTTGTGGTAGAGGCGCGTACCGCCGGTGAGGAACGGCGCGCCGTCCAGAGAGATGTCGAAAAAGCCGACCCACAGCAATGTGTCGCCAGCGAATGTACCTCCTGATTGTGAGCAGACGCCCCGCCCGCGCTCGCATCGGCCCGAGCATTCCGGGGGCGCCATGCCATTCGTCCGCGACTCGTGTACATTTGGCGCCATTCCTGGCGGTCATGCCACTTCCCGCGCACGAGGCGCCCGCCGCTGTGCGATCGTGCAGAAGTCCTGACCCCGGCACCGTTCGACATGTCGCTTCACGCCCACACTCCGCGCTTCTCGTCGGCCGACGCCGAGTCGCTCGCGCGCGATCGCTACGCACTCGATGCGCGGGCTGGTGCACTCGCGAGCGAGCGTGACCAGAACTTCCTGCTGACGACCGCGGCCGGCGAGCGATTCGTCCTCAAGATCGCGAACGCGCTCGAGCAGCGCGGCATGCTGGAGGCACAGCAACTCGCACTCACACATGTCGGCAGCACGCTCGGCATCGTTCCGCGCGTGCTCCCTGACCTCGGCGGCGCGACGATCACGGAGGTCATTGCATCCGACGGTCGCAAGCATCTCGTTTGGCTGATCACGTACCTCGACGGCATTCCACTCGCCACGCTCCGCCGCCGAACGCCCGCCCTGCTGGAGGATTTCGGTCGGCGCATCGGGGTGCTGACCGCGTCCTTGGCGTCGTTCGATCATCCGGCGATTCACCGCGAGTTTGACTGGGACCTCACGCGCGCGCGCGATGTAATCGCTGCGCAGCGTCCGCTGGTGAAGGACCCCGCTCTCGGCGCAGTCATCGACGGGATCATGACGCGTACGGAGCGCGACGTGGTGCCGCTGTTGCCGTTGCTTCGCGTGAGTGCGATCCACAATGACCTCAACGACCACAACGTGCTCGCGAGTCACGGAGAGGACCCGTGGACGCGCCACCAGCAGGTTTCGGGGATCGTTGATTTGGGCGACATGGTGCATAGCTACACCATCTCCGATCTCGCCATCGCGGCCGCCTACGTGTGTCTCGGCGCCACCGATCCACTGGCGGATATCGCGTCGCTGGTGCGCGGCTACCATGCCGAGTTTCCGCTGGAGGAGGTGGAACGCGCTGCGCTCCCTGGGCTGATCCTGCTTCGTCTCGCGACGAGCGCCTGCATGGCCGCGCGGCAGCGCGCAGAAGCGCCCGACAACGCGTATCTCGACGTGAGCCAGGATGCGATCCGGCGCATGCTGCCCGTGCTCGCGCGCATCCCGCATGGCCTCGCACACGCGGTGGTGCGCGACGCGTGCGGCCTCGAGCCGGTGGCGACGAGCGCGCGCGTGCGCGAGTGGCTTGGCGCAAAGTCGGCGCGTTTCGCTCCGGTGCTCGACGTCGACCTCCGTACCGAGCCATGCACGGTGTTCGACCTCAGCGTCGCGAGCCCGCTCGTGATGGGAGATCCGGCGCTCAACGCCGAGCGCTTCCTCACGCCCCGACTCGACGCGCGCCTGCGCGAGGACGGCGTGGCCGTCGGCATTGGGCGCTACGACGAAGCGCGCCTGCTCTATACAGCGCCGTTCTTCGCCGGCATTACGCCAGAGGCCGAGCGGCGCACCATTCACATTGGTCTCGACCTGTTCGCGCCGGCGGGAATGCCGGTCCATGCGCCGATGGACGGCGTGGTGCACGCATTCGCGGACAACCACGCGCTCCAGGACTACGGTCCCGTGATCATCCTGCGGCACGAGACGGACGATGGCGTGCCGTTCTTCACGCTGTACGGTCACCTCGCGCGCGCGTCGCTCGTGGGTCTTGCGGTGGGGAAGGGCATCGCCCGGGGGGAGCGGTTCGCGACACTCGGCGCGCCTGACGAGAACGTCGGATGGACGCCGCACCTTCATCTTCAGGTGATCACGGATCTCCTCGGGCTCGACACCGATTTTCCGGGTGTGGGATCCGCAGCGCAGCGCGCGACCTGGCGCAGTCTCTCACCAGATCCCAACCTCATTGTCGGCGTGCCGGCGTCGCGCTTTCCGGCCCCAGCGCCAGCGGCGGACGTCGCTCTCGAGCGTCGTCGCGCGTTGTTTGCGGGCAATCTCAGCATCGCGTACCGCGAACCGGTCCGCGTAGCGCGCGGCTGGAAGCAGTACCTCTTCGACGACGCAGGACATCGCTTCATCGACGCCTACAACAATGTGCCGCACGTGGGGCATGCGCATCCGCGCGTCGTGCGTGCTGCGGCCGAACAGATGGCGGTACTCAACACGAACACGCGCTACCTGAGTGATGTCGTGACACGCTACGCGGAGCGTCTCGTCGCGACGCTGCCGGCGGCGCTCGACACCTGCATGCTGGTGAGTTCTGCGAGCGAGGCGAACGAGCTCGCGCTGCGCATTGCGCGTGCGCGCACGGGTCGGCGCGACATGCTCGTGCTAGACGCCGCGTACCACGGCAACACGACGACGCTCATCGACATCAGTCCGTACAAGCATGCGGGGCCGGGTGGGGAAGGCGCGCCGCCGTGGGTGCACGTGGCACCCCTGCCCGACGACTATCGTGGACCGTTCCGTCGCGGTGAGGCCGATGTCGGCGCGCGCTACGCCGCGCAGGTTGCCGCATTGATTGCGCAACTTCCTGCTGACGCAGGACTCGCGGGCTTCATTGCGGAGACGTGCCCGAGTGTGGGCGGGCAGCTGATCTTGCCGAGCGGGTATCTGGCAGCGGTGTATGCGAGCGTGCGGGCGGCGGGCGGCGTCTGCATTGCCGACGAGGTACAGACGGGCCTCGGGCGCATGGGCACGCATTTCTGGGCGTTCGAGGCACACGACGTTGTCCCGGACATCGTGGTGATGGGCAAGCCACTCGGCAACGGCCATCCGCTGGCGGCCGTGGTGACCACGCGCGCCATCGCCGATGCATTCGACACGGGCATGGAATACTTCAGCACCTTCGGCGGAAATACAGTGTCGTGTGCCGTTGGCCTCGCGGTGCTCGACGTCATGCGCGACGAGGGTTTGCAGGCGCATGCGCTGCATGTGGGCAATCGCCTGCTGGAGGAATTGCGCGCGCTGGGTGAACGGTTCCCGCTCATTGGCGACGTGCGTGGCAGCGGATTGTTCCTCGGCGTCGAGCTGGTGCGCGATCGCGAGACGCGCGAGCCCGCTGCGGCGGAGGCGTCGTACGTCGCCAACCGAATGCGCGAGCGTGGGATATTGCTCGGGACGGACGGCCCGTATCACAACGTCGTGAAGATCCGTCCGCCCATGCCGTTCGACAAGGATGATGCGCGAGGTCTCGTGAGGGGTTTCGAGGAAACCCTGGGCGAGATCACGTGAGATTCTTGATCCTGAGAAGTGAACTGCCCTGGCCGCCGGTTCCGAGCTCTGCATGATGTCGCGATCTCAGCGATCCTATGGTCGCACCTCGAAACGAGGATTCACCGGCGCGAGCGGGAGGCCCGCATACATCGCTTGCTGTTGCGCCACGCGATCAGTTACGCTGCTCCCGTGGCGAGGTTCACGGCGACTCTGGGAGGAATGAAATGAGTCTTCTTACGTCGATCACGAGCGCTTCACTCACACCTGCCGGCAACCACTCGAGCTGCGTATCGGTGACCAGGTCCGGCATGCCGCGACGCACCACGTGGGCCGTTCGCGCCTCAGGGTCCAGTACCCAATATTCTGCCACGCCGGTATCGAGGTAGAAGTCCCGCTTCTGCCTGAGATCGCGCCGGCGGGTGGAGTCAGACAGCACCTCCACGACGAGAATCGGCACGGGGGCATCCTCCCATCGCGCGTTGGCCGTGGGCCACGGCTGTCGCACCATGAGATCTGGCTCGACCTCCGATCCGTCGAAGCGCACGACCGCGCGAGGATGGTAGATGAGTCCCAACCCATGTCGCTCGACGTACGGAGAGAGATTACCCGTGAGTCGAACGAGAATGGTCTCGTGCAAGGGCGTGGGTGCGGGCGTCACGAATAGCTCGCCGCGCACGAGCTCGTACTTGTTGCCGTCGTCGGGCAGGCGGTGCAGTTCCGCCAGCGTCCACTGGATGGATTCAGTCGCCATGGGCATGCCTGACCTCTCCTCGATGCGGTGTCGGATGGCATGCGCCGAGGATACGCATGTGCCTACTCAACGGCGTCACCATTTTGCCGCAGGTCGAACCGTACGCTCGCCCGCGCTGCCGAGTCAAGGCGCGTGTAATGAAGTGTCGGCCGGGTTTCCCGTTTGCGAGGTGCGCTCTCGAGCGCAACCAACGTTCGCCGCCTCAGCCCATGCTCGATGGAGCGTGGACAGTTACCGCGGAGCCATCGGCAATGAAGGCTGACGACGGTCGACCATGCAGCACGGCAGCGAGCTCACCGCCGTACACACCTTCCAGGTCTCCGGTGATCATCGCCATCTCGGCACTCCAGACCTTCCAGCGCGGATGCGTGACCTGGTACTCGACCGTGCCGCCGTCGCGTTGGCGTGTGTAACCCCAGTAATGCTCCGTGATGAACGCCTCGTGGCTATCCATCTCTGGCTGCTGTCGCACACCACGAGCCTCCGCGCGCAGTGACGTCCGTCCTTTCCGCGTCCGCCACGCATACTCAACAGCCCGCGGCATTCCTTCGGCGCCCGATGGTCCGAACGCGTGTCGCATGGGAAGCGAGCGATAGGGCTCATTGTAGAGCAATCGTGCGGTCGTGGCGATTGCCACGCGCGGCACGAGCTCGCGAACGAACGTGACTCCGCGCCGGACTTTGTCATGGAGTGTGCGTCGCACATAGAAGCGGAGGTTGACCTCCTGGAACGTGCGATGCAGCGGAACGGGGATACCGGGGACGCGCGTGTCGTCGAACAGGAATCCGACAAGGCTCACATACGTGGTGCCCTGCCAGCGGTCGAGCGTGGTGCCGCGCGGCACCGAGGGTGTCAGCAGCGATGGCTCAACCGCGACGTTGAGCATGACGAGATTGCGCCACTGCGCGGTCAGGAAGGGACGCCGTACGCGGATAACCGTAGCTGTGTGCGAGGGGACCGCCGTCTTTCATTGCTCCGTACCTGCTGCATCGAGCGTAACTCCAAGAGTGCACTCCATCGCTTGCTGCAGCAATCCGGAATCCTCACGCAGCGGGCTCGGCATGCCTACATCGATAAATCCCGCACGCTTGTATAGCTGCACCGCGGAATTGCGACCGAGGGAGACCGTCAGCATCATCGTGCGAGCTCCGGCAGCATGCGCCCACCGCATCGCCGCTTGAAGCAGTCCCTCGCCGACGCCCCGTCGCCGCGCATCGGGGTGAACCCAGACCTGATACAGTGCCGCGGTGCTGCTGTCATTCGGATCAATCCGCACCCAACACAGTCCCACAGCGCGACCGTCGTCTTCCGCTACGAGCGGCTGGTCCAGTTCAGATACCGATGCTTCGGCAAGTCGCGTGATCCATTCTTCTTCCGTAAAAGCCTGTTCGCGCGCCAGCGTGCTGCCGAACGCGTCGGGCGCCTCGCGCAGGGCCGCGAGGCGAAGCTGCCGGTACATCTCCCACTCGTGCGCTTGCATGGGACGTATGATCAACATCTCGAGATCTCGCGATGACAACGGGAACCGCATGCGACGAGATTCGCCGCGGGCTAAACATCCCGGCCGCGCTTCCCCGCCGCCAGCGCGCCTATCGCTTCGCTGGTGGCAGCGCAGACGGTGGAACGAGGCCGAGGAGCCGCATGTAATTCGAGATCTGGCTGTAATGCTCTGCCAGGTCTGTTACCAGCAGCAGGGGATAACGCATTCGACGAACTGTTACAGGTCCGCCCGAGGTCTCGTCGGTCAGGGTGTCCGCGAGGCTGGCATCCGAGAGTTGCCCAATCGACGCGGCGCAGAAAACCAGCGATGCGCGTACGCGTGCAATCAGCGTGTCTTTCGGCCACAGCGCCTTGACTGTATCGGCCAGGGAATCCTTCGCCGTCATGACGTGTTGCGCCGCGCCGAACAGCGAGCACAGTTCATAGTTCGCACCCTCGAGATGCTGCGCGATGTAGCCCACACTCTGCTGAACTGGCGTCGGTCGAAATCCATACCGAGCCGCAGGGATGGAATCGAACGCCATGAGGAGCCAGCCGCCGTACGGTCGCCCGAACGAGAGGAACGTTCGAACGACCACGGTGGAGCCCTGTGTAGCGGAGGCGCGCGATGCATCCTGGGCGCTGAGCGAAAGCGGGAGCAAGACGGCCGCAAGGGTGAACGCGCGAAGGCGCATGTGTCGTCTGGTGAAAGGTGGAATCGGGGCAGGGGGCAATCGATACCCGGCACTTCCAGCGCGGTTCCGAATCATATATTGGGCACATGTTCACCATATCGAGAGTCATTCTCGCCGCTGCTGTCGTCCTCGCGCCCACCTACGCTCACGCGCAGACACGCGTCGATCTTCTCATTCGCAACGGCTCCGTCATCGACGGAACCGGCAGCCCGGCGCGACGTGCGGATGTCGGCATCACCGGCGACCGCATCACGTTCGTCGGCGATGCAACGACGGGTCGCATCACCGCCACACGATCACTCGACGCAACAGGCCTCGTCGTGGCGCCGGGCTTCATCGACCCGCATACGCACACGGCGGGCGACCTCTCCAACGTGCAACGCAAGTCGAACCTGCCGTACCTGATGCAAGGCGTCACCACGGTCGTCACGAACAACGACGGTAGCGGCCCGGTCGACATCGCGAAGCTGCTCGGCGCATGGACCACCAACGGCATTGGCACGAACGCGGCGGTGTACGTCCCGCAAGGGTCCGTTCGCGCCGCGGTGATGGGTATGACAGACGCCGCGCCGACCGCGGCCCAGCTCGACTCCATGCGGCGGCTGGTGGCACGCGGAATGGAGGCCGGCGCGATCGGGCTCTCCACGGGCCTCTACTACGCGCCGGGCAGCTACTCCTCCACCGAGGAAGTGATCGAGCTCGCGCGGGTGGCCGCCCAGCACGGCGGTCTCTATGACTCCCACATCCGCGACGAAAGCTCCTTCACGATCGGCCTCGCGGGTGCGGTGAACGAAGTCATCAGGATTGGCCGCGAAGCACATCTGCCCGTGCACATCTCGCACATCAAGGCACTCGGCGCCGATGTCTGGGGCATGTCCGACAGCATCGTGACGCTGATGAAAGCGGCGCGCGCCTCTGGCGTGGACATCACGGCGAGCCAGTATCCCTACACAGCTTCCGGAACGGCCGTCGGCGCGGCGCTCCTGCCGCGCTGGGCCGAGGTGGGCGGCAGGGACTCACTCGCCGCGCGCATCCACGACAGCGTGATCCACCAGCGCCTCGTGGGGGAGATGACGGAGAACATGCGGCGGCGCGGCGGAGCGAATTCGCTCCTCATTACCGGCGGCCGCGACGCGAGCATTCGTGGCAAACGTCTCGATGAAGTCGCGCGACTGTGGAACACCACGCCCATTGAAGCGGCCATGCGCATCATCCTCGCCGGCGACGCATCGGTCGCGTCGTTCAACATGGACGCGAAGGACATCGCCACCTTCATGCGTCAGGATTTCATCACGACCGACTCCGACGGCAGCGACGGCCACCCGCGAAAGTACGGCACGTTTCCGAAGCTCATTCGCGAATACGTGAATGAGAGACACATCCTCACGCTGCCGCAGGCAATTCACCGGAGCACGCAAGCCTCGGCGCGCATGCTCGGTTTCGTCGACCGCGGTGAGATTGCAACTGGCCGCTTGGCCGACGTCATCGTCTTCGACCCCGCGACATTTACCGACCGGTCGACGTACGAGGCACCGACGCTGCTCGCCACCGGCATGCGCTACGTCATCGTGAACGGCACGGTGGCGGTGGACGAGGGTACGTTCACCGGTGCGATGGCCGGTCGCGTGCTGACGCACTGAGCATCACGCTGCCTTTCCGCCGTAGCACCATCACCGTATAGTCTCGACCATGCAGATCATGACATCGGGACGTTTCATCGTCCTCGCCACGCTCGCGACCGCGCTGATCGGCCCGCGACTGCTCACCGGCCAGGTCGCGCCGCCCCCCTCGCGCTGGAAGTCGAACGACATCAACCGGCCGCGCCCCCCGGAGGTCACGCCGCCCGCGCAGGCACTTCCCGTCGCCGCTCCCTCCGATGCGATCGTTCTCTTCGATGGCCGAGACCTGTCGAAGTGGGAGCTTGTCCGCGGTGGTCCTGCGGACTGGAAGGTGGAGAACGGCTACATGGAGGTCGTGAACGGGCCCGGCGTCATCGACCTGAAGTTGCCGGGCACCGGGGCCATTCGCACGAAGGAGTCGTTCGGCGACATGCAGCTACATGTCGAATGGGCGTCTCCCAATCCGCCGAGGGGCGTGGCGCAGGACCGTGGGAACAGCGGCGTCTATCTCATGGGGCGATACGAGGTGCAGGTGCTCGATTCGTATCAGCGAGCCGACACCTACGCCGATGGTCAAGCCGGCGCCATCTACGGCCAGTATCCGCCGCTGGCCAACGCCACGCGGCCACCTGGCGAGTGGCAGTCTTACGACATCCTGTTCCGCGCGCCGCGCTATGGTGCTGACGGTTCGCTTACGGAGGCGCCGCGCGTGACCGTGATCCTGAATGGGATCGTCGTGCAGAACAACGAGGTGCTTCGGGAGCGCGCACACATATCGCCCGCTGCGGCCGCGCTGCCCATGCAAGGTCCCGTGCAGTTGCAGGAGCATCACCACCCAGTGCGATTCCGCAACGTGTGGGTGCGCCGACTTCCGGAACGGCCGGAGCCCGCACCGGACTCCTCGCCGTCACCGTAGCTGCTGCCGACTGCTGTCGATCACCTCGAACAGGTAGCCGTTGATGGGCTCGCGGAAAAACAGCCGCTCGAACGGCGTCGCACGCAGCGGTTCCACCAGCTCGCCGCCGCCCTCAGTAACCCGCAGGCGCAACGCCGGAAAGTCGTCGACCGAATGGAACAGTGCGACATGCCGCCCGAATTCGGCCTCGAACGGCGAAGCGACAAACCCTTCGACGTAGAAGACATGCAGCTCCTGACCATGTCCGAGGTCGAGCCACCGAACGTCCACGGGTGAGTTCGCGGGCACGGGCTTTCGCGCGTACCCAAGCACGGTCTCGATGAAGCGCGTCGTCGCTTCGACCTGCTGGGTCGGAAGCGTCAGGTGAGCGAACATGCCTCGCGCCGCATCATTCGAAACCCTTCGCGATCCACTTGGACCAGTAGAAGGTCATGGGCACCTCACCCGTGTTGGTGATGCCGTGCGAGACGTTGGCGCCGCAGTACATGATCGCGCCAGCGCCGACTGGCGTGGCCTTGCCCGCGACTTCAATGATGCCCGTACCGCTCGCCACGAGCATGGTCTCCTCTTCGGGATGCTGGTGCGGCGGGTGCGGTGACGCGCCCGGCTCGAGCACGCACATGCCGGCGCACAGTGTCGACAGCTGGCCCGTTGGCCCGTTGTAGTGGACGTAGGCGACGGCACCCGGTGCGTCGCCCTCGCCGGTGAGACTCTCGGCAGCGATCACGCCATCGGGCAGCATGGGAGCGGTGGTGGAAGGAACGATGTAGGTAGTGCTGTCAGTCATGCTCGGATCCTCGGGCAGCGGTACGACGTGGGTCGCCAGGATGGGCGGCACTCAAACTTGCGCGCAACGACCCACGCGTGACAACTCTATGCGCGACGGAAATTCCGGGAACGATGTCGAACCCACGCTGCACAGACCGGCCTCACACCCGATCAAGGGCACTGATGCGCACGACGCTCCACCATGGCCGCCCCTTCTTTCGAACGACGACCCTATTGTCGCTCGCGCTCTGCGCCGCGCTGGTCGCTACCTCACGCGCGCCCGGCGCTAACGCCCAAACGCCCGCGCACACCACGACCATCGACGCCACCCGCTTTACACGCAAGGTGCTCGTCGACGGACTGAGCGAGCCCATGCAGCTCGAGTTCGACCACAAGGGCCGAGTGTACTGGATCGAGCGCGGCGGCACGATGCGCCGGCTCGATGAGGCAACCGGCAAGGTGGACCTGATCGGCACGATTCCCGTCGCGCTCGTGGGCGAAGCGGGCCTCATCGGCTTCCTGCTCGACCGCAACTTCGAGACAACGCGCCACATCTACATCTACTCCTCCGCACCCGGCGACATCCGCGAAATGCACCTCTCACGCGTCACACTCGGCGCACGTGACGTTGTCGACCTCAAGTCCGAGATCGTGATGATGCGCTGGCCGTTCGAAGTCACGTCCCACATGGGCGGCGGCATGACGTGGGACGCCGCGGGTAACCTCTACCTCACAGTTGGCGACAACTCGAGCGCCACGCAATACAACCCGGTCCACTTCAGCAACGCGGGCGGCAAGGGTCAGGACTCACAACGATCCGCCGCGAACTCGAACGACTACCGCGGCAAGATCCTGCGCATCCACCCGAAGCCCGACGGTACCTACTCCATTCCAGCGGGCAACCTCTTTCCGCCTGGCACACCGAACACACGCGCCGAGATCTACACGATGGGCAACCGCAATCCGTGGCGTGTGTCGATCGATTCGCGGACCGGGGAGCTGTTCTGGGGCGAAGTGGGACCCGACGCCGGACACGACTCCGCCGGTGTTGGCCCAATGGGCTACGACGAATACAACGTGGCGAAGAGCGCGGGCTTCTACGGCTGGCCCTACGCCATCGGATATAACCGCACCTACAACAGCTACGATCAGGCCACCAACCGCTACGGCCCCGCCCCGGATCCCGCTCACCTCACCAACACATCGCCGAACAACACCGGTATCCGCGACCTGCCTCCCGCTCGACCCGCCCTGCTCG